>NZ_PEBA01000065.1:0-191146 GCF_002734235.1 Sphingobacterium sp. 1.A.5
TATGTAGCGTAACTTTCTGGCCTCGAATGGGAAAGTCTGAAATTTCAGTAGAAGGCATAAAACCCTTTGACTCCAACTTGCTGTTCTCATAGCCTGTCGGAGCAATATTAAGTTCATCTAAATAAATATGGAGTTGATTGTCGACCTGATCGACTTCTAAAATCTGGAAGTATTCCAAAAGCCCTTCCGGCATCAATAAGGATAGTAATTTACGTTCGGCTTCTTGCAAGGGATATTTGTATTAAGGACGCTAAACTAAGAAATTTTTAACACTCCCCCCAAGAATTCAGCTTGATCCCCTTGAACCAGCTGAGCTCCAAAAAAACACCAAAAACGAAAAAAGCACCAATTTCTTGATGCTTTTCTTTCGGTAGTGGAGGCTACTGGATTCGAACCAGTGACCCTCTGCTTGTAAGGCAGATGCTCTGAACCAGCTGAGCTAAGCCTCCTTTTATTTTTGGTGGAGAATACTGGATTCGAACCAGTGACCCTCTGCTTGTAAGGCAGATGCTCTGAACCAGCTGAGCTAATTCTCCTTTTCGCTGTTGCGGTGTGCAAATATAGGGGTTAATTCTGATTTACAAAATATTTTATGGATATTTTTTGGGGCATTAATAGCAAATAATTCAAAGCCAAATAATTAATTTGAAATTATCGAATAATAAGTTGGATTAGCAGAGCAAAATTTGAATGATATAAATCGTGTAAATACTTATTGAAGGTATGAATAAATTCTTTCCATGTAATATGCCTCATCTAAGGACCTAACTAATTCCGCCATCTCAATCTGGTTAAAAGAGAAATTTATTCCTTGATAAGGACTGTTCAGAAGTATTCTTTCTCTGCCATCAGGAAAAGAAATAGGCTCATTTTCTTTGAAAATGTCTTTTACAATTCTTCTAAAAGTGAAAAAATCTTCTTTACTAAAATTGATAAGAATATTATTAAAACAAAGGTGGATGATGTTTTGATTTTCAGGCATACTGATGAAGCCCAAGTCATTTTTTGAAAGAATTTTTAGGCTACATTTATTCATATTTGCCAATGGAATTATTGTGCCTGCATTACCCGCACGCCTATCTCATGCGGGTAAACAGGACTTCTGTATAATTGAAACTGTTTTTTCTTTGCGGTAGTAAAGGTATATATTATTTAGAATGATTATAAATAATATGTTGTTTATGACATTGGGATTATATTTTATCGTAAAGGTTAATTCCAGATGTATTGTTAGAATGTATTAACCTTACTCAATCTCTTTGGAAAGCAATTTTTTTGTTAGGATTAAAGGTTGGTGAGGACACCAACCATGGCAAAGTCTTTTTTACAATTCTTTGATTGCGATATTCCTGAAACTAACTGAGTCTGTATGGTTTTGGAAGGCGATTTTTCCTTTAGGGTATGTTGCAAAGGCTGGGTAATTCTTCATATTGCTGTTTGCAATTTTTTGTTTGAAAGCTGGTGTATTGATACTGTCCTGAAAGGTTATTTTGTCGTTGAGCCAAAATGTTACCTGGCCGTTTTGCTGTTTGATCTTGCCTTTGTTCCACTCACCGTAAGGGTTTGGTTTTGAATTTGAGCCGATGCATTCTACCGAATACAAGCATCCTGCCCAATGAGTTGAGTCAACTTGGTGCCTTGGTTCAGCCTTGGCATTATCGAGAAGTTGCATTTCTAGTCCTGTCGCAAATGTCGCTGCATAAGTGCTGTCTTCTTTAACATTGATAAATACACCACTATTGCCCCCTTTTTTTACTTTCCATTCAAAGTCAAGTTCGAAATTTTCATATTCTTTGTCACTTATCAAGTCTCCAAATTCTCCTTTACCTTTAGGGTCACAGATCAACTCGCCATTTTCGACTTTCCATTTGGACTCTAGAATGCCTCTGTTGTACACATGCCAGCCATCCAGATCTTTGCCATTGTAAAAAGTAGTAGAGTCATTGGAGGTTTCCGTGCTTTTATTCGTGTTGGGTTGGTTGCAGGAAGCAATTCCCAATGATAGTGAAAGTGCATAGATTGAAAGGTTCTTGATTGACATGCTGATTGATTTTTATGTTATAAAATTAAATGTAGAAATAAAAATCAATAATATCTGGGTACGAACCTCAGTTATGGGATGTATAAAGAAATTATGACAAACGATGTGGTAGAATTGAATTATTCTAATACCTTGCTATCTCATCTATTTGTTCCAGGATGAATTTTAATGAAAGGGGGTCGTGAAATTCCTCCTCTGTATTCAATTCAGTTTGGATCAGTGGGATATGTATTTTTAGGGGCAGCACATGCATTCTGAGGTAATTGCATACTCCTGTGAAGTGGTCTACTCCCCGAACATTTCCATATTTCCCGGTTGCTACTCCCACTAATGCTGCTTTTTTATGGAAGAATGACGAGGGAAATGCGCAAGCATCAATAAAGACTTTTAGGACTCCGGGATAGCTGCCATTATATTCGGGTATGATAAAGACAAAAACTTTGGCCGCGGATACTTTTTCTTGGATCTCGGCGAATGCTTCACTACGTTTTCCATAAAGGTCTGTTACAATAATATCAGAAGGAAGATCTTCCAGTGAAAGAATTTCAAATTCTTCACCACGTTTCATCAATTCTTTTTGATAGAATTTAGCAACTTTTAGGGAGTTTGAGTGTTTTCTGTTTGTGCCTGAGATAATTAAATTCATTGTTTGTTGTTACTTGTGAAAAGCAATAGTGTTCGGTATAAATACCTAAATCTATTTTTCGTATCTTAGCATCCTGAGTTGGCAGAATGTGTTTCGCTTCAAAATTAACAAATTTAACATCATTTAAGTGTCTAATATCAATAAGGTGTGTTAATTTGCATGTCGAAGCGGAGTAATGCCAATTTGAATTATTTTCAAAAATTTGAGGAATCACAATGGGAAAGATTATTGCCATAGCCAATCAAAAAGGAGGAGTTGGTAAGACAACCACCTCCATCAATCTTGCTGCGAGTTTAGCTGTGTTAGAGTATAAGACCTTGTTGGTGGACGCGGATCCGCAAGCAAACTCAACATCTGGTATTGGATTTGATCCTCGAGCAATCAAAGCGAGCATTTACGAGTGCTTAGTAAATGACGTAACAGCCAAAGAAGCTATACAACAGACAGATACTCCGAATCTTGATTTATTGCCAGCGCATATCGACTTAGTTGGTGCTGAGATTGAGATGATCAACTTGGATGAGCGTGAATATAAAATGAAACGTCTTTTGGACGAAGTTAAGGATGACTATGATTTTATCATCATTGACTGTTCTCCTTCCTTGGGTCTTATTACAATCAATGCTCTTACAGCGTCGGATTCAGTTATAATTCCTGTTCAATGTGAGTATTTTGCATTGGAAGGATTGGGTAAATTGTTGAATACCATAAAAATTGTTCAAAACAGGTTGAACACTGAGTTAGAGATTGAGGGGATTTTGTTGACGATGTATGATGTACGTTTGAGGTTATCGAATCAAGTTGTGGAAGAGGTACGCACTCACTTCAATGATTTAGTTTTTGACACAATTATTCAGCGTAATACACGTTTAAGTGAAGCTCCAAGTTTTGGAATCTCAGTGATTATGCATGATGCTTCATGTAAAGGTGCGATCAATTATTTGAATTTAGCACGCGAGATTCTACAAAAGAATGGATTATTAAAAGAGAATAAGCAAACTGTAACAGTATAGTATGGCAGCACAACAGCGGAAAACAGGATTAGGTAGAGGTTTGGGGGCATTGCTTCAGCAAGAAGCAGTTGAAAGTCCTAAGAAACAGACTGCTGAAACTCCTGCAAGTAAAACACCGAGCTCTCCTGCCGGTAGCATAAACTTCATAAAAGTAGATCAAATATCGATAAACCCATTTCAGCCACGTACAGATTTTGACGAAACTGCCCTTCGCGAATTATCAGAATCCATTGAAGTTCAGGGTTTAATACAGCCTATCACTGTGCGTCAAGTTGGTAAAAATGAATATCAATTGATTAGTGGTGAGAGAAGGTTAAGGGCGTCTAAACTAGCTGGTATTACTGAAATTCCTGCATATGTTCGTACAGCGAACGACCAACAGATGTTAGAAATGGCATTGATCGAGAATATTCAGCGTGAAAACCTGAATGCTATTGAAATTGCACTTAGTTTCCAACGGATGATTGAAGAGTGCAGTTTGAAGCAGGAGGAATTGGGAGATCGTGTTAGTAAAAACCGTTCTACGGTAACCAACTATTTACGTTTATTAAAACTCCCACCCGTTATTCAGGCGGCTATTCGTGATGGGGATCTTTCCATGGGTCATGCTAGAGCATTGATTAATGTTGGTGAGATCGAGAAGCAATTGTTTATTTTCAAGGAAATCGTTGAGAAGGGCTTGTCTGTTCGAAAGGCAGAGCAGTTGGTTCGTGAGGTGCAACAAGCGAAAGATAAAAAACAAAAGGGCAAGAAGGAGGCTGCACTTAATTTTCAATATCAAAAGATTGAAGATGATTTGGCTTCAAAATTTGCCACTCGCGTTAAATTGAACGTGAAATCTACTAAAGGAAAGGGAGCGATTGAGATTCCTTTCAACTCGGAAGATGATTTGAGCCGAATTTTAGAGTTGCTAGACTGGTAATGTATAAATATTTATTGCTCGTTGGGATGATTTTATCTTTTACTTGCTCAAAGAGCCAAGTAAAGGATACTATTCCTGACTCTACAAAAATGGTTCAGGTTCAGGATTCTCTTAAAAAGGGAGAACAGGATACCACAAAAAAGGAAACTCGCGCTGAGCGTCGGGCTCGCAAAAAGGCCGAAAAGGAGCGTGAGAAGTTTTACTATAAGGATATTTTGAAGGATTCTGCTCGATTGGAAATTGAAAGATTAAGTCGAGTAGCCTGGAAAAGATCATTGATTTTGCCGGGATGGGGACAATACACTAACGGAGGCTTATGGTGGGTTAAAGTACCGATTATCTATGGTGGTTTTGTTGGGGGAGCCTTGACTTTCAATTATTGGCAATGGTACTATAAGGAATTCTTGGGTGAGCTCCAATATCGAGAGGAATTTGGGCAACCTTCAAACCATGAATCTTTGGGGATCAACAGTAATTGGACTGTCCAAGGATTGGTTCAACAAAAAGATTACGCGCGAAGGAACCGAGATTTGACTATCTTAGTTACTGTGGGGTGGTATGGATTGAATGTTGTTGAAGCCTATGTAGATTCTATTTTGAAAAATCGTTGGAATATAAGTAATGACCTAAGCTTTAAATTAACACCTACTTTTATTCCTAATTATGCATATACACCAGGTATTGGTGCATTCTCGGGTGGAGGTTTTGCCTCTCCAGGGGTTAAGATGACCATTACCTTAAAATAAAAACCAATTAACTGTATGAAAATCGTTTTATTAGGATACGGAAAAATGGGGCAATTGATTGAACGCTTCGCCATGAAAAGAGGGCATGAAGTTGTTTTGATCGTTGATGAAAGCAATAGAAGTTCCATTACATCCGAGGATTTGGAAGATGCTGATATGGCCATTGATTTCAGTACTCCTGCTGCTGCCCTAGAAAATATTAGTTTATGTTTTGAGTCAGACCTTCCACTTGTTGTTGGTACCACTGGATGGTATGAGCACTTGGAGGAAGTAAAGGAAACTTGTCTAGACGCTGATCAATCTTTGTTGTATGGCTCAAACTTTAGTATTGGAGTTAATATTTTCTTCCATATCAACAAGATGTTGGCTAATGCTATGAATCCGTATAAGCAATATGATGTTCAAGTTGAGGAAATTCATCATATTCACAAATTGGATGCTCCAAGTGGAACAGCGATTACAATAGCTGAGGGAATTTTGGAGAATAGTGATGATAAAAAATCTTGGGTTAATTCTGTTGAGGGTTCTGGAGAAGAAATTATTCCTAAGGCGGATGAGTTGTTGATTGAAAGTTTGAGGATAGAGGAAGTTCCGGGCACCCATACTGTGTTATACAGTTCTGAGGTTGACCAAATCGAGTTTAAGCATACTGCTCATAGCAGAGAGGGTTTTGCTTTAGGTGCGGTTATTGCGGCGGAATGGCTTTTTGGTAAAAAAGGATTTTACCAAGTGACGGAAATGTTTGATTTTAATAAATAATATATGTGGTATATCATTTTAGCCATATACATCATAGGGTCTGCTTACGGTCTATTTTTATTATATAGAAAAGCGGGGAAACAAGGCTGGGAAGCTATCATTCCTATTTATGGACAATATGTGATGGCTCAGCTGGTTGGAAGGCCAACATGGTGGATAATTTGGCTTTTCGTTCCGATCGTGAATGTTTTTATTTTTTACGATCTGTTCTTGAATTTTATAAAGGCATTTGGTAAGAGAAGATTTTGGGAGAATGCCGCTGCGGTTTTAGTTCCTTTTATTGTATTGCCGATGTGGGGAAGAGATCCTAATGTTAAATATTTGGGTATCTCTACATCTGAGGAGTTCAAAAAGAAATACCCTTATAAAAAGTCTGTTGGCAGAGAATGGGCTGATGCAATCATCTTTGCGACAGTTGCTGCCACCTTAATCCGCGGATTTTTAATCGAGGCTTACATGATTCCAACGGGATCAATGGAAAGAAGTCTGTTGGTTGGGGATTTCTTGTTTGTAAGTAAGTTAAATTATGGTCCAAGAATTCCAATGACACCAATTGCATTTCCTTTTGCGCATCATACCATGCCAATTACTGGAGGTAAAGCCTATTCAGAGGTTATCAAACTTGATTATAAGCGATTACCTGGATTTCAGGAAATCAAGCGCAATGATGTCGTTGTATTCAACTATCCGATGGAAGCAGATGCTCCATTCAATAGACCAGTAGATAAACGGGAGAACTATATCAAGCGCTGTGTTGGTATGCCAGGTGACATTGTTTCTATGGAAAGAACAAAGTTATTCGTAAATGGCGAACCTGCATTTACTGACGATGATTTTCAGACCAACTATCTTGTTTTGACAGATCCTAATGGTTTGAATTTACAGCGGATAAAGGAAATGCGCATTGAGCTTGATCCTTTTTATACTGATCCAAATATGGGTCAATATGGAATGCATATGACGAAGGAGGAAGCTGAAATAGTGAAAAAATGGAGTAGCATTAAGGAATTCAAAGAGATAATCTATGAACCTGGTGATGCGAATCCTAATTTCACAGCATTTCCATTCTATACAAATGGTATTATCTGGAATTATGATAATTTCGGGCCAATTCAAGTGCCTAAGAAAGGCTGGACAGTCAAATTAGACAGTCTAACAGTTCCTCTGTATGAAAGAGCAATTACTGTTTACGAAGGAAACACATTTGATAAAAGAACTGATGGATATTATCTGAACGGCAATAAAGTAGACAGCTATACCTTTAAAATGGATTATTACTGGATGATGGGAGACAATAGACATAACTCTTTGGATTCAAGGGGATGGGGTTTTGTTCCAGAAGATCATATTGTTGGTAAAGCGTTATTTACTTGGTTGAGTTGGGATGAGGATGGTTCTTTCCTATCTAAAATCAGGTGGAATAGAATTTTTAGGCCTATTCATTAGGTAGCAAGAATAAAAAAAACGGGAGTCAATGATAAATTGACTCCCGTTTTTTTTGTGCTAAAGGCTATTTAAGGCAAGCTATATATCTTTTTATAGTTTCTTCTAATCCTAAGTATAAAGCATCAGCAATAAGTGCATGGCCGATACTTACCTCCAAGAGGCCTGGGATATTTTGTTTGAAATATTGTAGATTGTTAAGGTCAAGATCGTGGCCAGCATTTAGCCCTAAACCAACTTCTTGTGCTTTGATTGCAGCCTTAACATAAGATTCAATTGCTTGTTCTTTGTTTTTAGGGAAATCTGTAGCGTACGCTTCAGTATACAGTTCTATTCGATCGGTTCCTGTTTCAGCAGCTGCCTCTACCATATCTTCAACAGGGTCAACAAAGATAGAAACGCGAATGCCATGATTTTTGAACAACTTTACCATTTGTGATAGATAATCACGGTTATTTATGGTGTCCCAACCATGGTTAGAGGTTATTTGACCTTGTTCATCAGGGACTAATGTGACTTGAGCTGGAGTGTTCGCCAGCACAAGGTCTACGAACTTTTGTTCTCTACAATTTCCTTCGATATTGAATTCGGTTGAGATTTTTGATTTCAGGTCATAAACATCTTGATACCTAATATGTCTTTCATCTGGTCTTGGGTGAACGGTTATACCTTCTGCACCAAATCTTTCACATGCTAAAGCTGTCTCCAGGACATTTGGAACATTTCCTCCACGAGAGTTTCTCAGGGTTGCGATTTTATTGATATTTACTGATAGTTTAGTCATAGTTTAGTTCATTTTTACAAATTTACAGTTTTAGGGAGCCATATTCCTTATAAATTCTGATTTTAAATAGGTCTATCAATGGATAATATTTTTTAAATTGCAGGAAGTATGGATGGATTGGACTTTAATCTATTGAGTGGCTTTAGGCTGCTGGATTTCATTGATATATTGCTCGTTGCAATTATCATTTACTATGTCTATAGCTTAATCAAAGGTACTATTGCGGTCAACATCTTAATTGGAGTCGGTCTGTTTTATGGTATTTATTTGGTTGTTAAGCAAATGGAAATGCGCCTTTTGACCGAGATTTTCGGTGGTTTTATTTCCGTAGGATCCATTGCGTTGATTGTCGTATTCCAGCAGGAAATCAGGCGCTTTTTACTCCATATTGGTAAGAATATTTCCCTTAGACGTAAAAAATTCCTTTGGTCTATTTTTGGTGGCAAGAAATCCTCTCACAGGGATAATTCTGAATTTATTAAGCCTATTGTCGAGGCATGTCAAAATATGTCAAAATCTAGGACCGGTGCTTTATTGGTTTTTTCTAGGTATTTTGATGAAGAATACTATCAAACCAGTGGAACAATGATTGATGCGCCAGTATCTAAACGTTTGCTGGAAAGCATATTCTTTAAAAACTCTCCACTTCATGATGGAGCAGTTATTATTGTTGATGATCGAATAATGACCGCAAGTTCTGTTTTGCCATTGTCAGATAGTGAAGATCTTCCTCCACAATTTGGTTTGCGTCATAGGGCAGCGATTGGGGTTACAGAAGTATCAGAAGCTGTTGCTGTCATTGTATCTGAAGAAACAGGAGAGATCTCATTTGCTAAAGATGGCAATATCAATATGAATCTTACAGCAGACGAGTTAGAGAAGATTCTTGCGGAAGAACTGTAGTTTACTGAATATTATTTTTAGTTATCTGTTTTTTAGTGAACAAATGTTTTTGTTTGATAAATTTTAGATAACTTTATTCAAATTATAATACTAAAATTATTGTTATGCATTTCGACGAGAAAAAACCTATAGATATAGTGTTGAATGATTTGTTTGACCACTACCGTGAGAACGTTTCAGATGTTGATAAAATAACTGCAGCTCTTTTGGAACGTGGTGTCGTTCAATCCCAATCAGATATTGTTAATGATCATATTGCCTTTAGAACCCTTGGTGTACCAAACTTAGGAATCAATTCCTTCGAAAAGATATTTTTATCCTTTGGTTTCAAGAAAATGGACTATTATTATTTTGAGGGGAAGAAATTAGATGCTTATTGGTATGCTCCACCGAGTGATAACTATCCTCGAATATTCGTTTCTCAGCTTCGGGTTTCAGAATTGAGTCAAGCAGCACAAGATATTATTCTGAAATATACAGCACCTATTGTTTCAGACCCTGTTGATGATTTGGACCTGAACAATGGGCAGCAAGTTGCGGATTTTTTACAGAAGCCCTTATGGGATTTGCCGACATCGGAAGAATATGAAACTCTTTTGGCTGAAAGCGAATATGCCGCATGGGTAATCTATAATCGATATTATTTAAACCATTATACCATCTCTATCCATGAATTAAAGGATGGATATAACACCCTTGAAGAGTTCAATGCATTTTTGGAAAGCATTGGCGTCAAATTAAATACTTCTGGCGGGAAAATAAAAACGAGTGAGGACAACTTACTAAGACAGAGCAGTACTGTTTCTGCTCTATATGAGGCAAAATTCGCAGACGGCAAGTCTTTAGAGATTGCAGGGAGTTATGTTGAATTTGCGGAACGAAGTGTATTGCCCCAATTTAAGGATATCGCTAAAGAAGATATAAAACGAGAACATCGCCGTGATGGATTTGAAACCAACAATGCGGATAAAATATTTGAAAGTACATACACCTCACAAATTAAAGGATCATAGCTTATGGAAGAGCAGTTAACCCTGCTTTCAGAACAATTAAGTGGTGAGTTATTTTGGGATGAGAAGATGCGTCTGTTATATTCAACAGACGCTTCTGCTTATCGAGAAATGCCACTAGCAGTAGCTTATCCAAAAGATAAGCAAGATCTGTTGTTGCTTATTAAGTTTGCAAAAGAGAATAAAACCTCCTTAATACCAAGAACTGCGGGCACTTCTCTTGCGGGGCAAGTGGTAGGTAAGGGTATTGTTGTTGATGTCTCAAAATACTTCACTGAGATTTTGGAGGTCAACGAATCCGAGTCCTGGGTTCGCGTGCAACCTGGTGTTATTCGCGATGAACTAAATATGTTCCTCAAGCCTTATCAATTGTACTTTGGACCAGAAACTTCTACAGCTAATCGCGCAATGGTTGGCGGAATGGTTGGGAACAATTCCTGTGGCTCCAATTCATTAATCTATGGAAGTGCAAGAGAGCATACCTTAGAAGTGCAAGCTTTGTTAAGCGATGGATCTGAGGTGGTTTTTAAAGCATTGAGTTTTGATGAATTTGATTCCAAATGTCGCCAACAGGATTTAGAGGGGAAAATATATCAGCAGATTCGAAGTATACTGAGTAATTTCCAAAATCAAGTTGAGATAAGAGAGAATTTTCCTAAACCTTCCATTCATCGACGTAATACTGGCTATGCGGTTGATATGTTGTTGGAAACAGATCCATTTACTGCAGGAACAGAACCTTTTAATTTCTGTAAGTTAATATGTGGGTCAGAAGGAACCTTAGCTTTTATAACAGAGATAAAACTTCATGTTAATCCGTTGCCAATCAATCCTAGTGGTTTATTGTGTATACATTTTCATTCACTTGAAGATGCTTTAAAAGGGAACCTTATCATTCTAAAACATAGGCCATTGGTAAGCGAACTGATGGACCATTATATTTTGGAATGTACAAAGAATAACCTTGAGCAATCAAAAAATAGGTTTTTTGTAGATGGTGAACCAGCTGCGATTTTAATTGCTGAATATGACGGTAAGGATCAAGAGGAAATATTGGCTAGAGTAAAGTTGGTTGAGGAGGATTTATTAGCCCATGGCTTGGGTTATCATTTTCCATTGGTACTTGGAGAGGACAAGAAAAAGGTTTGGAATTTGAGAAAAGCTGGATTGGGTCTATTGAGCAATGTCCCTGGAGATGATAAGCCGGTTGCAGTAATTGAGGACACAGCAGTAGATGTTGAAGATTTGCCAAGCTACATTAATGATTTCGATCAAATACTAAAGAAATATAATCTCTATGCAGTTCATTATGCACATGCTGCTACAGGGGAGTTACATTTACGTCCTATTATCAATTTAAAAACTGAAGAAGGGAATAAGCTGTTTCGAGAAATTGCAACAGAGATTGCCCATTTGGTAAAGAAATATAGAGGTTCACTGAGCGGAGAACATGGGGATGGGCGGCTACGTGGAGAATTTATTCCATTGATGATTGGCGATCATAATTATAAATTATTAAAGGATATAAAAAACACTTGGGATCCTCAAGGGATATTTAATCCCGGAAAGATAGTTGATACTCCTGGGATGAACACTTTTTTGCGGTATGAACCAGGACAAACGGAAAGGCAAATAAAAACTGTTTTCCGGTATCCCAATCAAACTGTTCTTCAGCATGCAGAACAATGTAATGGATCTGGCGATTGCAGGAAGACTCATTTGTCTGGAGGGACCATGTGTCCATCTTATATGGCGACAAAAAACGAGAAGGATACAACAAGAGCTCGAGCAAATATTTTAAGAGAAATGCTGACGCACTCAGATAAAGCGAATCCATTTGACCATGTAGAGATCAAAGAAGTTATGGATTTGTGTTTGAGTTGTAAAGCCTGCAAATCAGAATGTCCCTCGAGTGTTGACATGGCAAAGTTAAAGGCTGAGTTTTTACAAGGCTATTATGACAGCCATGGAGTTCCTTTTAGATCCAGGATAATTGGGCATGTAGATTCAATGACTGAGTTGATGCAACCTATCGCTGGATTGTACAATTTAGTAGTTGGGAATAAGTTCACAGGAGACATCGTCAAGAATATTTTAGGATTTTCTCCAAATAGGAATATCCCGAAAATTTCATCTACTACACTAAGGAAATGGTTCCAACAAAAAGATAAGCCGTTTTCTGGAAATAAAACCGCTGTTAAGTCAGTTTATTTTTTCTGTGATGAATTCACGAATTTCAATGATGTTGAAATAGGGAAAAAAGCCATTCTTTTATTGGAAAAGCTAGGTTATGAGGTCTTAATGGTGCCGCATGCATTTTCAGGAAGAGCTTTATTGTCAAAAGGTTTGTTGCGGGATGCCAAAAAATTGGCCAACAAGAATGTAGAGATTTTCAAAAATCGATTGAATGCTGATACCAAACTTGTGTCCGTAGAACCATCCACCATCTTGACTTTTCGGGATGAGTATGTTGATTTAGTAGATGAACATTTGCTTGCGGATGCTGAAAGGATTGCACCCCTGGCCTTGACCATTGAAGAATATATCTGGGAAGAATACTTGTCTGGCAATATTTCTTCGACCCAATTTGTAAATCAGGAGGAGCAGATATTATTGCATGGACACTGTCAACAAAAGGCTTGGGGGCTTATGCCAATTGTCTCTAAGGTTTTGGAGATTCCTAGTAATTATAAGGTGAAGAATATTCCATCAGGATGTTGTGGTATGGCGGGTTCTTTTGGGTATGAGAAAGAGCATTATGATATTTCGATGAAGATAGGAGAATTAGTCTTGTTCCCAACTGTTAGGGAAAAGTCCGATTCTACCCTTGTTGCAGCTCCTGGCGCTAGCTGTAGGCATCAAATTATGGATGGAACGGGTGTAGCTTCAAAACATCCGGTTGAAATCCTTTATAAGGCTTTGAAATAGGTCAAATAGAATTGTCATTAAATAAAAAACGGGCATAGTAATCACGATGCCCGTTTTTTATAATGGATGTTACTTCAATTATTTTTTAGCTGCATTTAAAGCTTGAGTATTTAGTTTTACGTATTCTTGGTTATTAGCTGCTTTAGCCATTGCCAATCCTTCTTCTGCGGCTTTAATTGCACCAGCTTTATCTCCAGCTTTAGCAAGTACTAAGGATTTCCAATATTTTACGTGTGGAGCCTTTGTGTTGCCTTTATCGACTTCCTTCATCCATTCAACTGCCTTTTGCATATCTATATCATTTGCAAAGTAATACATGGCAGCCTGGAAATAAGGTTTCTTCTGTCCTTTCATGGCCTCGTCGATACTTGCAAGGATTTCTTGCTTTTGATCAACAGCGATATTGAAAGACACTTTTGTTTTTTCCCAGCTCAATGAAAGATCCAATGCTTGTTCATGAACATTGTCAAATTCAATGGTAAACGTTTCTACATGAGACGGCAGAGTTTGGGGCTTTACCTTTACTCTTAATACATCATCTGCTTCTTCATAGGTATATGCACCCCATTGTTTAGCATTGTTGTTAAAGACAATTGTCCATTCATCTTTTCCAGGGATAGTAAATAGGGCATAAGTTCCAGCAGGAAGTTTTTGTCCTTCGATGGAAACCTCGGATTGAAAAGTAATATTCGTGGCATCGTTTGCACCAGTACGCCAGATCTGATCGTAAGGCACTAAATCACCGAATACGGTCCTGCCTTTAGCACTAGGTCGTTGATAGACAACACTTACCTGTTCTATTCCCAAATCTTGAAGGATAAATTGTGTGCTACTCGGCTGCGGTAACTTTAACTGAGCTTCTGCTTGAAAAGAAGTGAAAACAAGCCCCGCCGCAACAAGGATAGTTAATGCTAATTTTTTCATAATCATTTTAATAGAATATCCGAAGATAAGAAACTCCCCTAAAAAAACAATGGAGTTAGATAACTAACTCCATTGTTAAGCTTTATTTTAAGCATTTGTTTTCTTTCTGACTTTATGCCCTGCGACTGCATAATATAAGATGTAAAGGTAACATGGTAATGCGATCCAGTATGCCTGATGAGAATTGGTTGCGTGTGCCAATTGGCCGTACAACAACGGAATAACAGCACCACCGGCAATACCCATTACTAAGATTCCTGATGCAGCACTAGTGAATTTACCAACACCTTTCAATGCAAGAGGCCAAATTGCTGGCCATACTAATGAGTTTGCCAATCCTAATAGACCAACTAATGTCAATGACACCATTCCATCTGTAAAAGCAATACCCACAGTAAGGATAATTCCTAGAATAGCACAAAGTTTTAATGCAGTTTCTTGTGCTAGGTATTTAGGGATAGCGATAATTCCGATGATATATCCGACTACCATTGCTCCCATTGTAAATGAGGTAAAGAATTTAGCAGTATTTAAAGGTATTCCCAAATAAGTTCCGTATGCAATAATAGTATCACCCGCCAAAACTTCAACTCCTACATAAGCGAATAATGCGATGAAACCAAGTAATACGTGAGGGAAATCAAATATACTATGTTTAGATTCAGTAAGATTATGGTGAGTTTCGTCTTCCTCTTCATCACCTTTCACTTCTGGAAGGTTAGATTTGGAAATCCAAAAACCCAAAAGAACTAATACCACCACTATACCGATATAAGGATTTACCACTTGGAGTGCAATTTTACCCAAAGCAAGGCTAGACTCTTCTGGTGTCATGCTTGCCAATTGGTTTTTCACGGCATCAGCTTCATCAAGTTTTAAGAAGTAACCCAAAATTATGGGAGCTAGTGCTCCTGCAAATTTGTTACATATCCCCATGATACTGATTCTTTTAGCTGCGGTTTCAACCGGCCCTAAGATTGTGATATATGGATTTGATGCTGTTTGTAGAATTGCAAGTCCACCCCCCATGATAAATAGTCCCAATAAAAATAGGATATAGGTTCTTGAATATGCAGCTGGAATAAACAAAAGTGCCCCAACAGCCATGATGCCTAAGGAAACAGCCATTCCGTTTTTGAAACCAAACTTGTTAAGTACCCAAGTAGATACTGGGGCCATAACTAAATAAGCGATGTAAAAAGCAAAAGTTACAAAATAGGATTGTACCTCAGTTAATTCACAAGCTATACGTAAATAAGGAATCAATAAAGAGTTTAACCAGGTCGCAAAACCAAAGATAAAAAACAAGGATCCAATGATGATCATAGGTCCTACGGTAGATTGATTATTTTGAGTTGTCATAAATTTGATTTACAGATTAAAAATAAGGTAGCCACAAGGCTAATAAAATAATTCGATATTTTAAAACGGAATTTGAAAGGCAATCGATTGCATTTGCTGTAAAAAAAGAGACACTACTAGCGTAATGTCTCCATAAAACCTAAACCGTATCTTAAAACCATATAGATATGATATTTGTTCAACACATGTTACAACAAATTGTTTTTAGATTTTCGGCTTTTTTATAACTGCAATGGTAAGTCTTGATATACAAACCAATTGATTTCTTTCATTGTGTATCTGAATATCCCATACATGGGTCGTTTTTCCGATATGATAAGCTTTACATGTCGCTCTAACGACCCCTTTTGTAACTGGTCTCAAATGATTGGCGTTGATTTCCAACCCTACTCCGGCGAATTCTTCAGCATCAATGACCATGTTTGATGCAATGCTACCTACCGATTCTGCCAGAACACAAGATGCCCCACCATGTAAAAGCCCGAAAGGTTGTTTTACTTTTTCGTTGACTGGCATTTCAGCAACCAAGGCATCAGGGGTGATCGACACCGCTTTTATCTCTAAAAAGCCGGTCATGTTAATTGCGAATAGACTATTGATTTCCTCTAAACTGTATTCTCTATACCACATCGTCGTTCAATTTTTGGTCTTTTAAGTAGCGTGCTTTTAAAATGATTACATGATGATTTAAATGTCCTGCGATAATATAAAGGAATGCTCTAACACTGATTAAACGGTCTGAAGCCATACCTTTTCTGTTTAATTCTGTTTCATCAAACGAATTGAACAGGTACATGTTTGCTTTGCGAAGGTGAATAAATTCTTCCGCAATATCAGCCAATTTGCGTTCATTATGTCTGCCATTGGCAACAAATTCATCTTGTTCAAATGGAGAAAGTGCCGTCATGTCATTTCTTCCAAATCTTAATGCCCTATAGGTCATGATTCTTTCACAATCAAGGATATGGCATAAAACTTCTCTGATGGTCCATTTTCCATCTGCATAGCTGAATGAACCCAATTCTTCAGGGATTGATGCAATAAATTCGGGGAATGTTTCGATTTGATCGTTTAGTTCTTCCATTACATCACCCGTTATGGTTTCGATGTAATCATTGAAAATGGCTGGATATTCGTCAGATTTGAGTGGGTTCATAGCGTAAATTACTTTTTAATACAATTCTAAATGTTGTACCTTTTCCTATTTCGGATTCTTTAACAAAAATTTGTCCTCGATGATAATATACCATTCTCTTAGTCAAACTAAGTCCTAATCCCCATCCTCTTTGTCTTGTGGTATATCCTGGTTGGAATATGGTTTCCCAATTGGACCTTGGGATTCCCTTTCCCGTATCGCTAATGTCTATAAAAATTTCTTCTTTTGCAATGTTTTCAGAAATGTTCACCGTTATCTTTCCTTCTCCTTCGATAGCATTTACGGCATTTTTCAATAGATTTTCAATGATCCAATCAAAGACTTGCACGTTCAATTTTGCCTCTACTTGTTGGTCCCCTGTTAATTCAAATGTCACTCTTTTACTTGTTCTAACTTTGAAATAGTTGACATAATCCTCGACGATCTTGTAGATCACTTGGGTAGAAAGTGATGGTGTTGATCCGATTTTTGAAAATCGGTCTGCAACAATTTCGAGACGTTTGACATCTCTTTCCATTTCATCCAATAATGAGTTGTCTCTGCCTTCATAAGTTGCCCTGGCTAACTCAAGCCAACCCATCATTGACGAAATGGGGGTGCCGAGTTGATGGGCAGCTTCCTTAGCCATTCCTACCCATACAAGGTTCTGCTCTGAGTCCCTGATGGAATTGAAAACAGTATAGGCTACTATTAAGAAGACTGCAATTAATGACAATTGGATATAAGGGAAAATCCTTAATTGACTTAAGGCTTTGGAATCATGGTAATATACGAGCCATTTTTCTCCATTGTCTAATGAAATCTGAATTGGGGGATGAGATTTCTTCATCCTAGCCAGTTGTTTTTCAAAATATGGTGGATCATAAACGAGATCGCTTGTTGAATCTTGTGTGGAAGGGTGAATATTTGTTTTTGTACTGTCGAGATCACGCCAGAAAATAATATCTCCGGATTCTTTGGTAATTATGGCTGGCAAGCTTAAACTATCTCTGACTGCATAGATAAAACTGATGAATTGATCGTCCACATCAGGCATCGAAACAATACTTTGCGTGCTCATTGCCCAAACTTCGGCTTTCGTACGTTCGGATTTAGACAATGATTTAACAAGATAATTGGTATAAAGAAGCGATGCTGCGGCGATTAATGCTGCAAATAAAAACAGAAAGAATTTCCATTGTTGTTTATTGTACCTGTACGGGTGTTGCTTCATAAATATTTAAGTGAACCAAAATAATCATTTTCAGATTGCTTCGAGAAAGAAAAGTAATAAATGCTTAATTTTGTGGTTATGAGTTCACAAAAAAACGTAAGGGTCCGTTTTGCGCCAAGTCCTACAGGCGGATTACATTTGGGTGGTGTCCGTACCGCTTTATTCAATTATCTTTTTGCTAAACATAATAATGGTGAGTTTATCCTTCGGATTGAAGATACTGACCAAACTCGTTTTGTACCGGGTGCTGAAGAATATATAATGGAATGTTTAGCATGGTGTGGGCTTAATCCTGATGAAAGTCCCAATAATCCAGGGAACTTTGGTCCTTATCGTCAAAGCGAACGTAAGCCTTCATACAGAAAATATGCTGAAGATTTGGTTGAAAAAGGATATGCTTACTATGCTTTTGATACTGCAGAAGAATTAGAAGAACAAAGAAAATTACAGCCAAACTTTAGATATGCTCATGATAATCGCATGAGTTTAAGAAATTCACTGTCTTTAGGGAAAGAAGAAACTGATCGTTTATTAGCTGAGGGGGCATCTCATACCATACGTATCAAGATGCCTGAGAATGAGGTCGTATCTTTTGAAGACATGATTCGTGGCCGTGTAAGTTTTGAAACGAGCTTGGTTGATGATAAAGTTCTTTTAAAAGCGGATGGAATGCCAACTTATCATCTGGCGGTTGTCGTGGATGATAGAGCTATGGAAATATCCCATATTTTTAGAGGTGAAGAATGGTTGCCATCTGCTCCAGTCCATATTCTATTATGGGATTATTTGGGATGGAAAGATGAGATGCCTAATTGGGCACACTTGCCTTTAATCCTAAAACCAGATGGTAATGGTAAGCTTAGCAAACGGGATGGGGACCGATTGGGATTCCCTGTTTATGCAATGAATTGGAAGGATCCAAAAACAGGAGATTTAACTACGGGTTTTCGTGAAAGAGGCTTTTTGCCAGAGGCATTTGTGAATATGCTGGCTTTATTGGGTTGGAACGACGGAACAGAACAAGAAATCTTTGGAATGGAAGAATTGATCCAGAAATTCTCTGTTGAACGTATCAGCAAAGCTGGTGCTAAATTCGATTTCGAAAAAGCAAAATGGTATAATCAGGAATGGATCAAACAAGCTCCAAATTCAGAGTTGATGCCAGAAATAAAGTCAGTTCTAGAAAAACACAATGTAGATGTGGCTGATTTTGGTGACAATTTTATAGAAACTATTCTTGATTTAGTCAAAGAAAGATTAACTTACATTGAAGATTTTTGGGAACAAGCTTCATTCTTTTTCCAAAAGCCTGAAACCTATGATGTTGATGCGGTTAAACCTAAGTGGAACGACGATAAGACCAAATTTTTTAATGAAGTGGCCAGCCTGTTTCAAGATCAACCGGTTTGGGAAGCATCTGTGTTAGAGCCATTATTTAAAAATAAGATTACTGAATCGGGCATGAAGATGGGTGAGTTGATGATGCCTTTCAGAATTATGTTGGTGGGAGGAAAATTTGGACCTGATGTATTTAAGATCACTGAAGTTTTAGGTAAAGATGAAGTAGTTGAACGAATTAAATTGGCAGTACCAAAATTTCAGAACTAAGAATCAACTTAAATCAAATTATATGAAACAACTAACTAAATTAATGCTAGGGTGCTTAGCGATTGCTATCGTGTTTTTCACATCCTGTTCAACTAATGGAAAGGTAAGTGCTGCAGGATCAACAAAGGCCAAAGGTCCATTCCCTGAAGAGAAACTGGGTTGGAAATTGGGTTCCCAAGCATATACATTTAGGCTTTTCAGTTTCGCAGAAGCCTTAGACAAAATCGCTAGTGCCAACCTTCGTTATGTTGAAGCATTCCCAGGGCAAACGATAGGTGCCGGAAGTACCGAAAAAATGACTTATGAGTTGTCTCTAGAAGGTAGAAAACTAGTAAAACAATTATTGAAAGACAGAGGAATTACAATTCATGCATATGGTGTTGTTGGAGCAAAAGATGAAGCTGAATGGGAAAAAGTTTTTCAATTTGCAAAAGACTTTGGAGTTCAAGTGATCAATGCCGAACCTTCTGAAGAACAATTGGATTATTTGTCCAAACTATGTGACAAATACGACATCAAGTTAGCTATTCATAATCACCCTGATCCTTCTCATTATTGGAACCCTGATGTAGTTTTAAAGGCACTTGAAGGCAGAAGCCCTCGAATGGGTGCTGCAGCAGATGTAGGTCACTGGATGAGATCTGGCTTAAATCCTATTGAATCATTTAAAAAATTGGACGGAAAAATCTTCCATGTCCACTTTAAAGATTTAAATGAGTTTGGAAACAAAAAAGCTCATGATGTAGTGTGGGGAACAGGAAAACTAGGTATGAAAGACGTCATTGCTGAATTGAAACGTCAAAATTATAAAGGAATGCTTTCAGCAGAATATGAATATAATTGGGAAAACAGCCTTCCTGAGGTAACAGAAAGTGTAGTGAATTTTAGAGCAGCGCTTTAATAAGATTTAAAATTTGGAGAAGGGTGCTAATGGAAATTAGTGCCCTTTTTTCTTGAGTATTATTTTTCTGTTAATAATTTGAAATCCATTGTTTCAAGACTTTATTAGCTGAAAATGATTCTTTCCAGATTTCAATACGATATTTGTCGATAGGCATTTGATCATCAACACCTTGGTAAGCTTCATCGAGATTGTAAGAGGATACCCTAACCCTATAACTGCCATTTTCTAGAGCTACGGTCTGGATAACAGAACTTAAAGGACAATCTTGAATTTCTAAAGTACCTGATTTAATTTCAATACTAGCTTCTACGATATGATCAGCATTTGGATCTTCGTTCACTGGTGGACTGTTTAATATTTCCAAATCCCCCATCACTGTACAATAATCATTTTCAATTGAAATACCTAAAATTCCATTTTCACAAGCTAATCTTTCATGAAGTGCTGCATCACTCCAGAATTCTAAGTCGTCTGTTTCTCCATCGGTACCTTTGTCCACGACATAAAATTGGCCATATTGTGTGAAAAAATTTAAGTTATATATCATTCTTATATTGGTTATTGTTTCATTAAAATAAATAAATCCTAACTAATTACATTGAGTAATTGATAAAAAAATAAAGAAAACCGATATATAAAAATAACCTTTATTAAAAATATTAATCTTAGATATTATAATATTACCCTAAGTAAAAAAATAGCGTAAAAAAGATTTTGTAATAATTAAGAATAATTAAGGTGGTTTTTTAAAATTTTATAAAAGGTGAAAAGAGAATAGCTTCACTAAAATGTTGCTTATTGTAGGTAACTAAAGAAAATTATTAAATAATTGATAATCAGTTTTGAAGATTGTTTTTTATAGCATTTTTAACTGAAAAGCTCACTTATATCTTCTTTACTAAGAGATTTTACAAAACCTTCTTCAGTGGTTATTAAGGAACTTGCCAATGATTTTTTCATTCCTTGCAATGCTAAGATCTTTTCTTCGATCGTATCTTTTGCAATGAATTTATAGATAAATACATTTTTGGTTTGACCTATTCTGTGGCTTCTGTCAATTGCCTGTTGTTCAACCGCCGGGTTCCACCATGGGTCTAAAATAAAGACATAGTCAGCTTCCGTAAGGTTCAAGCCAACACCTCCAGCTTTTATAGAAATTAAGAAAACTTTTGTTTGTTCATTCTCTTTAAAATCTTTTACTGCAGTGTTTCGATCTGTTGTTGATCCGTCTAAGTATGCGTATTTGATTTTGTTTTTGTCGAAGTATTCTCTGAAAATTTGCAGATGTCTTACGAACTGTGAGAATATTAATACTTTATTTCCTTCTTTTAGGATCGATTGCATTGTTTCGATGGCGGCCTCAAACTTTCCTGAGCCATCGGTATATTGGCTATCAATCATTAAAGGGTGATTTGCTAACTGTCTTAATTTTGTCAATCCTTGCAGCAGTGCGATTTGGGAAGCCTTACCGGAAAAGGCACCGTCTAAAAGTGCATTCCTATATTCTGATTTTACAGTTTCATAATATTCAGATTGCTCATCTGTCATGCTACAATAAAAAATCTGCTCTGATTTTGGAGGCAATTCCGTGGCTACCTGTGACTTTGTCCTTCTTAATACAAATGGTTTTATGATGGCCTGTAGTCTTCGGGCCTTTTCCTCATCTTTTTTCTTCTCGATGCTGTGGACAAATTCCTTTTGAAAATAAGTGTAGTTTCCTAGTAAGCCAGGGTTTACAAATGACATTTGCGACCAAATATCTGCTACTGAGTTCTCTACAGGAGTACCACTCAAGACTAGTTTGTTCTTGCCTTTGATATGTTTGATTGCCGAATAAGATTTGGACCTAGGGTTTTTAATATTTTGGCTTTCATCTAGAATGACATAGTTGAAATAAAACCCTGATAACAACTCTTCATCAATACGTGCAACTCCATAAGTTGTGATAATAAGGTCGAAATGACTGAAAGCAAAGTTATCTTTACTTCGATAGGTGCCAGTATGTAATAGCACTCTCAATTTGGGTGTAAATTTCTCGGCTTCTTTCTGCCAGTTGAATATCAATGAGGTTGGGACGATCAGTAAAGATGTCTTAGGTTGGTCTGTTCCTGTTAGTTGTTCCTTTTGATGTTGTAAAAGAGCAAGCGTCTGAACTGTTTTTCCTAAACCCATATCATCAGCAAGTAATCCTCCAAAACGATATTCTCCTAGAAAATGAAACCAATTGTATCCTGCTTTTTGATAGGGTCTTAAGGACCCTTTGAAACCTACTGGAGTGTCGACATCGTTAATTTCGTCAAATTCACCAAGTTTGTTGAGCTTGCGCTGCAGGGTTACTTGAGTGTGCTCTGAAATATCGTGTACTAAACCTATGTGTGCACGGCTTAATCTGATGCCTTCTTTTTGAGAAGAGAACTGGAATAAATGCTCATATTGAGAAAACCATTCTTGTGGAATGATTGCTATTTCTCCATTTGGTAATTCGAATTCCTGAATTTTAT
This sequence comes from Sphingobacterium sp. 1.A.5, assembly GCF_002734235.1. Taxonomy (NCBI): domain Bacteria; kingdom Pseudomonadati; phylum Bacteroidota; class Sphingobacteriia; order Sphingobacteriales; family Sphingobacteriaceae; genus Sphingobacterium; species Sphingobacterium sp. 1.A.5. The sequence goes on from NZ_PEBA01000065.1 coordinate 22,864, forward strand.
TTAAAATATGCTGACGTAAATTGATGAAAGGAATTTCATAATCGCCAAATCTTACAATAGCGCTGATATCAAACCAGTCATTCTTTTCTGAAACCTCAATGCTAATGCTGGTTTTTCCAATCAAGAATTTCTTGTCACTATCGGATTGAACAATATGAAAACCGGCATCCGTCAATTCTGATATATGATCATTTACCCATTCAATGCTAGAAGGACGCAATCCGGAAAGTGTGGATTTGGGGTGATAAGATCCAAATAGGGCATCAGCTTTTTCTAGGCCAAAATCCTCCAAAGTATCTGCTTTATTTTCTTCCCATTGTAAGGATCTTTTTATTCTAAAGAACTTGTGGGATTGATTTTCCTTGTCAAAGACATATCTGACAGTAACGGGGTGTTGAGCTCCAGCAGGGAAACAGTATTCTCCATATTGAAAAAATAACTGCAACTGCGCCTCCTGGTCTGGACTGTAAACAATTCGAAGTTGAGGAACTGCTTGCTCCCTATAATTGATAATGTCTAATCCTTCAGCATAGACATGGTATTTTTCAATTAATGTGGTAACAAAAGTTTCGAAATATTTCTTTTCTGTATTTCGGGGAATTGAAATATATCTTTTATTTAAAAATGGAGTTAACTTTTTGCCTTCCAGCTCCTCATCAAAATGGTAAAGTACGTTTTCAAGTAATAGCCAAGCTTGTTGATTAACAATGACATCAGCATTTTTAAACATAAATTCCATTCTGTGGCCATCGTATTTCAATGTTGGGAAATACCGAGTTTCATTTTCGTTCCTGCGGAAATGGAATAATATGCTGGTTGATTTTTCAGCAATCCTAAGTTCTTGCTCTGCAGGATAGCCATCTTTGCTCATTAGAAACAATGGTTTGTCACCAATGTTATTTAAGATCTTGAGAAGTCTATTTTCAATTTTAGGACGAATATGATCGAATAACTTGTCGTTGAATATTTTGCTGAAATAGTCTGCCGGTCTTACTGCTTTTTTATGAAAACGCTTGATGACTTGAGTCTGCTCAATCTCATCACATAGTCTGATTAATTCATAGTCAACATCATCCAGAGCATTGGCAAATTCGTCGACTGTATTGCTAAAAACTCTTTTGTAGGAGAGGGAATAGGAGCCATTTTGATTTAAATGGACAATATGAGGTTCGATAAGATAACCCAAATAGGGATGTTTCCCTAATGAGTAGACTAAACGGTAAGAAGTTATAGTATCGACCTGCTGCATCCTATTATTCCTGCTAAGAAAAGCTACTAATATACGTGTATTAGGTCTTTTTCTCCAAAATTAAGCAGGTTAAATTATTATGAAATATTGATTTTTCCTTCAAATACTTGAATTGCAGGTCCGGAAAGATAAACATTGCTAAAATGATGACCGTTTTTATGGAAAGAAATTTCAAGTTGGCCGCCAATTACTCGGATAGGGATTGTAAAGTCGCCGTCTTTCCCAGATTGTAGGGCAACACTCATGGCAGATGCTACAGCACCAGTTCCACAGGCATAAGTCTCATCTTCAACACCACGTTCAAAAGTTCTTACGAAATAACCCTCACCTTCTTCTTCTATGAAATTAACATTGATTCCTTTTTCGCCATAGGTAGCATTGTTTCTAATAGCATAGCCATCTTGGTAAACATTTTTGCTTGCTAAATCTTTCACAAACTCTACATAGTGAGGTGATCCCGTATTTAAAACAAAGGCATCACGGTCCATGCTATATTCTTGAACGTGTATCATGCCAAGATTTACGGTATGGTCTTCAATACTAGCTTCATGCCTACCGTCAACTGCCAAAAAGACAGTGTCGTTCGTGATGATTCCGAGGTCTCTTGCAAAAGCAACTAAGCATCGGCCCCCGTTTCCGCACATAGTACCCTCTTTTCCATCAGCATTGAAGTACAACATTTGGAAATCATAATTATTTATATTTTGAAGGAGCATCAATCCATCACCACCAATTCCAAACCGGCGGTCACACAGATTTTGAATTAAATGATGGTTATTGCTATCAAATTCAGAATTTCTGTTGTCGATTAGAATAAAATCGTTGCCTGCTCCTTGGTATTTATAAAATTTGATTTCTTTTAACATTTTGTTGGGTTTCTGCTGTAAATTTAATATTCTTGTTACAATTAACCGAGCTTTTGTTAAATCATGTTAAATGTTTGACAAAGCAGCATCCTGTTAACATTTTTTAACTGACAAAACTCGTTTCTGCAAATCGAATGGTATTACATTTGACTTAACAAACATGAATTAAAAATAGTTAGATTAATTATATATATGAAAAAAATAGGAGCAACATTATTAGCAGCCATCGTGGGAGGAGCCATAGCCGTGGGAGGGTTTAAGCTCTTTGAAAACAAACAGATGGACAACATGACGTTCGAAGAGCGTCAAAAAGTATATTATGCAAACAACCCAGGGGAGGAGATACTTTCTTCTACTGGAAATCCAGATTTTACACAAGCAGCAGCAGCAGTTACTCCCGGTGTTGTGCATATCCAAGTGACCATGACTAGTCGTGGCTCTCGTGGTGGTGGCAGCGGTTCTCCTTTCGATATGTTCGAAGAGTTCTTTGGTGTACCACAACAACGTGGACAAGCGCGTCCGCAAACTGCATCTGGATCTGGTGTAATTATCTCGCCTGACGGTTATATTGTAACAAATAACCACGTGGTTGAGGAAGCAGACAAAATCGAAGTGGTTTTGACTGACAAGCGTAAGTTTGAAGCAAAGGTGATCGGTAGAGATCCTAACTTTGACTTGGCGTTAATAAAAGTGAATGCGAACAACTTGCCTATTGTTAAACTAGGAAATTCTGACAATGTTCAGATTGGAGAGTGGGTTTTGGCAGTAGGGTATCCACTAGGATTACAGTCTACCGTGACGGCAGGTATTATCAGTGCCAAAGGACGTAGGATAGGAATTCTAGATGAGCCGACTCAAGGCCGTGGTTATGGCAATATGGGTCAACAAGAACAAATGATTAGCAACGCTGTTGAGTCGTTCTTGCAAACTGATGCCGTTATTAATAGAGGTAACTCAGGTGGTGCATTGGTAAATGCAAGAGGTGAATTGGTAGGTATTAACTCTGCTATCGCATCTCCAACCGGAACTTATGCTGGTTATGGTTTTGCAATTCCAATCAACTTGGCGAAGAAAATCGTTGACGACTTCAAAGAATTCGGTAGTGTAAAACGTGGTTATGTAGGTGTAACATTTACTGAGATCAACGATGCATTGCGTGCTGAAAAAGGAATTGATGATGTAAACGGACTTTATGTACGTGATGTGTTGAAAGGTGGAGCTGCGGAAGCTGCAGGACTTAAACCAGGTGATATCTTGACTAAAATTGAAGGACGTGTGATTTATAGTACTCCTGATCTTCAAGAATATGTGGCAAGATTGCGCCCTGGCGATAAAGTGAAAATCACCTATAAACGCGATGGCAAAGAGAAAGATGTGTCATTGACTTTGAAAGGCGAAGAAGCAAAAGCAAAAACTGAAGATGATAAACCTAGTGCATCAGCTACAGAAATCTTCAATAAATTAGGAGCTAGCTTTGTGCCTGCATCTGATGCTCGCAAAAAAGAACTTGGAATCAACTCAGGTGTTGTAGTTTCTCAAGTGCATAGAGGTGGTGTTTTTGAATACTTCGGTGTAGAAAGAGGCTTGGTAATTACTGAAGTTAATGGAAAACCAGTAAATAATGTTGATGACGTTGAGTCTGCTTTAGGAAGCACTCGAAGAGACATCGTCAGAATAACTGGAGTGCCAGAAAAAGGAAGTACAGTACAATTCAATGTTCCATTGAGGTACTAAAATAGAAATCAATAAAAAACGGACTGCCCATAGCAGTCCGTTTTTTTATTGATTGCGATATGAGTATTGAGATATGAGATATCAAAACGCTATTTGCCTTAATATCACATATCACATATCTCACATCTCAATACTAATTACTAATTCCTATATTTGAAACCATGAAAATATTAATGGTGTGTTTAGGGAATATCTGTCGTTCTCCTTTGGCTCATGGTATTATGGAGTTTATGGTTAAGGAAAATGGCCTGGATTGGGAGATAGATTCGGCAGGAACTGGAGACTGGCATGTTGGTCATGCTCCGGACAAAAGATCGGTACAAGTGGCAAAAGATAGGGGTATTGATATTTCCGGTCAACGAGCACAATTGTTTGATCCAGCATTCTTTTCAAGCTATGACCGTATCTTGGTTATGGACAGACAGAATTACAATGATGTTGTGTCAATGGCGGGTTCACAGGAAGAAAAAGAAAAAGTAACATTGTTTTTGGACAATGATATTGTTCCTGATCCATATTACGATTCGAATATGTTCATTCCAGTCTTTGAATTGATAGAATCCCGTTGTAAGCAACTAATTAAAGACTGGGCATAAAAGGATAAAATCAGATGCAGGCTGCAGAAATAAATAAGAAGTGGAAAGCGTTACAGGAAGCTGTAGCAGAAAACTTTGATATGGACATCCCTGATATTAAGGTGATGCTCTTTTTAATCGGAGTTCAAGAATTGGGAAAAGGGCCAAAAGAATTTTCTAAGCGCGAGAAGGAGGAATTGATGCACATCGCAACATGCAGACTCTTCAGCAGTTTGGGTTTTTATGAACTGGAAGGACAAGATGAGCAAGGATGGCCACATTGGAAACTTGTCAAACCTATTCCAAATTATACCTTAATGGAACAGGAAATGATTATCAAATCCCTGATAATTGATTATTTTGAAGAATTAAATTTCATTTAATATATGAGAAGAATTGTATTATTGTTCGCCTTTGTGATGGGCTTGAGTTTTGTTTATGCACAAACTCCTAAAAACTATTATGTTGAAGTAAAGACCGGTAAAGGCAACGGTATCATAAAACTTTATAATGAAACAAGAAAACACAGAGACAACTTTGTCAATCTTGTAAAAGAAGGATATTTCGATTCTTTATTGTTTCACCGTGTGATCCATAATTTCATGATTCAAGGTGGTGACCCGGATTCTAGGTATGCCGCAAGCAGACAGAAATTGGGAAATGGTGGACCAGACTATAAGGTCCCAGCAGAAATTCAAACAGGATTGATCCATAAAAAAGGTGCCTTGGGTGCTGCTCGTGACAATAACCCAGCAAAAGAATCCTCAGCATCACAATTTTATTTAGTACATGGTCGTGTGTTTAGCGAAACAGCACTAGATTCTTTGGAAAGATTCAGACTAAAAGGTAAAAAACTAAGCCCTCAGCAGAGAGAAACTTATTCCACAATTGGCGGTGCTCCACATTTAGATGGAGAATACACTGTGTTTGGAGAATTAATCGAGGGTATCGGAGTAGTTGACAGTATTGCAGCAGTAAAAACTGATGACAATGACCGACCTTATAATGATGAAAGGTTTGCTATGAAACTTTTGGATAGAAGACAAGCGTTAGATCTTGAGCGCAAATTGCAAGGTCTTCCTCCTAAAAAAGGATTCTTTACCAAGCTTTTCGATTCAATGAAATCAAGAACCTATAAACTTCCATAATCATGAAGATTATAACATATAATGTAAATGGTATCCGAGCAGCCTTAAAGAAAGGGTGGTTAGATTGGTTTAAAGCTGAAAGTCCTGATGTTATTTGTATACAAGAGATCAAGGCTTCACCTGACCAAATACCGGAACTAGTCTTATTAGAAGAGATGGGTTACGAGCATTATTGGTACCCAGCTCAGAAAAAAGGCTATAGTGGAACAGCCATATTTACCAAAATTACCCCAAATCATATTGAATATGGTTGTGGCCATGAGGATTATGATTTTGAAGGGAGAGTGATTAGGGCAGATTTTGATAAGGCATCAGTGATGAGTGTGTATTTTCCTTCGGGAACTACTGGAGATGTTAGACAAGATTTCAAATATAAGTTCCTGGACGATTTTCAGCTATATAGCAATGAACTATTGAAAGAAAAGCCAAATCTTGTTGTTTGCGGCGATTTCAATATTTGCCATAGAGCAATTGATATCCATAACCCGAAATCAAATGCGAATAGTTCCGGATTTCTTTCGGCAGAAAGAGAGTGGATGGAGAATTTCATTAATTCAGGATATATAGATTCTTTCAGACATTTGAATCCTGATCCGCACCATTACACGTGGTGGTCCTACAGAGCTGGAGCTCGTGGCAGAAATCTGGGATGGCGGATTGATTACAACATGGTCTCCAACAACCTTAAAGACAATATAATTTCCTCAAGAATAATTCCCCAAGCAGTGCACTCAGATCACTGTCCTGTTGAATTGATTCTAGGATAGAGAAGAAAAGTAGACTGAATAAGTCTACTTTTCTTGTTTTATTCCTATATTTAAGTATGGGAAGGAAAACAGCAATTTTCTTATTAATAGTTACCTACTTAATGTTGGTTTGGTATGCTGTAGCTATTTTTCAAGATTATAAAACGGGGCAACTTTCCTATAAGCTTTTTTTGACACCTATTTCATTAATGCTCACAGCTTATATTTTCCATTCTCAATTGCATCGACCCACAAAGCAAGACTAGAAATCCCAATTCCAAAACAAATTTGAATTCATAATATTCAAACAAAGGTTCTGTTTATATTATTATATTTATCTTTAAATATTGTTAATAATTTTGCAATGTTTAAATCAATTTTTGATTAATTCCTAAAATGAAAAAACCTATACTCGTCATAAAGTTTGGTTCCGCTGCTATAACAACCGATGGTGAAATTGATGAAAGAATCGTTCTGGAGATAGCTAGACAATGTGCTCAGTTGCAACCTAAGTACAACATTGTAATAGTGTCTTCTGGAGCCGTCGCAGCCGGCAAAAAATATATTCCTAAATATGCAGGAACTTTGGCTCAGAAAAAAGCTGCCGCTGCAATAGGGAATCCTCTATTAGTAAGAACATATGGTACATATTTTAAACCTTTTAAAATTGCGTTAGCCCAAAGTCTTTGTGAAAGACATCACTTTGCAAATCGGGGGCAGTTTCTACAATTGAAAAGTACTTATGAAACGCTATGGAAAAATAATGTAATTCCAATTGCCAATGAGAACGATGTGGTAAGCAATAAGGAACTCAAGTTTTCTGACAACGATGAACTCGCAACATTAATTGCAGTTGGATTTGGAGCTGAACAAATCCTCTTCAGCACTTCAGTTCCTGGAGTTTTGGATGAGAATAATTCTGTGATTCCCGAACTTAAGGTCATTGATAAAAATGCATTGGCACTAGCTAGATCTGAAAAATCAACTGTGGGATTAGGTGGTATGATTTCGAAACTGAATTTTGCCAGGTTAGCAAATCAGATGGGAATTAAGGCTGTCATTTTCTCTATGAAAACAGAAGATGGAATTCTTAAAGCTGTTGCTGGAGAAACTGGTACAGTATGTCTAGCGCAAGAGAAAAAAGTATCTTCCCGAAATAAATGGCTGGCCAGTGGAAGTCTGATTACGGGTCTTGTTCAGGTTGACAAAGGTGCTATTGCTGCTTTAAACAAACGGAAAAGCCTCTTGGCAGTAGGTGTTAATAAAATAATCCAAGACTTTGAAGTAGGAGAAGTATTTCAGATTGCTGATGAAGATCACGTAATACATGCCGTGGCTAAATCCAAGATTGATTCAATATCATTAAAGTCGAAATCCGAAAAGAAGAATATTGAAATTGCACATGCAGATGATATTGTGCTATTATAATGGATAAAATGGAAAAAACAATATTACCTCAATTAGAAAACAGTAGGATAGCGAAAAGAGCGATTTCCAAGCTAAATATTTCTCAAAAGTCACAAATCCTGAATGCTATTGCAGATGCGTTGCTGAAGAATTTAGAAGAAATTCTTATCGAGAATAAAAAGGACTTAGAAAGAATGGACCCTCAAGATGCAAAGTTTGACAGATTGAAATTGACGAAAGCTAGAATTGAAGATATAGCTGAGAGTGTTCGTTCGGTGTCCAAGCTAGAAGATCCTACAGGCAAAATGTTGAATACTAAGATTTTGCCAAATGGCTTGTTGGTTGAGAAAAAGACTGTCGCATTGGGGGTAGTGGGTGTTATTTATGAATCTAGACCCAATGTAACGATTGATGTTGCGGTTCTGTGCATTCAATCTGGTAATGTCTGTTTATTGAGGGGAGGTTCAGATGCCTGGTACAGCAATACCTATTTGGTAGGATTAATCCAAGACGTATTGGAAAGTTTTGGTACTGATCCTAATATCGTCCAATTGTTGCCAGCAGATCGCGAGTTGGTTACAGAATTATTAACTGCCGTTAAATACGTAGATATTATCATTCCTCGAGGTTCACAAAGTCTGATTGATTTTGTTCGTGAAAATGCTAAGGTTCCGGTAATAGAAACAGGTGCAGGAGTTTGTCATACGTATATCGATCATACCGCTGACCTTCAACAGGCAGCTAAAATAGTAGCTAACGCTAAAATATCAAGGCCCTCTGTTTGTAATGCTCTAGACAGTATTCTGGTTGATAAAGAAGTATTGGATGAATTTGTTCAAAGACTTGCCCCGTATTTTGAAGAGGCTGAAGTGAAAGTATTGGCAGATGAGAAATCTTATGCTGTATGGAAAAACCAGAACTTCAAAAATCTGGACAATGCTGAACAAGATGATTTCGGACGGGAATTTTTGGATTTAATCTGCTCAATGAAAGTGGTTAATGGGCTTGACGAAGCTTTAGACCATATAGCAAGGTATTCGTCCAAGCATTCTGAATGCATTGTTTCTTCGGATGCAGGAAATATTGCGAACTTTATGAATTCAGTGGATGCTGCTGCAGTTTATTCAAACGCTTCTACTAGATTTACTGATGGAGGTGAATTTGGGTTAGGCGCAGAGATTGGGATATCCACACAAAAATTACATGCAAGGGGACCATTTGCACTAGAAAAACTAGTCACAGAAAAATGGTTCGTCACAGGCGATGGACAAATAAGATAATTATGGGAATTAGATTTGAAAAGGATACAATACTGAATTGGGTTAATGATATGGCCAAATATTTAAGGCTAGTGGTGGATCATTATGAACATTTTGATAAAGAAAAAGAAACGCTGGATATTGAAAAGGGATATACAGAATTCTTTAAAAAAGAAAGGTCATTTTTTCAATCCTCAGATACCTCAGAGATAGAAAAATTCATTAGTTCCTTGGAGCCGGAACAGCTTAGACCTTTAGCTCAATTACTTATGTATGACGGAATAATCCATAAAGATAAAGCGCTTTTGAAAAACGCAAGGTATATTTTTGAGTGGAATATGAATAAAACCAATTCATTTTCTTTTGATGATTATGGATTTTTGGCAATGATTGATAAAGAATTGTAAATAACCCTTTGATTCAACAAAATGAAGGATACAATTAATGTATTATAAATTGAAAGAAGCAGCAGTAATACAATTTACTGCTGCTTTTTTTATGAATTTGAAATATGTCTAGTTTATATCCAATTAGGATGTGAATAAATCAATCTCATTTTTTATTGATTGATATGAAAATTTGGCAATGATTGATAATATTTAATGAAAATTATATTTATAAATCATTTATTTGTTAAATAAATGGCAATTTTTGATAAATTAAATATAGTAAAATGGAGTTTTAAGCTCCATTTTTTTTGTTTGTGGAATCTTAAAGACAAAAACACCTCCCTATGTTACACGAATTATTGAAATTCCTTAAAAATTGAATTATCTAAGTCCTTCAATTGTAATTTTTTAGCTAAAATATTATCAAAGATTAAAATTAGTTGTATAATTTTTCCTGTTTTTGCAAAAAATCTGTTATTATTGAAAAATTAAGCTAATTATTATAGGTGAGCTGACCACTCACTTAGAAGTACAAAGCAATTATTCAACAAACAAACAATTTATTATGAAACACAATTTACTCAGCTTTGTTCTGCTGTTTATGCTCTCCATTGGTTTGGTAAACGCGCAGAATCGTCAATTGAGCGGAAGGGTAACAGATTCAGGAGATGGTTCTCCATTAGCAAATGTATCTGTAAGAGTGGTAGGTGCATCCACGGCAACCCAAACTAATGCTCAAGGAAATTACACCCTTACTGTAAGTGAAAACTCAAAAGTAGAATTCTCATTTATTGGTTACCAATCACAAACACAATCTGTAACAGGTAGGTCAACAATTAATGTTTCATTAGTTTCATCTTCAGATGAACTTGATGAAGTAGTTGTAGTAGCTTATGGTACAGTAAAAAAATCTGATTTTACAGGTTCTGCTACACAGATCGGGTCGAAAGAAATTGATAAAAGACCTATTTCAAACGTCTTGACCGCATTACAAGGTGCAGGTCCTGGTATTCAAACTAGTACACCTTCAGGTGCACCAGGTTCATCACCAACTATTCGTATTCGAGGTCTAGGTTCGTACTCTGCTGGACAAGGTGCATTAGTCGTTGTTGACGGAGTTCCATTTGATGGTGGAATGGCCAATATTAACCCTGCTGATGTTGAATCAGTAACTGTATTGAAAGATGCTGCTACAATTGCTATGTACGGCTCTCGTGGTGCAAATGGGGTAATCATGGTTACAACTAAAAAAGGTAATGCCGGAAAATCAGAACTTAATGTCTCTGCACAGTATGGTTTTAACGAAAATGGTGTACCTGCATATAACACTGTAGACGCTGGCCAATATTATGAATTAATGTGGCAAGCATACACTAACAACCTTGCTTACGGATCAACTGCAATTCCGATCGATATCGCTAGACAACTTGGATCTGGTGTTCTGCCAAGAAATGATAAGGGTTTACAGTTATATAACGGTAAAACTTACCAAGATATCGTTCAATATTTAGGTAACTATAATGCATTTGATGTTAGCAATGAAACTTTAGTAGGAGTTGACGGTAAATTAAACCCGGCAGCTAAATTCAGATATGAAGGCTTTACTTCATGGGAAGATGAAGCATCTAGAAAAGGTAATCGTAATGAATACAATGTTAACTATTCAGGTGGTTTTAACTCAACAGATATCTACTCTTCATTAAACTATTTGAAAGATAATGGATGGGGATTACGTTCATCTAATGAAAGATTCCAAGGAAGACTAAACGTTAATACAAAAGTAACGGATTGGTTAAAAACTGGTATCAACATCAATGCAGCGACCATTAACTACAACTTTGCAGCTGATGGTGCTAGCAGTATCAATAACCCTTTCTATTTCTCTAGAGCAATTGCTCCAATTTATCCTGTTTATGTACATGATCCAGCTACTGGTAAATTAGTATATGATGAGTTTGGTGCAAAAAGATACGATTACGGTAACTTAGTTTCTGAATTCGGATTATCTAGACCTTTCAATAGTGGTCGTCATGCAATTGCGGAAACAATGTTTAATTCAAGCGCTGCAAATCGTGATTTCTTCGGTGCAAGAGCGTATATTGATATCAATATCCTCCCTTGGTTGACGTTTTCAACAACTTTCAGCCCAGATATTCAAAACTACAAATCTGAAGGTTATGAAAACACAATTGTAGGTGATGGTGCTCCAGCTGGTCGTTATAACCAATCTTGGAACAGACAACTTTCTTATACATTCAACCAATTGTTAAGAGCAAATAATACATTTGGAAACCATAATTTAGAAACTGTATTAGGACACGAATTCTACTCTTATAAATATGAAAGTATTTATGGTATGAGAACTGGTCAAGGATTCCAAGGAGTTAATATTTTCGAAAACTTTACAGACATCAGTTCATTAACTTCTGGTATCAATGAAAATACTATTGAAAGTTATTTTGGACGTGTAAACTATAACTACAACAGCAAATACTATTTAAGTGCAATGATCAGAGCAGATGGAAACTCTAAATTCCCTTCTAACTTGCGTTGGGAAGAGTTCTGGTCATTAGGAGCTGCTTGGAGATTGGATCAAGAAGATTTCTTCAAAAACGATTATGTTAACTTGTTGAAATTAAGAGCTTCTTATGGTAAATTGGGTAACTCTGATGTGGGTTATTATCCTTACCAAAATGGTTATGAAATCGGTTATAACAATGCTTCAACTCCAGGTTCAATCTTCGCATCTTTAGGTAGTGATAACCTAACTTGGGAAACTCAAAAACCTTTGGACTTCGGAGTAGACTTTAGCTTATTTGACAATAGATTATCAGGTAGTTTTGAATATTATTACAGAAACTCTGATGGTTTGTTATTCAGTGTAAACCAACCATATCATAATGGTGGTACTTGGGCTGGATCATTTGCTGTTCAACAGAACGTGGGTGCTATGACAAACAAAGGTATTGAAGCAACTGTAACAGGTAACTTAATAAGAAAACCTGAGTTTAACTGGAACCTTACATTCAATGTGACTACTGTAAAAAATGAAATCACTAAAATGCCAGTTGAAACTCCTGAAATTGTAAGCAGCCCATATAAACGTGCAGTTGGAAGATCATTATATGATTTCTATACTAGAACATATTATGGAGTTGATCCTGAAACAGGAGAAGGTTTGTACCTTGGTTTAGAAGATGGTGTAGAATTCGACCCTGATAACGCTACTCACCGTTTAATTGATAATGGAAATGGCAGAGTAGATACAGTTACAACTAACCAAAATGCTGCTAGACAGTCTTGGTTGAATAAATCAGCTCTTCCTCCAGTTTACGGAAGTATTATTAATGACTTCACCTACAAAAACTTCGACTTTAGATTTGTCTTAACATATAGTCTAGGTGGACATTTCTATGATGGATACTATGGAGGTTTGGTAAGTTCTGGACCAGCAAATGGTGCTAACTTACACCAAGATCTATTAAATGCTTGGAAAGAACCAGGTGATATTACAGATGTGCCAAGAATGGATGTTGGTAGAACAGCTCAACATGGTGCTACGTCTTCAAGATACTTAACAAAAGCTTCGTATTTGAATATTAGTGCAATCAACGTTGGGTATAGAATTCCTGAAGTATACTCTAATAGAATTGGAATTAAAAGAGCAAGAGTTTATGCAAGTGCTGAAAACTTGTTCTATTGGTCTGCTAAAAAAGGATTCAATCCACTAGGTGGAATTACTGGACCAACTGGTAACAGTTCATATACTCACGCAAGGACTATAAACTTTGGTATTAACTTCGGATTATAAGGAAATGAAAATATTAAATAATACAAATATAAAGCTGCCTGTTTTAGGGACAGTATTTACAGCACTCCTGTTGTTTACAGGGTGTAAAAAGGATGCTTTGCAAAAGGATCCAAGTGAAATGATTAACACTGAAATCGTATTTGCAACTACTGATAATGCATATTCAGCAATTAATGGTATGCACAGATTGATGTATTACCAATGGTATAGCAATCAAGCAGCAGGTGGACAATCAGGAAACATGATCTATATGGACGCGTTGGGTGAAGATTTTGTAATGACTGCCCAAGCTAATGGATGGTTCATTTCTGAATATAAATGGCAATCTCATAGAAGTGCAACTTCGTCGATTAACCAATTCAATTACGGCTTTTATTATGCATTAATTGGTAATGCCAATGAAATCATTAATAATATTGATAATGCAGTAGGACCAGACGAAGACAAAAACTTCATTAAAGGACAAGCTTTAACCTATAGAGCATGGTCATATTTCCAAATGATCCAATTATTTGGAAACAGATATGTAAAAGGTGGTGATAATTCAGGTTTAGGTCTTCCGTTGATTCTGGAAAGAACAAAAGGTGCTAAACCAAGAAATACTGTAGAAGAAGTATATGGTCAAATTAACAAAGATTTGGATGATGCAATTGCATTATTTGGAAATGCAGCTTCTAGACCAAATGTATCCCACTTAAATATCGATGTTGCAAAAGGGGTAAAAGCAAGAGTTGCTTTGACTCAGCAAGATTATGTCGCTGCAGCAAAATTTGCTAAAGAAGCGCGTGCGGATTATACTTTGATGACCCAAAATCAATATCTGAATTCATTTGTTAATATTGATAATCCAGAATGGATTTGGGGTATACACCAAAGAGAAGATCAACCTACTTATTTCTATTCATTTTACGCATATGTTGGTAACTTTAGCTCAACCAATACTCGTGGTAACCCAAAAGCTATCAACTCTCTATTGTACGATAAAATCTCTAGTACAGATGTTAGAAAAAGATTATGGGACCCAACTGGAGCAGACAATAGCTTCCCATTAGCAGCAAGTGGAGTTCGTAAACAGTATATGACCAGAAAATTCACCCTTCCAAATCCTGGAAATAGTAATGGTGATTTGATGTTCATGCGTGCTTCGGAGATGTTTTTAATCGAATCTGAAGCTTTGGCAAGAACTGCAGGAATGGAAAATCAAGCAAAAGAAGTTTTGTTAGAATTAGCTAAGACTAGAGATGCTAACTACACCTTATCTACAAATACTGGTGCAAATTTAATTGAAGAGATCTTGACTCAAAGAAGAGTTGAGTTATGGGGAGAAGGTTTCAGATTTTATGATTTAAAAAGATTAAATCTGCCATTAAATAGAAATGGAGCCAACCATATCGCTTCTTTGGCAGTAGAATTCTCTGTCCCTGCTGGCGCTAAAGAATGGCAATTCTTAATCCCTCAAGGTGAAATCGACAGAACATTAGGTGTTGTTGTCCAAAATCCTTTGTAGGTAAAAATTAACAATACAATAAAAGCCGGGCAATTGCCCGGCTTTTTGTTTTAGTCACTATTGTTTATTATTAATTATACCTGTTCTATCTCAAAACTTCTCTTGCGATTACCAGTCTCTGAATCTCTGAAGTTCCTTCATAGATCTGTGTAATCTTCGCATCACGCATCAATCTTTCTACATGATATTCTTTTACGTATCCATAACCTCCGTGGATTTGTACAGCCTCAACCGTATGTCTCATAGCCACTTCAGAGGTATTCAGCTTGGCCATGGCAGCTACCTTTCCATAAGGTAATCCTTGGTCTTTTGTCCAAGCCGCTTTATAGGTCAGCAATCTGGCGGCCTCAATATCCACTTCCATGTCTGCCAGTTTAAACTGAATCGCTTGATGATCAGAAATGGGTTTTCCAAAAGTCTTTCTTTCTTTGGAATAAGCTAAAGCCAGGTCATATGCCCCAGCAGCAATCCCCAAAGCTTGTGCTGCGATACCAATCCTTCCGCCATCCAATGTTTTCATGGCAAACTTAAATCCAAAACCATCTTCACCTATTCTATTTTCTTTAGGCACCTTGACATCAGAAAACATTAAAGAATGTGTATCCGAACTCCGGATCCCCAATTTATTTTCCTTAGGACCAATGCTGAAGCCTTCAGTTCCTTTTTCAACGATTAGGGCATTGATGCCCCGATGGCCTTTTTCTGGGTCCGTTTGTGCAATGACAATATAAATATCTGCATTCCCTCCATTGGTAATCCAGTTTTTGGTGCCGTTCAACAAATAATAATCTCCTTTATCTTCAGCCATCGTGTGCTGTGATGAAGCGTCAGATCCCGCTTCTGGTTCTGATAAAGCAAATGCTCCCAATTTCTCACCAGAAGCTAGAGACTTAAGGTATTTCTGCTTTTGTTCCTCAGTTCCAAATTCGTTTAGTCCATAAAGGACCAATGAATTGTGAGCTGACATAATAACTGCAGCGGAAGCATCAATCTTAGCAATTTCCTCCAATGCCAAGACATAAGCCATCGTATCCATTCCTGCACCACCATATTCCTCGGGAACCATGATCCCCATAAACCCCAATTCTCCCATCTTCTTTACAAATTCTGTGGGAAACTTTGCTGCTTCATCCCGCTCTATAACTCCGGGCTTAAGCTCTTGTGCAAATTCACGAGCAGCATCTCGAATCATTTTATGCTCTTCTGATAGTTCGAAATTCATATGATTGTTTATATGGTATAACCAAATATAATTAAATAATGTTATGCAAGCATAATAAATTCAAAAAATAAATGCTCATATCAAGAATTTTTTAAATTCTACTAAACCAATGTTCTCGCTTGAACGTTATATAGTTAAGTGTATTTTTTAGTAAAGAGAGTGTAAGATTTGAAGTTTCAAATTTTCAATTTTGCGTTTTTCAATAAAATCTACTATATTGGTAGAGTAAATAAATTTGTTCATTATAAACAATTAAGATATGAGTTTAAGATTAGGTGATGAAGCACCAAACTTTCAAGCTAAAACAACAGCAGGAGATATTGATTTCTACGATTATATAGATGGCAAATGGGCAGTGTTATATTCCCACCCTTCTGATTATACTCCTGTATGTACGACCGAACTTGGCAGAACAGCGCAATTGAAGTCTGAATTTGATAAAAGAAATGTTAAGGTTTTGGCATTAAGTGTCGATTCAGTCGAAGATCACAATGAATGGGTGAAAGATATCAATGAAACCCAAAATACAGAAGTTAATTTTCCGATCATTGCAGATGAGGATAGACATATTGCCGAATTATATGATATGATCCATCCGAATGCTTCCGCAACGGCAACAGTGCGTTCTGTATTTGTTATTGGCCCAGATAAGAAAATTAAATTATCATTGACCTATCCAGCATCAACAGGAAGAAACTTTAATGAGATTCTGCGGGTGATCGATTCTTTGCAGCTTACGGATCAATATCAAGTGGCAACACCTGCAGATTGGAATGATGGGGAGGATGTAATTGTGGTACCGGCAATCAAAACAGAAGATATTCCTGCGAAATTCCCTAAAGGATTTAAAGAAATAAAGCCTTATTTGAGAACAACGCCTCAACCCAACAAATAGTTATCCATTAAAAATCATTTAATAGAATATAATAAAGGCCAGCTGTGATCAGTTGGCTTTTTCTTTGAAGGGATTTTTCTTTTTCCGAGGTACGATGTAAGAAGTGATCAAAGCAATCAAAAATACCAATGAAACCTGTTTCAATAAAACAGAGTAATTAAGTTCAAATGTATTGTTTGATGAGAAGTATTGAAAAACCTGAATAAAAACAACCAGGGCTAAGAAAATGAAAAAATAGGTCCAGAAGGTCCTCATATATGATTTTATTAATTTTTATTAAATATACCGAATAAGTTGTTTAAAATCAAAGAGATATATTTTGTTTTGTTTAATTGTGCCGAAAAACAAAACGAGGTGCTACTTTTCGTAACACCTCGTTTGATACAAAAGTCCAATTTATTTTTAGTATACCTTCACCATGTAGATGTAGTCTTGCAACTTCTTGATCTGCTCAGTGCGCGGTAAATTTGATAGGCTGTTTTTATTGTTTAATACAATATTTCCTTTTAAAGATTCCTCAGGGATTCTGTTCAATGTTTCGATCAGTGCTTTAGTTTTGATCGCAAAAGCTGCACCGTCTATACCTTTTTGTTTCCCGGAGATAATACCGATGATATTTCCGTTTTTATCCAATACAGGACCACCACTATTACCCGGGTTTACAGGAACAGAAATTTGATAGGCTGTGGTATCACCGCTATATCCAGTTGAAGAACTTAAATATCCCTCACCGTATACAGCTTCATCACGTGGGTAACCAATCGTATAGATTCCTTCACCTAAATCCATATTCTGCTTTTTGAATGTATATGGAATGTTTGGTGCTTGAGCTGCAAAACTAGAATCCGAAATATGTAAAATCGCTAAATCTTTTTCAGGATCTGTAAAGATTACTGAAGCTTTAAATGAATTTCCTTTACTGTTTTGTAGATGTATAGAATCCGCTCCACTAACAACGTGATAATTAGTTACTGCATAACCATCTTTCGTCAACATAAATCCTGTTGCTCCAAATTGTAAAGGGTCCTTAGGCGTATTTTCTTTATTGTTGATATTGCGGATGGCATTGTTGTGAGCATTAACATTGCGTTTAACATTGTTAATCTCTCTTTTAAGCGCACTATAATCAGAATTGGTCCTACGCAGTGTCGAAAAGTATCCGGTTGAATACAGCGTAGCTAATGAAGAAAGAACAGCAACAGCCGCAGCTGCAACAGCATTTATCTTCAATTTCTTCCACATACGTACGATGATAGGGGCAGAAGGTTGTTCTTGTATAGTCGTAGCCAATTGATTCTTGAACTCAGCGCGGGCATCGTGACGCTTCATGGTCTGCACGAATTCTGCATGCGATAAGTATAAAGCATTCAACTCTTGGTCTTGATTGCACAATAATTCGAACTCTTCCCTTTCTTTAGGACTCATTTGCCCATTGAGGTAGCGGTCTGCTAATTCTAAAAATTCCTGCTGTCTCATGTCAACTATTGCTAATCAGATTTTTTGATCAAAGAACAGTTTCTTCAATCGTTGTAAACATTTGTACTTCTGAGTCTTTGCATTATCAGTATTTGTGTAGCCAAATTTCTCGCAGATTTCGTTCATCGACTTATTACGAATGTAGAAATCTCTTAAGATAGTTTGGCAGGGTTCGCCTAATTGATTCATTGCAGAATCCATCTTGGCAAACTCATGTTCTTTTTGGAGATGAATCTGAACATCGCTCTCAACATCTGCAATTTCCAAACCACCGGAGTCCGAGGTACCCATTGCATTTTCTCTTTTGTTTATCTGCTTCAGCCATAATCTCCTGCTCACAGCATAAAGAAACGTACTTAATTTGCTGCTTAATTCAAAGTTCTCATGAGTAACTTTGTCATACAATACCATAACCGCTTCTTGAAAAACATCTTTGGCTTCGTCTTCGGAACCATTGTTTCCAGTTATTAGATGCGAGACAGATGGATAACAAGTTTTGTATATGTAGGATATAACTGAGTTGTCCCCACTGCGTAAACCTTCTAGTAACTCCCTGTCATCGCGGGTTTTTGGTAATATTTGCCTTATTTTACTCACTTATTAATACCCTTATTTTCAAATAGTAACCCAAGAATCTTTATTTTTTTTCTTATTTACAATTTCGTTTCCAAACGTAAGAGATTTTTTATGGATTAACAATGCCATATGAAATCTATTAAAATTTTTTAAAAACAAAAGACACCTACCTATTCAGCGGGTGTCTTAAACAAGTTTTTATATCGTGGACTCTACAATCCTGAAAATAAACTGTTATAATATTCCCCCAAAATTGGAACAGGCTTCTTATTTCCATTGGCAGCATTGATCACGCCAACAATCCATAATACGACCATCAAAATAACAACAACAATGGAAAGCAACCAACCTATTAGTGGGATATAGCGCAATATACCTCCTACAAATAAGGTTAAGAAGATACCCAATGACTGACGGATATGATAGGTCGCAAAATCATTACGCTTCTCGTTGTTCAATACAAAGGCAATAATAAGACCAATGATGGTGAGATAGGCGATTATGGCAATGTTTTTACCATCGTTCACAGAATTGCTCCCGCCATTCTCTAGAGGTGTTTGTGGATTTTCCATAAGATTAAGGTTATAATGTTGATTAAAATTAAGATAAAATTTTTGATTTTTCCCCAAAACCTATTTTAGAAACAAAACATAAACTATGTTTGTTGCTAATTGTAAAAGGAAAATTATGGAGGAGAAAATTATTAAATATGATCACCCAAACGGGCAAATTACCGTTCTGTGGAGACCAAAAAAATGTATCCATTCTGCAGTATGTGTCAATATGTTGCCTGCAGTGTATGATCCTGGATCTAGACCTTGGGTAAAACCGGAAAATGCAACCACCCAAGAATTAGTCGATCAGATAAATCGATGTCCTTCCGGGGCATTGCAATATGAACTCCATAACAATTAAGGAGCAGCGATTTAAAAACCGATAAAAACAAAAAAACCTTGAAAATTATCTTTTCAAGGTTTTTGTTTTTTGGCGGTCTGGACGGGACTCGAACCCGCGACCCCATGCGTGACAGGCATGTATTCTAACCAGCTGAACTACCAGACCAAAAAATATGTAATAAAGAACAAATTGAAGCTGTGCTTCATTTTAATTTTAGCGGTCTGGACGGGACTCGAACCCGCGACCCCATGCGTGACAGGCATGTATTCTAACCAGCTGAACTACCAGACCTAAAATCTTAAAATTAAAAAGAACTCTTTGAAGCAAGGCTTCGCTTTTTCTAGCGGTCTGGACGGGACTCGAACCCGCGACCCCATGCGTGACAGGCATGTATTCTAACCAGCTGAACTACCAGACCCTTTCCCTTCTTTTTAGAAGGTGTGCAAATATAGTGTTTATTTCCTTATCTGCTAATAAATTTTTCAAAAATCTTACTCTACAGCGCCCTCTTTCATCTTTTCAGCATTCTCAGCAAACTGCAATGCATCGATAATCTCCTGAATATCACCATCCATAATAGACGGAAGGTTGTACATCGTCAATCCAATACGGTGCTCAGTCACACGTCCCTGAGGGTAGTTGTAGGTACGGATTTTTGCCGAACGGTCACCCGTCGAAACCATTGTCTTACGCTTGGCGGCAATATCCCCGTGTTTTTTCTGAACCTCAAGCTCATATAATTTGTTGCGAAGCATCTCCATCGCCAACTCACGGTTAGCAAGCTGTGAACGCTCTACTTGACAAACAACAACAATACCCGATGGCTTATGCGTCAACTGAACCTTAGTTTCTACCTTGTTCACGTTCTGACCACCAGCACCTCCCGATCGTGATGTTTGCATCTCAATATCTCCTGGGTTCAATTCTACGTCCACCTCTTCCGCTTCAGGCAAAACCGCAACAGAAGCCGCTGATGTATGAACACGACCCTGAGTCTCTGTGTCTGGAACACGTTGAACACGGTGAACTCCAGATTCATACTTTAATTGACCGTAAACATCTTCTCCAATGACCTTTAAGATGACCTCTTTATAACCGCCAGAAGTTCCTTCGGTGACATCCATAACCTCATTTCTCCAACCTTTCGTCTCGAAAAATCGAGTGTACATACGGTATAAGTCCCCAGCAAATAATGCAGCCTCATCACCTCCTGTACCTCCGCGAATCTCAATAATAGCATTCTTAGCATCCTCCGGATCCTTTGGAATCAACATTAAGCGAATCTCCTCTTCTTTCTCCTCCTTCTCAGTATATAAAATATCTAACTCCTCTTTGGCCATCTCCCTCAATTCCTGATCCTTCTCATTGATTAAAATATCCTTATTGGTGTCGATATTGCTAACCATATTCTTGTAAATATGGTATTGTTCCACAATCTTGCTCAAGTCTTTGTACTCCTTGTTCAATTTTGCAAAACGCTTCATATCGCTGATGGTATCCGGATTGCTTAACTCTCTTTCAACTTCTTCCCAGCGCTCTTTTATTGCTTGTAGTTTCTCTAACATAATTTTTGCATGTATATAGATAAACCAAAATGTGTTCGGTCACTATAATTAATCGACAAAAATAAAGATTTTTATGCGCTTTTAAAGTACTAATGCGAAGAAACTGCTTTTAACCCCACGATAGAACCAATCAAAGTCATAATAAAGAAGATACGCCAGAAATCTGTAGGCTCTTTAAAGAAGAAAATACCCATTAAAACAGTTCCTACGGCTCCAATACCAGACCATACGGCATAAGCAGTTCCTAAGGGTAATGTGCTGGTGGCTTTGATCAACAAACCCATACTAATAGTTACGCTAACCAGAAAACCAAGGTACCAAAGATACATTTCGTTGCCGCTCGAATCTTTCGCACGGCCAATACAATAAGTAAAGGCGACTTCAAATAGACCGCCTATAATCAATAATATCCAATTCATGTTTAAAATAAATATGAGGGGCAAATGTCCTCTTAATTTAAACAGAAACCTTTTACAAATGTTAAAAAATTATTTTTTTATCCCTCTAATTCGACTTAAGGTAACTTGAGAGATCCCTAGATAAGTGGCAATATAGCCCAATTTGATCCGGTTGGTAATGTTGGGAGCCTTTTTTAACAGCTCTTCATAACTTTCCGATGATGATTTAAAAAGCCTTAACATCAATCTTTCTTCAATCTTTAATGCTTCAATCTCTGCTAAGCGGCGACCCCAATTACAGATTTCATTATTAGATTTATATAATTCTTGAAGTTTCTGAGTTGAAATCCTGTATAATTGAGACTTCTCTAATGTCTGGATGGTCTCATAACCCGGTTTTTGATGAATATAACTGTTTAGTGAGATGAGAACTTCACCAGGGAAAGTGAAACCTAGGATAATTTCTCTTTCTTCCTTGTGGTAATATATTCTGCAAATACCTTCTTTTTGAAAATAGAGATAAGGACTTGTTTTGTCTGCATAAATAACGGTCTGATTTTTTGGAACTTCAATAAGCTCAGAGATACCCTCTAAAAGTGAATAATGTTCATCATTCAAGGTGTAGACAGCATTTACTATTTCTCTGAATTCCATTTTTCAAGCTTTAATTCTTCACCATCCCAAACTGCATAGGTGTGAAAATTAATCCATTCTCCGAGATTAACAATCCTACTGTTGTTCTTGAGCAATATATCATAAGGATAATGTCTATGACCAAAAATAAAATAATCATAATGCTGTTGCTCCAATATTTCTTTGGCATAAACAATCAACCATTCATTTTCTTCCCCCAAAAACTGTTCTTCACTGTTGTTTGATATTCTGCTATGTTTTGACCATCGTTGGGCAATCCCAATGCCCAGATTTGGATGAAGTCGAGCAAATAACCATTGACAAACCGGACTCCTAAAAACTTTCTTTAGAAATTTATACTTGGCATCGCCAGGACCCAAACCATCACCATGGTGAATATAGAATGACTTTCCGTTCAGATCTAAGATTTTTTCATTCGATACAATCTCTGCATTTAGCTCATCTTTCAGATACCCAAACATCCACATGTCATGGTTACCCTTGAACAAGGTGATTTTTATCCCCAAATCAGCCAATTCAGCCAATTTTCCCAAGAATCGAATATAACCTTTCGGAACTACAGTGCTATATTCAAACCAAAAATCGAAAATATCTCCTACCAAATACAGCTCAGATGCATCCTTTTTTATGAAGTCCAACCAAGAAATAATATGTTGTTCCCTAATCTTGGAATTTTCCATCGGGTAGGAACCAAGATGGAAATCAGAAGCAAAATATATTTTATTTCTTGTATTCATGCGAGTCAAAACTAACATTATAATTACTTATTAACAAGATTTGTAGATTTCGTAGAGTAAAATAATTCCTTAGTTTTGTTATGGACTAATTATATTATAATAATGATGAAATATTTAAGCCTTGGCGTGCTTGTATTCGGACTTACCGCATGTCAACAAGAAAAAGTAATTGAATCAAAAGCTGATATTAGTGTGAAACAGTATCCTCAGACCAAAAAAATCGAACAAAAAGACAATTTCTTCGGAACTGATGTAGAAGACCCTTATAGATGGTTGGAAGATGATCTTTCCCAAGAAACCAAAGATTGGGTAAAAGCAGAAAATGAAGTAACTGAAGATTACCTTAGCCAAATCCCTTTCCGTGAAAACATCAGAAAAAGATTGGAACATCTTTGGAATTATGAGAAAGTATCAGCACCGTTTAAAGAAGGTGATTTTATATATTTCTATAAAAATGATGGCTTGCAGAACCAAAGTGTCCTATATCGCAAAAAAGGTGAAGATGGAAAAGAAGAAGTGTTTCTTGACCCAAATAAATTGTCTAGTGATGGCACAACTTCATTAGCAGGTGTATCTTTTAGCAAAGATGGTTCATTGGTGGCTTATCAAATTTCCGAAGGAGGTTCAGATTGGACAAAAGTAATCATCCTAAAGGCTGAAGATAAATCAATCGTTGGTGATACCTTGCAAAATGTTAAGTTCAGCGGCATGGCATGGCGTGGGAATGATGGTATCTATTATAGTTCTTATGATAAACCTAAAGAAGGGTCGGCTCTATCAGCAATGACTGATCAACACAAACTCTTCTTCCATAAACTTAATACCCCACAGAATACGGATGAATTAGTGTTTGGAGGGCCAGAAACACCTAGGAGATATATTGGTGCCGGATTGACTGAAGACGAACGTTTCTTGGTCGTTTCTGCAGCGAACTCAACTTCTGGAAATGAACTGTATTTGAAAGACCTTTCAAAACCTGATTCAAAGTTCGTGACAGTTGTCGGTAATATTGAAAAAAACAACTACATCCTGGATAATGATGGCGATAGATTGTTGATCTATACAGAACTGAATGCTCCTAATGGCCGTATTGTTGAAACAAATGTTGCTACTCCAACTTCTGAAAACTGGAAAGACCTGATTGCTGAAACAGAACAAGTATTGAGCCCATCTTTAGGAGGTGGAAAAATATTCGCAAATTATCTTAAAGATGCAACTTCCCTTGTGAAACAATATGACCGAAATGGTAAACTTGAGCATGCTATCGAGCTTCCAGGTGTAGGTTCTGCCGGTGGATTCGGAGCTAAGAAGGATGATAAAGAACTGTATTATTCTTTCACAAACTATGTGAATCCAGGGACAATATATAAATATGATATTGCATCCGGAAAATCTGAAATCTACAGAAAACCAGAAGTACAATTTGACCCAACCAAATACGAATCAAAACAAGTTTTCTATACTTCAAAAGATGGAACCAAAGTACCTATGATCATTACCTATAAAAAAGGAATAAAATTGGATGGTACCAATCCAACCATGCTATATGGCTACGGAGGTTTCAACATATCTTTAACTCCATCATTTAGTATCAGTAATGTTCTTTTATTGGAACAAGGCGGTGTTTATGCTGTAGCCAACTTGCGTGGAGGTGGTGAATATGGCGAAAACTGGCACTTAGCAGGTACAAAACTCAAGAAACAGAATGTATTCGACGACTTCATTGCTGCTGCTGAATATCTGATTTCTGAGAAATATACATCCTCAGAAAAGTTAGCTATATCTGGTGGTTCCAATGGAGGACTATTGGTAGGTGCATCAATGACCCAAAGGCCTGAATTATTCAAAGTAGCATTCCCTGCGGTGGGTGTTTTGGATATGCTTCGTTATCATAAATTTACGGCAGGAGCTGGATGGGCATTCGATTACGGTACTGCCGATGACAATGCTGAGATGTTCAATTACCTGTTGAAATACTCACCTTACCATGCACTGAAGCAAGGAACTGACTATCCTGCAACAATGGTAACAACGGCGGATCACGATGACCGTGTCGTACCGGCGCACTCATTTAAGTTCGCCGCGAGATTGCAAGAATACAATAAAGGCACAAATCCAGTCTTAATCAGAATCGATACCAAAGCTGGCCATGGCGCCGGAAAATCTACCGCAATGGTCATTGCCGAACAGACCGATAAATGGTCATTTATGTTCCAAAACATGAACGTTGGTTATAAGGAGGTGAAATAAAACAAAATGGCTCGGACGAAAATCCGAGCCATTTTGTTTTTAGACACAAGACATAAGACACAAGACATTAGAATTGGCAGGGCGAGCATAGTTTGATTTAGACCTAAGACACAAGACACAAGACATTAGAATGGGCAGGGCGAAATATATTAAATAATAATTCTTAAATATGAATAACATGTTAGGCGCAGGAAATACCCTTGCTTTCCATAAAATCTATCCCATAAAATAAGGGCCATTATTGGCCCTTATTTAATATCAATCATACAAAGCCTAATGTCTTATGTCTATTGTCTAATGTCTAAAATTACCAAGTCGGTTCACCTTTTTTCATTTTTTCAAGGGTAGCTTGATATTCAGCTTTGCTAGCTTCATCAACAGCAGCAATTGCTTTTTCTTGCCATTCGATTGCTTCTTTAGTTTTGCCTACTTTATGCAACAAATTAGCGTAAGTATCCATTAATGCCGGTTCTTGTTCGCCTTCCAATGATTTTTTACTCCAAGCAAGTGCAGATTCAACACATGCTGGATCATCACAGTTTTCAAAAATTGCCCATGCAAATGAGTTTAATTGACTAGGGCTAACTTTAGAAGGGTCAAGATTGATATACGCTTGAACTGCATCTCTAAATGCTGGCCAATTTTTCTTTCTAGCATAGTAGTTTGTCTTGAAACTTGCAGCAATGTTAGTAAGTTCCACGTTCGGGTATTTTTTGCTTACCTCATCGATAGTTTTATCAAAAATATCCTCTTCAGATTTTAAAACGATAGGAGCAACCTCATTGTTGATAACTGCAATAGCCAATACCTCATCAGCTTTGCCTGCACCAAGTTTTTCATCTACTTTAGCTTTGTTTTCAAGAATAGTATTGAATGCTTTAGAGCCTGGTTTGCCAATGTTTTTGGTAATTATGGCAAGCATATCATCAGCCATCAGCTCTTCAGGAGTAGAATTGTTGATCAATGATTCCACAGCTTTGGCTGTAAGGTCACGGTCATATGCTTTCACTGCTGCAGAAGCTGTTGCTTTAGCAATCGCCTTATCTCCAGGGTTTGCATTGAATTTCTTAACCAAGGTCTCATATTGAGTGTCAGGGTTTAGACCTTCTTTTGCCATAGCAATAAATTGATCGGCTTCTGCACCTCCAACAATACGGTGAACCAATTCTCCATCTGGATTGAAAATCAAGAACGTCGGATAGGCATTTACACGGTAGTCTTTAGCGAATCTCTTCGCTTCACTGCGCCATGATTTAACATCGTCATTGTCGCCTTCTGTCTCATCCATCTGGATCTTCAAGTTCACAAAATTCTCATTGAAGAAGGTACCCACTTTCTCCTGCGGAAAAATATTAGCAGCCATCCATTTACATGGACCACACCAAGTCGTAAAAGCATCAACGAAAATATGTTTGTTCTTTTTTTTAGCTTTTTCTTTAACCTTCGCCCAAGTCGTATTGTGCTCAAATGTTATTCCGGGTTCCTGAGCAACGGCCAAGAAGGGAATAGTGAATAATAATAAAAGTAGTTTTTTCATAATCAGTGTTTATAAACCAAGTATTCTAATAATACTAAGTTAATTATTTAAATGAAAAAGTCCCGATATTGTTCGGGACTTTTTAGGTTTTTTAATTAAGATTAAATTCCTAGCTGTTTTTGCATATTTTTATCCAAAGCCTTTTTGTGAAGCATTAAAGAAATGGTCTTGTATCTTACAAACTCTTTTGTAGCATACATGTAGCCTTGATAGTCATTGGATACTCCCCATGAGTTTTTCACGATATAATATTCCTTTCCAGTCTGGTCTTTTACGATTCCTACGATATGCATACCATGGTCATCGGTAGTCTCATAATTGTCAAATGCCTCCTGTCTTTGTTCAGCAGTGATTTTAGCCTCTGGTTTTGGACCATTGAACAATACATCAATTTCTTCTTTCGTCATTTTTTCAATCGGTTTTTCTGGAACAAATGCAACTCCATTCTTCCAACTGAAACTTTTTTCAGAAACGTCGGTTGCCCAAGCTACTGTAAAACCTTTTTCTAGTGCGTGGTCAATAATATCTGTCAGATCATTGATCTTTACATTATAGAAGCTCTCAAATGACCAGTTGTCTGGAATCAAAAGCACAAATGGTTTATAGTATGCATGCTCCTCAAACGAAGAGATTCCTACATAATCATCTGGATTGATACCGATCACTTGATCAGCGAAAGTTCTTGGAGTATAAGTTTTGCCTTTGTATTCGAATGATTCTGGAACTTCACCTAAGTATGAATCCATAGCGCCGGTGAATGCTTTAAGCCAATTTTTGGTTGGTTTCTTGCTCTCGGCTACACTTTCAGTAATAGATTGCAAAATTGGGCTCATCTCGCTGAAATTATTCCTTGTCTGACCTTCCGGTAACCCAGTATAAACTTCATAAGGAACAGCACCATATTTCCTGAATATGGTCAATACATCATGTAATTGTCCGCCATCACCCTGCGCTTGCTTACCGTGCAGGCGTACGAAGTTCTTTGCTTTCTCAACATACGTGTTGCGTGCCGTATAAATCTGTGAAATCTCAACTGGCTGTTTGCCCATACGAATCATCTCTGATTCCAAAAAAGAGTTTCCTGAATATGACCAGCAAGTCCCTGATGACCCTTGGTCCTTGATTGAAGTCTTCCCTAAATTGATAACTTCTGTAAATTTGAATCCCTCTTTGCTGTTGTCGCTGGCATTGCCTTTTAGGGAGTTTATTAGGTTGTCTTGAGCTTGAACCTGTGTTGCTGCAAAGAATGCCGCAGCAATTAGAATAGATTTACTCCAATTCATATGATTTGTTTATTTTTTTTAATTGTGCACGAATTTATCAATTTATAATCTCGCACAAAGGCGGTTTGTGTAAAATTATTAGCACAAAAAAAAGAGGCCTCAACTTGAGACCTCAAAAATTTTTTGAAATTAAGCTTTGTCAAAATCCTGTTTCTTCGGAAATACCAAAGATGCGATGATACTCAAGGCCAGAATACCTACAATGACAATCAATGAGTGTGTAGTGGTGAAGCCCCAGTCTTTCAAATAACTGTGCAACAACATCTTTAATCCTATGAAAATTAATAGGAAAGCTAATCCAACTTTCAAATAATGGAATTTGTGGATAATATTGATCAATAAGAAGAACATCGACCTTAATCCCAAAATCGCAAAGATATTGGAGAAAAATACAATGTATGGGTCTTTAGTGATTGAAAATATCGCTGGAATAGAGTCTACCGCGAAAATTAAATCTGTAAACTCAATTACTAATAATACCAAGAATAATGGAGTCATGTATTTTTCACCATTCTCAATATGGAAAAATCTTCCTTGGTCAAGCTTATGGGTTACTTTAAAATGCTTGGAAGCAAACTTAACAACGGGATGGTTTTCAGGATCAACTTCTTCCTCCTTGTTGCGGTTTATGTACATGTTAAATCCTGTATACACTAAGAATGCTCCGAATACATAAAGAATCCAACCAAACTTCGTAATTAGGGCTGCACCAACGAAGATAAAGATACAACGCATGATGATAGCTCCAAGGATACCCCAAACCAACACTTTGTGATAGTATTTCTCAGGAATACCAAATGAGCTGAATAAAAGTACCATGACAAAGATATTATCCACAGAAAGCGCATATTCAACAACGTAACCTGTCAAATACTCAATGGTTAAGTTTTTGTTGTAAATCTGTAAACTGGCGGCAAGATCATTTTCATTAATGGTAATATTATGAAAATGCTTGGCGACGACTTCTTTGAGCCGAGCAATATCATGTACATTATGAAGTTCGTTTCCCCAATAATATAGCAAGAGAGCAAATAAAAGGGCAAAAGTTACCCATATTGCACTCATGATCGCGGCAACTTTTAAAGATACTGGTTTGTCACTTTTAGAAAATAGACCCAAATCTATTGCTAGCATCAGAATTATAAATATTATAAATCCGATCATAAAAAGTGCTTCGTGGCTCATGTTTTATTTTTTTCTTTCTGTAGTGTAACGTACTAATTGTTCTAATCCCTTTTTATACTCTCCTCCGTTAGGAATGGTATCTAATATATCAAATGCTTCTTGTTGATATTTCAGCATTTGCTCCGTAGCATAATCCAATCCGCCATTTATTTTGACGAAGTTGATAACCTCTGCTACTTTTTGTGAATCCTCGTTATGATTTTTAACAAGGTTGATAATCTTTCTTTTTTGACTCTTATCAACGGTAGATAACGAATGGATCAATGGCAATGTCATCTTCTTTTCTTTGATGTCATTTCCTACTGGCTTGCCTACATCATCCAGTCCAAAATCAAAAAGATCATCTTTAATCTGAAAAGCAATCCCCACTTTTTCACCAAACAACCTCAGTTTCTCTATGGTTTCCTGATCTGCACCTGCAGATGATGCACCAATAGCACAACAGGACGCTATCAAAGAAGCTGTCTTTTTCCGGATAATATCGTAGTAGATAGATTCTTCAATATCTAAATGCCTAGCTTTTTCTATTTGCAATAGCTCACCTTCACTCATCTGTTCAACCGCCTCAGATGCCAATCGCAATAAGTCATGCTCGTTGTTTTTTACCGATAAGAGCAAACCCTTCGATAACAAAAAATCGCCTACCAAAACTGCAACCTTGTTTTTCCATAATGCATTGATGGAAAAGAAACCACGGCGCTCATTCGCATTGTCTACAACATCGTCATGAACCAAAGAGGCAGTATGCAATAATTCAACTAATGATGCTCCATGGTAGGTAGATTCAGTAATGGCTCCAGAAACTCCAGCTGAAAAGAAAACAAACATAGGACGCATCTGTTTTCCTTTTTGCTTAATTATATAGCGGGTAATACGATCTAATAAGGGGGCTGAACTCTGCATAGAAGCCTTGAATGTCTTTTCAAAGCGCTTGAGATGTTCTTTTATAGGCAGCTGTATTTCGTCTAATGTTAACATGTATTGGGTATAAGACCGTTAGTCCAATCTGAATCGCAATAAAAATACTAAAATTATGCTTTAGAAGCTAAGGTATTTTCAAGGTCTTGATACCATTTTTCCCCATATTCACGAATTAAGGGATCTTTCAGAAATTTATAGACTGGAATTTTCAATTCTTGACCAAAACTGCATGCATCTTTACAGATATACCAGCGATCATAATGTAAAACATCAAACTCAGGATAATGCGTAGCTCGGATAGGATAGAGGTGACATGAAATAGGCTTCTTCCATTGAACATCGCCCATCTCATAGGCTTTTTCAATCCCACACTTGGTAATCCCATTTTCCCATGTCACATAGGCACATTCTTTATTCCCGTCAACACATGTCGTGGTTAGGTCCCCGTCTGCGTCAACGACCGAAGTACCCTGAGCCTCAATAGCCTTTATACCAGCATCAGTCAAATATGGCTTTACCTTTGGATAGATATCAGCCAAAACCTTGGTCTCAGACTCAGTCAATGGAGCTCCAGCATCACCCTCAATGCAACAAATTCCCTTGCATTTACTCAAATTACATACAAAGTCATTGTTGATGATATCCTCATGAACAAGGACATTTCCTACTTCTATCATTTTTTATTTTGAATAACTAACTCGTTTCCCTAATGGGTATTTAAGGCCGTCGGCACTAACTAAATCCATGGTAACCGAACCAATTAAGATGTCAACCTGAGCCTTAACAGGAATACGATTGCCATCATTGGTAACCCAAAGATACAAACGACTATTCTTTTTAAAGATTCTTCCAGGAGAAATTTCTGGACTTAACTTGATACACTCCAATTCACCCAACACAGATTTTACCTTCTCAACACCGATATATTCTACGCCTAATTGTGCAACCTCATCATTTAAGAAATATGTAATCTTAAATTTATCCCCAGATTTTAAACCTGAAAAATCTAGGTTCCTAGAAAAATAATAGGCAGAAACTAAATCAAAGGTTTGCGCAGTAGGACTCTTAAAAGTTCCTTTCTTCCCCTTTACCTGTTTGATCTTATGATCAAAAGTCGCATATTCTACACGGCGATAATTGTTCTCGCGAATATTCTCCGTATATAAAATCGGCAAAAAATTTGATTGATCAATATATGAATCATACTGATTTTTAACGGTATAAAATTTTGAAAAGGCCCCAGAGGTCTGCCCAAAAGCAGATAAATGGATAGCATCGTTTACACCAAAACTATATTTGGACTTCTGTACAGAAAGAGTGCCTGTCGCAGCAGAGATAAAACCATATCTTAACTTGTATTTCAGGACCTCACCAGGTTGGAAAGTCGGATCTTTTAAATAAGGTAATGTCTGGGCAAAGCCAACCGTAGTCAGCATCATACTCAGAAGGATAAATGAAATAATTCTTTTCATACAGTTTTGACAGCAATTATAGAGGAAAGTTTAAGATTTTCGCTTGAATACTGGAACAGTGGAACATGGCTCTCCATACATCACACTTTTTGCAACTTTACTCAACTGAGTAGTAAATGTAACAAAAGCTGACTCTGGAACTGGAATATCACCACAACCTTTAACAACTATACGTTGATCTTGATATTGGCTGTAATCCAATGTCGATAAGGCATGGTCGAATAAAGTCTTGCGGACATATTCTTCATCACCAAAATGAATAGATAGCGCATAATCAGCCAATTTAGTAGATAATAACATATAAGCCCATGTAGGGACTATCGCATCAGCGGTACATACAATGCCAATGTGCTTATCCTTATATAGAGACCAATCATGGGTCTTAATAAATTCTCGGAAGTCCTTCTCCTTTAAAATCAAGCCATGGAATAAATTATCCTTGATGTCATAGATCTCAATCGGTGCCTTCGGAGCATGGTTGGCTAAATCAATAGTGATCAATCCACTTTGTGCAACCTTATTTATGATGTTTTCTTGAATGTCCATTTCTATAAAAATAAAAAAAGCTGGATAACTATTGTTACCCAGCTACAAATTTAGTGAATTCTATGTTAATAGAATTTAATGCGATTGTCAACAATCTTAGCATTGTCTTGTAGGGCTTTCAAAATAGTGCCCCAAGAACGCTGAGCTTTTGCTTCTGTGATTTGCTTTTGTTGTGTCGTCAATTCCTCACCAGCCAATGCTTTTGGATTAACAAAACCGTTTACTTGTACTGCATAAACACCTTGTTTTCCTTCAATCGATTTTGATGGTTTGTTTGGTTGCAAACCAAATACAGTACCTACTACTGCATTTTCTACTGCAACACCTGGAATTACTGGGTTAGCTAATACTACGTTGTCTACACTTTGAACATTCTTGCCTAATTTCTGTGCTACTTGATCTATAGATCCCGCACCAGATAATGCATTGTTCATTTTCTCCTTCAACATACGCGCCTTAACCATATTCTTAACCACCGGCTCAATTAATGTCTTAACAGATTCTAATGGTTGGATACCTTTTGGTTGAACTCCTGTTACACGAGCAACAATAAAGTTATCGTTAGTTTCATAGATCTTATCGCTTACTTCTCCTTTTTCTGCTTCAAAAGCCCAACGTAACAATTCTCTTGGAACTTCAACACCACCAATCATATTGTCCATAGCAACTGTACGGTCATTTTTAAGAACCTCTACATTTTGTTGCTTAGCGATATCATTGAAATTGTCTTTGTTAACTGCTGTATAGAATTGATTTGCTTTAGAATAAGCGGCATCTGTAGTTTCTTTACCAGAGTGGATACTCTTGTCTACTATCGCCAATTTTGCAATAGGAGAGTTTCCAATTACTCTATTGATTTTTACGATATGAACGCCATAATTCGTTGAAACTACTTTTACATCGCCTGCAGCACTTTCGAATAAAGTCTCATCCAATTCTGGAACCATACCACGTGTAAGCGTTCCGATTTCACCAGCATTGTTTTTGCTGTTTGGATCTGCACTGAATTCAACAGCTAATGCCGCAAAGTTAGCACCACCTTGAATTAGGTTTTTGATAGAATCTGCTTTTGCTAAAGCTTTATCAACACCACCCTCAGTAGCTGGATTGATTACGATATGACTAGCATTTACAGAGTCAGGACTATTTTTAACAGAAATAACCTTAGCTATTTCGTAAACGTTCTGGGTAAGGAAAGGACCTACAACTGTTCCAGGTGCAGTCTTGAAAACTACTGAATCCAATGCAGGACTCAATTGACCTTTGGTGTAATATCTTACAGGATATTTGTTCTCCGAATTGATCGTTACAAAACTTGAATCATTCGTTGAAGCCTGAAGTTCAGTTTTCAACTTCTGAATATCGCCTGATACCAATGCTGAATCTGCTGCGTTTGGTCTAGCATCAAATAAAACATACTCAATGGTGCGAATCTCTTCAGGATTTTTGAATGCGTTTTTGTTCTTGTCGTAATATTCTTTATAATCAGCGTCAGTCAATTTGATCTCTGAATCTTTAACTGATGCATAATCCAACATCACATACTTGAAGTTTGCCAGTTTGTTACGAGCGTTATAATCGTATTCAGCCTCTAATGAAGTTGTATAAATACTGTTGTTGATAAGGTTCGTATACTTTTGGTTCAAACGCTCGTTTTTCACATTTTGCAATAAACCTTCCCATTGTTGATTTACTTCTGGGTTAGTTTTTGCTTCTTGTTGTACACCTGCAAGGTAATTTCTGTCGAATTGACCCGTTTGAGGATTTGTGAAGGCTTGAACGATTTGAGGCGAAGGATTATTACCTGTCACCATGCTGTTCATCTCGTCACCACCAACTTGAAGACCAATTTTTTCAATCTCTTGGTTTAAAAGATTCTGAGTTAAAAATTGATTCCAAACTTGTTGAACTGCAAATGAACGCATTTGAGGTGAAGACTGTCCACCCATTTGTTGTTGATACATTTGGCTTGCTTGATCCACTTGACCATTGAATGTAGGGTAGTCCATGGCCTCGCCATTTACACTTCCCACCTCATTTTGGCTTCTCGCCCAAAATGGGGTACCAACATTGATGGCATCACCTAATAAAAATGCAACAATTGCTAAACCAATCACGAAAATGACTAAGCCCGCACGGTTTCGCAAAGAGGTCATTAATCCCATAACGATATTCTATAATTTTATGCTAATATTTTTAATAAATTGTTTTTTCGTAAAAACAAGGCGCAAGATACAACTTTTATAAAAAAAACAGTAAAAAATTTCTGCTAGTTCCCAAATGAAGGCAATTGTGAGTCCGAACTAGGATAATGGATTGCTGTACCATTCATAAAACGGATGTCATTAAAGTCTTCATTCGCAGTAAAGGAGGTCCCCTGTGCTGAGGTGCGACCATCGTTGTACTCCGCTGTAATTGGTTGGCTACCGTAATACTTCTTGTTGTTTTCGTCGTAAATCAACTCCTCCGTCTTAATAACAGTCCCATCAACCTTAGTGATCACAACATTGTTGCGGAATTCAGTCAATCCCTCAAGTTTCTTCTGCAAAGCATACTCCGAGGTAACTCGTTGCATCTCCTTGGCATGCTCATCAAAAAAGATGATCAAAACTCCTTTCTTAAATTCATAGTTCCCAGTGCTGTCATGATAAACACGCATCTCGGGTGCTTTCAACTCCGCCTTTACCTTCGCAGAATCACTATAAATAACAGTTACGTCCTTGGAGATATCAACAGCCTCCTCCGCCTTAATATTGGCCAAACGGTCAATATCCTTGGTGTCATTTTCACAGGCAATTGACAAGATTGCCCCTAGCAAAACAATTGTTAGGGGCAAAATTCTCGATATTTTTATGGGTGCAAAATGCATTTCTTAATCGTAACTTCTTCTGATGAACCAAGCATCATTGATCGTAAATCCTAAGTTAATGTTAATATAACGTTCACGAACAAGATTGCTCTTCAAGGTTCCTTGTTGTCCAAACTCTGCCGATATGTTCACGTTAGAGAAAGTCCTGCCAAATCCTGTCTCAGGCAATGGCAACCCCAATCCAACAGTTACAGCCATATCATTTATGCGTTGTTGATTAACCGTCATGTGAGTTTTGTTGTATCTAAAACCTAAACGGTAATCAATTACTTTTAAATAGTTCATCGACGTAGGGTCTGGTTTAAACTGACCACCAACGGCTACACCGATATTTTTGCCCAATGGCTCTTCATTCAATCTCACTTGGTACTTCGACCAATCAGCATATTTGAAATCCGCACCAACCATCCAGTTAACACCTTTGCTGAAAGTAAATCCAACGGCATGCTTCAATGGAAGATTTATTTTTCCATTAGAGATAATATCATTGGATGAAGTGTCAATCGGAACCTGTTCCGTAACATTGCCAGTAGGAGTTAATGTACGAGATACAATAGAAGTAATCTTACTGTTTACAGAGTTGTCCAAAGATCCCGAATAACCGATCGTCAGGTTTTTACGGTTCCCTAATGGTAAGAAATATTGAACACCATAATCATATGTAATACCTGTAACGCGTCTTGTATCTGTTTTTGCAGTATTGTAATAACCATAGCCAGATGGAAATTCGATTAATGACTTGTCATAGAGATTTCCGAATAAAAATCCAATATTGGCACCAATACTTAAGTTTCTTACAGGAGAAACTCCCCATCCTACATAAGCTTTGTTCAAACCACCTTCACCAACTAAACGAGTGGTATAAGGGGTATTGCTAATATCTCTATTAGATGCGATGCTGTAACCCACATCGGAATAAGGCATTAAACCAAATGAAATACCTCCTAATTTTGGACCATTGTTTTTATTTAGTGAAAAGCCGAATGCAAAGTGGCTGAAAGCAAAATCCGCTGTATTATCTGCTCTATTGTTCTTTTCCAATTGTGTCATATTTCCATAAAGCCCAGCATCTAGAATGGTTCTGTTGAATCCAGAATAGGAAGCAGGATTGGAAATGTTTAAGATTGGAAGACCACCTTGAAATCTTACTCCAGATGAAATACCACCCATCGATCGGGTTTGAGGTAACAAATCTTCACGCATCTGGCCCAATCCAAATTGCGAATAAGGGGAATGTGATGTGGAGGATTGTGCAAATGCGCTCGTACTCGAAAGTAGGATAGAACTTATTCCAATTAAAATAAGTAAGGTCGTATTAGAGTAAAATAGTTTCAACTGTTCTAACATTTTAATTTGATTTAACTTCCTTATGATCTTAAAACCTAATCGTTGATAAATCATGCAAGTTAAATCTATTTTGATGGCTGTATTACCTGAATTTTTGCTACAAAACTATCTATTTTTTAAATATCACAAGCTTTTTAGTTGTTAAAAAAGGTTAAACACCTATTCTTCAACATCTTAGAAAAACTGAAAATAGATAATCGTTAACAAAATAACTATATATAGGGTTTCGTAAAACCATTTGAGTTTTGCATGGGTGAAAAAGTATGCTAAGTAAATCGACAACGGAGGAACACAAAGCAGAAAATGATTGACCGAACGTTCTTGATTGAGATAAAAAGAACCAAAAATCAAAACCAGCATTATAAATAATAGCTGAAAACTTTTTCTGATCTGAACAACGCTCTTAAAGAAATTGTCCTTCAGAATAAATAGGAATCCACCAATGGCAATAATAATAGGGATCAACACAAAATAATCATGGATGTCCATGTTTAATTTGGTTGGAAATGCATACGTAAATGGAAGAAAAATCTGGTAAAACTCATCCATTCTTTCTAACCAGAAATAGGCTACCGCCAATAAGAAGTAAACCGTAATAACTCCCAACAAAGGGGTTACCCATTCCCGCCAATAGAATGCCCTGAAAATGACCAAGCTGGACCAGATCAACAACAGCATAATGATAAATGGGAAATAAATAAGACTGCCTAGAGCAACTAATAACCCTAGATCAAACATGATCCCTTTAATATCAGCATGTTTGTAAATATTAAACAGCTTTGAGAGCATCCCGATGGTAATGAAATTACAGATTAACGTCGGTGACAGCACCAAGAATGGAATAAACAAGCTGACCAATGTCATAAACATCAGGGCTGTTAAAAAACTTGGTTTTCCCAATAGATTGTAATGATTGACAATCTTATTCAGCGCAAAGGCTTGAATTAACGTCAGTACCAATGTAATCAATACATTGGATGAAGGAGAGAAATTTGCTCCAGGTTCTAGACCCAAAAGGCGACCCAAACCAGGCTCAAATAATACCGGAGTCAAGTTCTCCGGAAGATGCAGATAAGCACCAAGACATAATATGGTACCAACAAAAATAACAAGGAATACATTTAATCCCGATAATGATCGATGTTGGTTTATTAGCATAGAATCCTATCCTTATTTATCTTTTTCCAGTTTGCTGACCTTTTTGTCAATCGTAAATAGATAAATGGCAACAACAGTAAAGATTACCAACATAACTGCCACAACAACATATATTTTACCTTCAGCACGAAGTCCATCAGCCATTTCTACTTGGTTTTGTGCATGGGCTGATAACCCGATTATCAATGCTGCCAAGGTTAATAGAAAATTTTTCATCTTAAAAACTATTTCTTTTATCTTCAATTATACGAATGCGATACCTTAATGATGCTATCCAACAGCCTATCAAGATCCAGCCAATAACAGCCGTGTAAAAAACAGGACGCATGTAGTTGTCCATGTCCAAATCTCCAAATGTATTGTTGCCACCACTGCCAGGGTGCAACGAATCATTCATTTTTGGCAAAATATAGATCAGAACAATCATTATTGGGAACGCAAAAATATTATAGATCGCAGAGATTTTAGCACGTTTCTGCTCCTCCTCAAGAGCATTTCTTAATACCAAATAGGCTAAATACATTAATGTAGCGATCGCTGCACCATTCAATTGTGGGTCGTTGGTCCAAGGTGCTCCCCAAGTGAAATTAGCCCACAACATACCCGTCAATAATCCACAAAGACAAAATATAATACCTGTATTTACAGCCTCAACAGCCATAAAATCATATTCACGTTTGCCCGTATTCAAATATTTAATACTATAGATTAAGGAAATGAGATATAAAACCATCATCGTAAACCACATCGGAACGTGGAAGTAAACATTACGGATAGTTTCATTTAATATAGCCAATACAGGAACCGGCCCAAGAAGCCCCCCAATAATGGTAAGACCTACCATAACGACTCCTAAAATTTTCCACCAACTCTTTCTCATAAGAACAAAAAATCAATCTCGCCAAAGGTAAGGAAATAACAGCAAAGAAATGGCAACTGTAATGATATTAATTGACAATAAAACAGCAATATCGCCCACGTTATCAACGATTGCATTGCCGTTTACAGCATTTTGTGAAAGCTTGATCAATACAATCAACAAAGGGATAATAACCGGAAAACTTAAGATCGCCATGATCGTACTATTATTGCCAGCTTTCGCACTGATAGCAGAAACCATCGTGAAAACTGTAGCAAAACTGATGCTGCCCAATAAAATCGCCAAGCAATAAACCAATAAGTTATCAGCCTGGCTCTTAAATATTAAATTATAAATGATAAATGCGGTGCTAGACAACAAGATCATCAATCCCGAATTGTAAATAATCTTAGCAAGAATGATAGCTTTGGGGCTGACGATGGAATAGTAATAAAGGTGCCTGTGACCAGTTTCCTGAAGAAAACTTCGACTCATGGCATTTATAGCCGCAAAGAGTAAGATAATCCAGAACAAAGTGTTCCAAACGATAGTATCCACAGACTTGAATGATTGATAACATACAAATACTGTGGATACTACATAAAGTAAGATACTGTTGATGGCATATTTAGAACGCCATTCTAGGACAATATCCTTATATATTAATGTTTTTACTTGCTCTAGGAGATTCATGTCTTGCAAAGATACGAATCAATCTGTTGAGCAGGTATGCTCGCTCGAGAAATTAAGCGTTTTTAATTTCTGATTTAGCTTTATCAGCTATTTCTTCAGCTTTGTTACCTGCGCTATGTGCAGCGTCAGATGCTCTGTTAGCCCATTCGTTAGCCTTTGAAGATGCTTTGTCTAATGCATCACGGCCAGCATTTTTAGCGCGATCTTTTAAGTTCTCTAAATCTTCTTTAGCAGATTTAGCTAATTTTGATGCTCTCTTAGCTTCTTTTTTAGAAAGTTCTTTGATAGATTTTGTTAAACTTTTGATCCCGTCATTAGCACGGTCTAATTGTTTCTTTCCATCTTCAGTTCCTAATAAATAATATGCCGCTGTTCCAACTGCTAATCCTAGTAGGGCAAATGCCACTAATCCATTTCTATTTTTTTCCATGATTCTAAAAATTTTTTATCCTATTTAGTCTAATATGTTCTGTTGATTATAAACAAGGGATAAGCCAAAATGTTTTAAACCTACCTAAATTAACAAAATATTAACTTTCAACCGCCTGGAGGGACTGCAAAGTATATAAATGACGGTACAAACCACTGTTTTTTTCCATTAATTCTTGATGGGACCCCATGTCTGAAATAATTCCATCTTCAACCACAATAATCATGTCAGCGTCTCGAATAGTGGACAGTCGGTGTGCAATTATGATCGAAGTTCTGTTCTTCATCAGTTCAACCAATGCTTGCTGAACCATCCGTTCGGATTCCGAATCTAATGATGAAGTCGCCTCATCTAAAATCAAAATAGCAGGATCTTTCAATAAAGCCCTAGCAATGGCAATCCGTTGTCGCTGACCTCCCGAGAGCTTCACGCCTCGCTCACCAACGACAGTATCATACCCCTCTGGAAAATCCATAATAAAATTATGCGCATTCGCACGTTTCGCAGCCGTGATGATATCTTCGGCTTCGGAATTCAGATTTCCATAGCTGATGTTCTCACGGATGGTTCCACCGAATAAAAGGACATCTTGAGGAACAATCGCAACCTGATTCCTGATATCTGTAAGTGCAAGCTCATTTGCGGGAATACCATCATATTTCAATTCTCCGCTCGAAGGTTGATAAAACTGAAGAATCAAAGATGCAATGGTTGACTTTCCTGTTCCACTTGGCCCAACAATCGCCAGTTTTTTGCCGGCTTCCACATGAAAGGAAATATCCTTCAAGATGGTCAGATCAGGACGGGTAGGATAAGAAAAACTTACATGGTCAAATACAATATCACCATGCAACGCTATTTTGATTTCTTTGTCTTCTTCATTTACCTGAATGTCCTCCTTAGGTTCATCCAAAATCTCCAATACACGCTCGCTGGCACCCAATGCGCGTTGCAAACTAGCATAGAGTTCCGGAAAACTTCCCATAGAACCAGCAACAAACATAGAGTATAAAATATATGTTGTCAGATCACCTACTGAAATTTCATTGATGGAAACCAAAGATGCACCATACCAGATCACAACGATCACAGCACCAAAAATGGCAAATATGATAAATGAGGCAAAAATACCACGGTAGGTAGCCCCTTTAACAGCCAATGCAACAGATTGATTTAATTTTTCAGCGTATCGCTTGGACTCAAAAAACTCATTTACAAACGCCTTTACATTACTGATTCCCAACAGGGTTTCCTGAACAACAGAGTTGGATTCTGCTAGTTTGTCCTGTGATTCCTTGGATAGCTTACGTATAAACTTCCCAAAAATTATAGCAATAACAATAATCACAGGAAGAATACATAAATTCATCAAAGCCAATTTTGGAGATACCCATACTAATAATACCACACCAAAAGATAGACTTATGGTCTGCCTCAGCATTTCAGCCAAGGTAGTCGTCATGGTATCTTGAATTTGGGAAAGGTCAGCTGATAATCTACTGTTCAATTCGCCAACCCGACGGTTGGCAAAGAAATCGATAGGAAGAGTAATTAATCGATGATAAGTGTCTTTTCGAATATTGGCCAATGACTTTTCGGCAATCTCTACAAAAAGACGAATCCGAAAAAATGAAATAATGGATTGAAAAGAAAGGATAATTAAGGACAGGCTCCCAATAAACATGACGCTAGCTGGCAAAAATGTAAAAGTCTCTCTACCTTGGGCTGCATCGATCATAGCCCCTAAAAGAGCCGGAAATGTCAACATGCTCAAGCTGGAAAGGATCAGGAACACCATACCAATGACAAATTTCCATTTGAAAGGCTTGATGTAAGAAAAAATCTTTAATGCTTTCTTTAGAATTTCTTTATTCAGCTTCGGCTTGGGTAGATCCTCCGAATGCGCATCACCACTGTTCAATCTCGGTCTGGCCATGTATTATTTCTTTCTCTATTCGAGCAAAAGTACCAATATAAATAATCCTTCATATCACTATTCCGTCACTTTTTTGGGTTTGTGCCTGTTGTACTGATAAATTACCGCTATAATTAACCCTATAATGACTATAATGGAAATATACAGCATAATTCCACTCCCTCTATCCGTATTTTCCATGGATTTCAATTCCTCCCGGAGCTTGTCATTCTCATTTTGCAATTTGGTGATGGTCTTCATATAGGCGGATACTTGATTGTCATATTCCGCAGCCAATCGTTGATACCTTTCGCTCTGTGCATCTTTGAGGTCCAATAGTTTTCTGGTTTCTATAAATATGTTGTTGTCATTCAGCACCACCTGTCTTAAGATATCGATTGACTTTTGCATGTCTTTTTTAGTCTTGAAAAGTCCGAAAACTCCTGTTTTCTTCTGCAATGACTCATCATATTCGCCGAATCGACGGCTGCGTTCGTCCAACAAGTGGTTTACCCGCTCGCGTTGTGCCTCGAATGTCATAGAATCAGCTTTGACAATCGTACTGTCCTGCCCTTGACTAATCTTGAAAATACATAGTAAGAGGGGGATCAAAAGGATATGTTTCATCAGGTTGATGTTAAATATTTTAATAGGTGTTTTAAACATGAATATCTTTCAAGCAATTTTTCTGCCTTTTTTTGTTTTTTGATGTAGCATAATAAGAATAGTGTACGTCAATACAATAAGACCATTACACTAAATTATGAAAATTCAATTCCAAAAACTCAAAAACAGCTTACTGCTATTTCTGCCGTTGCTTTTTATGTTCGCATTCCTTGGATGCGATAAAATGGATGTTAAGGAAACTTACACCCTTAAAATCCCAATCTACAAAAAACTAGGGGAAGTTCGCAAAATGGACATTGTCATGTCAAGTCCCCAACAAGTTCAAAATGCAGGCAAAATCTATCTCTACAAAGATCATCTGTTTATCAATGAACCAAACATAGGGATTCATATCTATGATAATTCCAATCCGGCTAGTCCGAAGTCATTGGGCATGCTT
This sequence comes from Sphingobacterium sp. 1.A.5, assembly GCF_002734235.1. Lineage (NCBI taxonomy): Bacteria > Pseudomonadati > Bacteroidota > Sphingobacteriia > Sphingobacteriales > Sphingobacteriaceae > Sphingobacterium > Sphingobacterium sp. 1.A.5. The sequence goes on from NZ_PEBA01000065.1 coordinate 65,506, forward strand.
CCAATTATTGGGAATTTTGATCTAGGAATTCAAAACGATCTGCTCTATGCTGATAACATCGTCGACCTACTAACATTTGACATCTCTAACTTATCAAAACCAGTATTGGTCGATAGGCAAAAGGATGTTTTCGCAATAAAATATAAATTAGGAGAAATAGAAAGATACGAATAACTAGACACCGATTTAATTCCCGTTAGTTACAGGGATTCATTGATTAACAGTGAGTATAAAGATAAATATACCCCTAAGGAGCCAGAGTTGATTTATTTAGAAAACTACAGTGCCTTAAATAATAGTGGAGGTGGCACAAACCAAGTTGGTCAAGCAGGTTCAACTGCTAGATTCGCTATCTCTAACAATGTATTGTTTGCAATCTACTTGAATAAAGTCAAAAATTTTGACCTGAACAACCCCCGTTCACCGAAAATGCTTAATGAAGTTGATCTAGGCTTCGGAATAGAAACATTGTTTCCATACAAAAAATCCTTGTTTGTCGGGGCTCTCAATGGCATGCACATCTTGGACATCACAAATCCCTATCAACCGAAACATATGACAACCTATGCTCATGTTGTTGCTTGTGACCCAGTTGTAGTTAACGATTCTTATGCATTTGTGACATTAAGAACGGGTACTATGTGTGGGGGAGTCCAAAATATTCTCGAAGTGGTGGACATCACAAACCTAAATTCACCTAAACAGGTTAAAGTATATCCTATGCAGAATCCACATGGACTTTCTCTAGCAGGCGATTATCTGTATGTCTCTGAAGGTGACTTCGGTCTGAAAAGTTTTAAAGTCAATGATGTCAATGCAATTGATAAAAATATGGTGCAGCATCTCGATAAAATTAAAAGTACGGATATCATTGCTGGACCGAAATCATTGATCGTCATTGGGAATGAAACAATCTGCCAATTTGATTATTCTAACAAAGCCAATCTGAAACAGTTGAGCTGTATAACCATAGGAAAATCCAAATAATATAGACTATGAGAAATACTTTTTTAATGATTCTAGTCTTGACTGGGATGATGTTCAACAGCGTTCATTTGTTAGCTCAACAAAACAAATTCACTAACCACACTCAAGGAGGTCTGTTAGCATATAATATCAATTTTGATGAAGTAGGATGGTCCGTTCAAACTTTCAATGGTGTCCAATTAAACTCAAACCTTGCTATAGGTGGAACGGCTGGTTTTGAAAAAATATTGGTTAACGAAATGTATAAATATTCAGTCATACCCGTTGCAATCGGGTTAAGATATGATGTGCCGATTCCATCGTTGAACAAAATTTTTCTCGCTATGGATGCAGGATATGGCTTTGCATGGGAAAAGAAACAGTTTCTAGAGGGGGAAGTAAAAGGTTGGTTGCGGGTAAACCCTGAAATCGGAGTGAAGTTCAAGGTGGGGGAAGGAAAAACTTTTATGACCTTTGGACTAGGTTATCTGTTCCAGCAATTCAAGTCTGAATATACTCAGGATTACTCTTTTAGACCTGGGATGGCAGAATATGTGATTTATTTCCCTATTGAAGATTACATGAATAAACTGAATATCAATGCGCATAGATTCACTCTTAAACTCGGCTTCGGGTTTTAACAGCTGATAAAAAATATTCCTAATAACCTTAAAATGGGTAAGGGTGGCAAGATAATGACTTGTCGCCCTTTTTTTTGATCTTAGATTACGCTGATTGTCTGATGGACAAAGATTTTATGGATAAGGAGGGAAGGCAAAGAGTCTAAAACTATGATTACGCTGATTAAATGTTGAACTATGATTATATGGAATAGCTTTTCCAGTTTAATATCTCAAATCTCATATCTCACATCTCATATCTATTCCCAATATCTCAAATCTCAAATCTCATATCTGTAACTCCTTCCATTCTCCTTCGTCTCTTGTTCGGACTTTGTTCGGACCTCGTTCGGAGCTTCTTCGGAAAACCCCCGAACAAGGTCCGAACAAGGTCCGAATGAAAGAGGACTCAGAGTGGAACAAGAGTGGAAGAAGAGTGGAACAAGAGCAGAAAAAAATAAAAAAAGTCTCTTATCTGTCTGCTAAGAATTCATTGAAGAAAATTGGACGGATAGAAATTTTTGAGCACTAATACTTTGGTTTCAAAAATGTTGTAATTGAAAAAAAACGTGGAACATTGATAGAAATTGATAGAAAAAGAATGGTTTCTATTTTTTATCTAGAAATTCGACAAGGATGGTTTCATCTTGGTATAAACCCAGAAGTTGACTGGCGTGTCCTTTATTGATTGCTATTTCTAGGAAATTACTGATGCCGAATAAACAGAGTTTTTCACCTTCGGAAACTTCATTGTAATGCCAGCTCAGGTTGCTAATAGTTTCGTTTCTTTTGAAGCGGAGGATAAAATCTCTTCCTTGTTGTACTTGGTTGAATAGATCCTTGCTGATGTTACTGATAACATTCCCGAAGGAATCGATAAAGGTAACATGCCCCTTAATGGTGTTGTTGTTGTAGATCGGTTGGAAGGTAACCTTTTGGACAGCGTTGTCCACCGGGATTCCGATTTCCTTTAGTTTTCCGCCGTTTGCTATATGGCAAGCTGCTTTGGTCAGGATATCAGCAAGAGGGAAATGCAGGTATCTCAAGTCTTGCATAATATTGATCTCGACCATTTCGGTGGGTTTGTCCTCGCCGGTAATAATGCTGAATATACCATTGTCTGCGCCAACGAAGAATTGACCTTTGTATGCCATCGCTAGATATCTAGAGTCTTCTTGGAAAACAGTGTCGATGCCGATAAGGTGAACGGTGTTCTTCGGGAAATAAGGGTAAGCATTGTTGATAACAAAGGCAGCGTGTTGAATACTGAAGGATGGGATGTCATGTGAAATATCCACAAGTCTTACATTCGGCAACTGCGAAATGATGCTGCCCTTGAGTGCAGCTTGATAAAAATCGCGGTGACCTAAATCTGTGGTTAACGTAATTACTCCCATATTGTTCAGCAAAGCCTGAAGCTAAAAAATTTTACTGTTATTTTGTTAAGCGAATTACAAAAATAGAAAAACTAAACTGATTGCTAAATCTAATATTAATTATTACTTGCAATTGCTTTTATTTCTGCTCAATTAGTTTGTATTTTTGATTCAAGAAAGTGGATAAAAGGCATAATATTTTTGTTTTTTTGAATATCTTTATTCACACGCCACATGGACATGACGTGATTTAACAGGAAATTAATACTGAAATAATTTGAGCGAATTAGAAATCAATTTGGATGTTGTCAATTTGGTGACATTATGGGGAGCTCAGAATGAGAATTTTGAGTTAATTAAGAAAGCGTTTCCGAAGTTGCGTCTCGTAGCACGAGGAAGTACCTTGAAAGTTTTGGGTGAAGAAGGTGAAAGAACAAGGTTCCAACAGGTTTTTGATGATATTTTGGCTCATATAAATCAGTTCCAGACGTTGTCCCTATTAGAATTGGAAAGTTTGTTGGGGTCAGTGACTTCAGTGAAACCTAATCCGATTGCTGAAAAAGAGGATGGCGATCAAAAGGCGGCTGCATTTAAAGGAGAACCAATCGTTTACGGACCTAATGGTATTGTTGTCCGCGCTAGGACACCCAACCAAAGGCGAATGGTCGACAGTATCAACAAAAATGATATCCTTTTCGCTATCGGACCCGCAGGGACCGGAAAAACTTACACCGCAGTAGCATTGGCTGTAAGAGCACTCAGAAATAAAGAAATCAAACGAATCATATTGACAAGACCTGCTGTAGAAGCTGGTGAGAATTTGGGTTTTCTTCCAGGTGACCTGAAAGAAAAAGTAGATCCATATTTACGCCCATTGTATGATGCCCTAGATGATATGATCCCCGCCGAAAAACTGAAAGGTTATTTGGAAAACAGAACGATCGAAGTCGCACCATTGGCATTTATGCGGGGTAGAACCTTAGACAATTGTTTTGTGATATTGGATGAAGCTCAAAATGCGACCGATATGCAGCTGAAAATGTTTTTGACTCGTATGGGGCCAACAGCAAAATTTATCGTCACTGGCGATATGACCCAAGTGGATTTGCCGAAAAAGACGCAGTCAGGATTGGTCAATGCTGTCAAGATACTTGATGGAATCGAAGGTATTGATATGATTTATTTAAGTGGCTCTGATGTTGTTCGCCATAAATTGGTGAAACGGATCTTGGAGGCTTACGGCGATATTTAAGAAATAAATTAGCGCGTCTCAGACGCAAACACAATGAATACAATAAAAGAAACAAATTTTAATTTTAAGGGTCAAACTGCATTTTATAGAGGAAAAGTTAGAGATGTATACAGTATCGGCGATGATTTTTTGGTCATGGTCGCTTCGGACCGTATCTCAGCATTTGATGTAGTATTGCCAAAGCCAATCCCGTACAAGGGTCAGGTTTTGAATCAAATTGCATCGAAGTTCCTTTCAGCGACTGAAGATATCCTGCCTAATTGGGTTGCCTCAGTTCCAGATCCCAATGTCACCATCGGAAAGAAATGTGAGCCTTTTAAAGTAGAAATGGTAATCCGAGGTTATGTTTCAGGACATCTTTGGAGAACATATAGAGATGGTGGCCGTGTACTCTGCGGAGTTCAGTTGCCTGAAGGTTTAAAAGAAAACGATAAATTACCTACGCCAATCATTACTCCTTCTACAAAAGCAGATGTAGGACATGATGAAGATATTTCCAGAGAAGATATTATTGCTCGTGGAATTGTTTCAGAAGAAGATTATACGCAATTGGAGAAATATGCGCATGCTTTATTCCAACGGGGGACTGAGATTGCTGCAGAGAGAGGGTTGATTTTGGTGGATACCAAATATGAATTTGGTAAAAAGGATGGTCAGATCTATTTGATCGATGAAATCCATACACCAGATTCTTCACGCTATTTCTATGCGGAGGGTTATGAAGACCGTCAAGCAAAAGGTGAAGCACAGAAACAGTTGTCCAAAGAATTCGTAAGACAATGGTTAATTGAGAACGGATTTCAAGGGAAAGATGGACAAAAAGTGCCAGAAATGACTGAAGAAATTGTAAAATCGATTTCGGAACGTTATATTGAGCTTTATGAACATATCACGGGTGAAAAGTTTCTTTATCCAGAAGAAGGAGATGTTTTGGAAAGGGTAGAGAAAAATGTTTCAAAGGCCTTGGATAATTTGTAGAATGTTAACACGCTATTAATCAATTTTAATATGAAATTTACGGTAGATAAGTATGATCGATATGTGGTGATAGAACCACTCAATGAAAAATTAGATGGAGAGACTGCCGCGAGTTTAAAAGGTGAGTTTATGCTCCGCAATACCGGTGGACAGCGTAATATTGTCTTGGATATGAATAATGTAATAGCAACAGATGAAACCGGTATCCGTACTGGGCTTTTGGCACGCAGATTATGTAAATCCCTAGGAGGATTGTTTATATTGACAAACCTGAATGAAGATGTTTTGAAATATATCAAGTCCCTAGGATTGGATAAATATTTTATAATTACGTCGAATATTGAGAAAGCCAAGGATTTGATTTTTGGCAATGAGATCAGATTAGATCTTAAGAAAGAAGAGCAGGCGTAATATGTTGCGGTTTGAGGTTTTAATATTAGGTAATAGCTCGGCGACACCCATGTTTGAGCGACACCCTACATCTCAAGTTGTCAATTATAATGAGCAATTGTTCTTGATAGACTGTGGAGAGGGTACACAGATGCAACTTTCCAAATATGGTATCAAGAGCAATCGCATAGACCATATTTTTATCAGCCATTTGCATGGGGATCACTATTTAGGCTTGGTTGGTCTTGTATCTTCTATGCATTTGGTAGGTCGAAAGGCCGACTTGCATATTTACGGTCCTGCACCATTGCAGGAAATCCTCGAATTGCACTTTAAATACTCAGAAACAGTTATTCGCTATAAGATTATCTTTCATCAGACGAATCCTGACCAAGAGGAAGTATTGTTTGAGTCACGAATGTTGACGATTCGGTCCTTTCCGTTGATTCATAGAATTCCTTGTACCGGCTTTAGATTTGATGAAGGTAAGCGTGCAGCAACCCTTATTCCAGAAAAAGTAGAAGCACTAAATATTCCTAAAGTATATTTTGCTGCGATCAAAAAAGGACTTGACTATGTCGACCCTCAAGGAAATGTATTTGCTGCCAGTGAATTAACGCTCCCGCCACCAGCCTCACGTAGTTATGCTTATTGTTCAGATACCGTTAGGCATGGGATCTACTTAAGTTCTATCGAAGGGGCGGATCTGCTCTATCATGAAAGTACTTTCTTGCATGAAATGGTAGACCGGGCAAAAGAAACTTTCCATACCACATCCATGGAAGCTGCGGAGATTGCCAAAGAAGCAAATGTAAAGAAGCTTCTGCTTGGACATTACTCCGCAAGATACCGAACACTACAACCATTGCTGGATGAAGCCCAGCTTGTTTTTCCTAACACAGAACTATCAGTAGAAGGGAAATGGTTTTTAGTTTAGTGTTTTTGTTAATTTTTAGCCATATTTACAGCTCGAAAATTTTTAGACTAATACAATGTCCTTCAACTTAACCGCACTGCTTCGAGATAACATCAAGAAACTGGTGCCGTATTCTTCGGCACGAGATGAATTCAAGGGAGAAGCATCCGTATTTTTGGATGCCAATGAGAACGCTTTTGGTTCTCCGCTTCCACATGATTACAACCGATATCCCGACCCTCTTCAGCATCGTTTAAAGGAAAAGTTATCTAAAATCAAAGGCGTTCCTGCAGAGAATATGTTCTTGGGGAACGGTTCTGATGAAGCAATCGATATTTTATATAGAGCATTTTGTACTCCAAAACTGGATAATGTCATATTAGTGCCCCCAACTTATGGAATGTATGAGGTCTCGGCTAACATAAATGATGTTGAAACTAGAAAAGTAAACCTTACTCCAGATTTTCAACTTGATTTGGACGGAATTGCTGAAGCATTGGATACTCATACAAAAATGATCTTTATATGCTCACCTAACAATCCTACCGGCAATAGCATCAATCCATTGGATATTGAAACGCTACTTGTAAATTTTAAAGGTTTGGTGATTGTAGACGAGGCATATATCAATTATTCATCTCAAAAGTCATTCACGCATTCCCTTCCAGAATTTCCAAATTTGGTGGTTTTACAAACATTGTCCAAAGCTTGGGGATTGGCAGCATTGCGTTTGGGGTTAGCATTTGCCAGCAAAGAGATCATTGAGGTGTTTAATAAAATCAAACCTCCCTATAATATTAATCAAGCAACTCAAGATTTAGTCCTTGAAGCGCTAGAAAATGTGGACGTTGTTAATGAATGGATCAAAACAACTGTAGCAGAAAGAGGAGAACTGGCGAAGAAATTAATGGCTTTAGACCAGGTGGAGCATATTACTCCTTCTGACGCTAATTTTATTCTAGTAAAGTTAGATAAACCGAGAGAACTTTATGGTTACTTGGTAGAGAAAGGGATAATTGTTCGTGATAGGTCCAAAGTAGCACTTTGTGAAGGTTGTCTTCGTATTACGGTTGGGACAAAACCTGAAAACGAACGACTATTAGAAGAAATCCAACTATTTTATAAATAAGAAAAAATGGCTGATCAATTAAAAAGAATATTGTTTATTGACAGAGATGGTACTTTGATTTTGGAACCTGAAGACGAGCAGATCGATTCGTTTGCGAAATTAAAATTCTATCCTGGCGCATTACAGTATCTGCCTAAGATAGCAAAAGAATTAGATTTTGAATTGGTATTAGTGAGCAACCAAGATGGATTAGGGACTGCATCACATCCGGAGGAGAACTTTTGGCCCGTTCATAAATTTGTGTTGGATACTTTCGCTGGAGAAGGTGTAACATTTGTCAAAGAGCATATTGACAAGACTTTTCCTCATGAGAATGTCGATACCCGTAAGCCAGGTATCGGGATGTTGAAGGAATACTTTGACAATGGAAAATATGACTTGGCCAATTCATTTGTGATAGGTGACCGTGTTAATGATGTGCGTCTAGCACAGAATCTGGGTGCTAAAGCAATCTGGTTGAGAAATAATGATGACCTTGGCAAACACGAAGGTGTTGAGTTCCTTGAAGATTCGATTGGTCTGGAAACCAAAGATTGGAAATCAATCTATGAATATCTAAAATTAGGAACACGCACTGGAGAGCACCATCGCAAAACCAATGAAACAGATATCTATATCAAATTGAATTTGGATGGTAGTGGTGTTTCAGACATTGATACTGGTCTTCCATTTTTTGATCATATGTTGGACCAATTGGCTCGTCATGGAGCTGTGGACCTGACAATCAAAGCAAAAGGAGATTTGCATATTGATGAGCATCATACCATTGAGGATACAGGAATAGCATTGGGCGAGATCTTTTTATCAGTATTGGGGAATAAAAGGGGAATTGAGCGTTATGCTTATACTTTGCCAATGGATGATTGCTTAGCTCAGGTTGCCATTGACTTTGGTGGTAGAAACTGGATTGTTTGGGATGCTGAGTTTAAGCGTGAGAAAATAGGAGATATGCCAACAGAAATGTTCTTTCATTTCTTCAAGTCATTTTCGGATGCTTCAAAAACCAACTTGAACATTCAAGCGACTGGAGAAAATGAGCATCATAAGATTGAGGCTATTTTCAAGGCATTTGCCAAAACAATTAAAAAAGCTGTTCGTAGAGATGTTGACAATATGCAACTTCCAAGTACAAAGGGATTATTGTAAAAACGAAATGGGATTTGCGGGGTTATACTATTAAGGTATTATGATTGGGATAGTAAATTACGGAGCTGGGAATATTTTTTCCATAACGGCAGCACTTAAACGATTGAACATTGAATATGGGATGATCAATAAGCCTGAGGATTTTGATTTATATGATCGGATCATTATTCCTGGAGTAGGGCATGCTGGTGCCGCAATGCAGAAACTGGAAGAATCAGGTTTGTCGGAGACGATAAAGGGTTTGAAGAAACCAGTATTGGGGATATGTGTAGGGATGCAGTTAATGACGGATTATTCTGAAGAAGGCGATGTTGATCTGTTGGGAATTATTCCATTGAAGACGTTACATTTTAATGGTCGAGTTCAAGAAAAGGTACCACATATGGGCTGGAATAGTATTGAATTTCAAAATAACTGCCCACTTTTCAAGGATATTCCTAATAATTCCTATTTTTATTTCGTTCATTCTTATTACATTGAACACGAATTGACCTATGGGATAGCGACCTGTGCGTATGGATTGCCATTTTCGGCAGCAATATCTCGAGATAACTTCTGGGCAGTACAATTTCACCCTGAGAAATCAGGGCAAGTTGGGGAACAGTTGTTGCTGAATTTTAATGAGTTTTAATTGAATTTTTTTAGACTATGTATATTATACCTGCAATTGATGTTTTGGACAAACAGGTTGTCCGTTTAAGAGAGGGAAACTACGAAGATGTTACCACCTATCCTATTACTTTAGAGGAACAAATCGACAAGTATCATGCAAATGGTACCGAGATTGTCCATATCATTGATTTAAATGGTGCTAAAGGAGATTTCAGCAACCAAGAGTATTTGTTCGAGATCATCAGAAAAACTGAAATGAAAGTTCAGTATGGTGGCGGTGTTCGTAGCATTGAAAAAGTTAAGGAATTGGTTGATGCTGGAGTTTATCGCGTTATTGTAGGTACTCAAGCCATCACAAATCCTACATTTTTAGAGGAGCTGAGCAAATTGAACGAAGGCAGGGTAAAATATGCAGACCATATCGTGATTGCTATCGATGTGCTAGATGAAGTAATCAAATATTCAGGATGGTTGGAAAGTTCGCCAATCAAATTGATTGAATATATCGACAAATGTCTAAGCCTAGGCTTCTATCGGTTCTTGTGTACAGATATCAGCAAGGATGGAAAATTAGGTGGAGCAGGCGTAGAGCTTTACAAGAAACTTTTAGATCATTCTCCAATCATCAAGTTAATCGGTTCTGGTGGAATTAGTTCTATGAAAGATATTGAGGAACTGAACAATTTAGGCAAGATGGAATCAGTAGTTGTTGGTAAAGCTATTTACGAGAACAGAATTACTATTGAGGAGATCAAGGATTGGAATCTTAAGGCATTAATTAGTTTTTAAGGATGCTAGCGAAGCGAATTATTCCCTGTTTGGATGTTAAAGATGGTCGTACGGTAAAAGGGGTAAATTTTGTTGACCTTCGAGATGCTGGTGATCCTGTAGAATTAGCATGGCAATATTCGCAACAAGGTGCTGATGAGCTTGTCTTTCTAGACATTACAGCTACCCATGAGCGACGTAAGACAACAGTAGATCTTGTTAAGGCTGTTGCGAGCCAAATCAATATTCCCTTTACTATCGGTGGAGGCATAAATGAGCTTGCAGATGCAGATATACTATTGAATGCTGGTGCCGATAAAATTTCCATTAACTCAGCCGCGGTGCGCAATCCAAATTTATTGAATGAATTTGCAAAAGCATTTGGCGTTCAGTTTGTTGTTTTAGCGGTGGATACGCGATTGGTTGATGGAAAGAATTATGTTCACTTGCGTGGTGGCCGCGACATGACGGACATTCAAACCGAAGATTGGATCAAGGAAGCTGAAGATCGTGGTGCAGGTGAAATATTATTGACCTCGATGGATCATGATGGGACGAAAAATGGATTTGATAATACGTTATTGAAAAAAATCAACGATTCCATCCATATACCTCTGATAGCTTCGGGTGGTGCAGGAAATCAGCAACATTTCGTTGATGTATTTCAGCAAGCATCCGTTGATGCAGCTTTGGCGGCATCGGTCTTTCATTATGGGGAGATCTTGATCCCAGAATTAAAAGAAACATTGCACGCTAATGGTATTCCCGTTAGACGATGATAATACATATAACATGACTATTGACTTTAATAAAGGTGACGGGCTTGTTCCTGTAGTGATCCAAGATTATCAGACTCTTGAGGTTTTGATGTTGGGCTACATGAATGCAGAGGCTTGGGAGAAAACTCAGGCAGAACAGAAAGTCACTTTCTTTTCAAGAAGTAAAAACAGGCTCTGGACAAAAGGTGAAGAGAGCGGCAATTTCTTAAATGTCGTTGATACTGCTATCGACTGCGACCAGGATACTCTATTAATCAAGGTTGACCCAGTTGGCCCAACTTGCCACACAGGATCCCGAAGTTGCTTTAATACTGAATTCAATCAAAACTTCTTGTTGCAATTGGAAAGGATCGTTCAGCATAGAATCGATTTTCCGAGTGATGAATCTTATGTGAACAGACTTCGTTCAAGAGGTATCAATAAAATTGCTCAAAAAGTAGGTGAAGAAGCTGTAGAAACAGTTATTGCGGCATTGACAGAGACTGACCAAGATTTTATCAATGAGACCTCTGATCTTTTATTCCACCTGATCGTTTTATTGAAAGAAAAAGGAATGAGCTTGGAAACAATCGCCAAAAACTTAGAAGGCAGACATCAATAGAAAAATTTGATATTGAAAAGATAAACTAAGGCTAATCTGAAAGGATTGGCCTTTTTATTTTGTGTTTGCAAAGGTATATTTGTAGAACATGAATCTAGAGAACAACGAAATCAACCTAATCGGTACCCTGATAGGTCATCAAAACCCAATCTTTGCTTTGGCAGTATCAAGCATCAATCCAGATGCTTTATTTACCGCAGGAAATGATAAAGGGGTGGTAGAATGGGATTTAAAGAGCATGAGCTTTAAACGATTATTGTGTAAGGTCGGAAGTTCTGTTTATTCTCTTTTGTCTATTCCAGAAACGTCTTTATTGGCAATAGGTATGCGTTCTGGACAGCTGTTGGTGGTTGATACGGATACACAAACACTTAAGGCCAACTTAAAGACGGAGAGCGGAGCAATTTTCTCAATAAAGACTATTCATGCCAAGAAAGAATTAATAGCAATTGGTGAAGAGGGAATGGCCTACGTTTGGAGCCTGGAAAATTTTGAGCTTCTTTATCGGTTTAAAGTTTCAGGAACAACGGTCAGAGTAATAGAAGTCCAACAATCAGGAAGTGTGGTAGCATTTGGGGACAAGAATGGTGAAGTTCATTTGTTCAATTCTGAGGATTTTCAGGAAATTCAACGGAAGAAAATCCATGAAATGCCAGTTACTAGCCTTCAGTTTGAACCTTCAGGCAACCTTTTTTCAGGAGGTAGAGATGCGAAATTATACAAATTGAATCCTAATCTAGACGTAGTTCAGGAAATAGTCCCCCATATGTTTACGGTCTATGGAATTGAGTTGAATAAGGAAAAGAACATGATTGTAACCGTAAGCCGCGATAAGACTTTGAAAATTTGGAACCTCGATGACCTGAAGCTGATCAAAAATATTTCAAGAGATCGAGGTTATGACAGTCATTATCTTTCTATCAATGCCTTTTTATGGGATGCTGACAGAATTATAACTGTAAGTGATGATAAATCCGTTAAGATATGGCAGGAGGTTCTTCCATAATGTTTGCTGCAATTCTTCGCCTTACCGTGCAACGATAGTAATTATAAGCGGTTAATATTCCTCCTACAGCCATGGCCATAATAAGATATGGTTTGATGTCGTAATTATCTGAAATTGGGTTTTGGCTGAACTTATAATAAACCCCATAAGATCCCCATGCTAAAACTGCAGAAATTGATGGCAAGAAATAATAATATGAATAAACAGCCATTGCAATAGTGACCAAGACTAGTATCAATACATTTAAATAGAAAAATAATTCTTCTCCAATATGCACCGAATTTTTAGATAACACCGCTGCGATATTAAATCCAAGGACAAACATTAGCCATCCTGTATACACTCCAAATCCAAGACGTATAAAATATCGGGTAACGGAATTTGAGGTTAGCCTTTTGATGTTAATTCGCCTATTAATCATGAAAATAGTGACCAGGCACACTGTTGAGTAAAGTATGGACCACATAAAAAAATCATTATGTTTTAAGGTCATACTTAATCCTAATGCCATTTGATTTAAGATCAATAAGTAGTCGATTTTCTCGACTTTTTTAACTGTATTTATATGGAGTTGAGTATCTTGAGACCCTTGATACATCATATAAGCCGCCATGATCATAATAAATCCGACGAAAATCCAGATTTTGTAAGTGAATTTTGCTGGAGTTAAAAATGAAGGATAAAAAGCGATTGTATCGGTAAACGAGAAATTAAAAAAGTAACCATTCTCTAATGATGCTATCCAAACGAAGTTGAGAGCAACAATAAGTAGATTTAACAGGGATAAAGTCCTTGGTGCCGCCATCCTTTGGTTAATAGTTAGATGTATTTGGTGGCACAAATATAATAAATTTTACTGAGATGTAAAGACTTCTAAAATGGCTATTAAGTATTTCTTGTCGATTAAGTCAAATGAGTCCTGTTCTTGGCTATCAACATCCAATACTCCGATGCATTTGCCGTCCTTGATTATGGGAATTACGATCTCAGATTTTGATAATGAGCTGCAAGCAATATGGCCTGGGAATTCTTCCACGTTTGGTACAATAAGGGTTTCTTGCTGTGCCCACGCTGATCCACAAACACCTCGATTATAAGCTATTCTAGTACATGCAACTGGTCCTTGGAATGGTCCCAACACCAATTCATTGTTCTCCACAAGGTAAAATCCTACCCAAAAGAAGTTGAATTGCTCCTTTAACGCAGCACAGATGTTTGCCATGTTTGCAACAGCATTTGTTTCACCAGTTAATAAACCTTTAATTTGAGGCAACAGAGCTTGGTATTGCTGTTCTTTTGTTCCTTGGGATATATGTAAGTCTTCAGCCATTTTGGTAGTATTAAGTATTTGAAAAGAAGTATTTAGTATAAAGTATTTAGTATTTAGACTTGTGAAGTCTATGTAGTGCTATTATAGCATAAACCAATCTTGATACATTTAAATATTAAGTTAAAATTCATGTAATTATATAGTTAAAATTCATGTTTTGCAGATCGGAGTTATACCGATCTGAGCGAATTCAGAACCTCTAAATACTAACTACTAATTACTTTTTTTACAGTTTTTTCAACGCTGCTTTAATCATTTGTTCTACTGTGAGGTCAGGTTCTGTTGTGGAAATAGCTTGCAGGACTTTTTCTGCTTGAGCTTTCGGGAATCCCAACATAACAAGTGCCGTTAATGCTTCTTCTGAAGAAGAAGGTTTTGAAATCGGCAAAGGGATAAGCGCATCTGGGCCTTGTTTTTTCAGTTTGTCTTGAAGTTCAAGGATTACTCTTTGCGCCGTTTTAGGACCGATTCCTTTTATTTTCTGGATGACATTGACCTGTCCGCTAACAATAGCCTGCTGAATTTCCTCAGGTGTAATTGACGAAAGCATCATTCGGCCTGTATTAGGTCCGATTCCTGAAACTGAGATCAAATGATGAAACAAGTGTCTTTCAGCTTCCGTAGCAAAGCCATATAAAGTTTGCGAGTCCTCACGGACCTGGAATGATGCATATAGTTTGCAGTCTTCTTGGTCTTTTATCTGACTGTAAGTTGTCAATGAAATATGTAGGTAGTAGCCGATCCCACTCACGTCTAGAACAACGTGAGTAGGAGCTTTAACTACTAATTTACCTTTAAAATATTCGTACATAAGCTAAGCTTATTTATTCTGTGATTCTTTTTCGTGTTCGATTGCATCAACTACAGCAATCGTTACCATGTTCACAATTTCACGTACCGAACTATCTAATTGTAATACGTGAACTGGTTTGTTCATACCTAAAAGTACAGGACCTACGGCCTCTGCATTTCCTACTTCTTGAAGAAGTTTGTAGGCAATGTTTCCTGACTCTAAGTTAGGGAAAACCAATGTATTTGCTGGTTCACCATTTAAAGTAGAGAATGGGAAGTTGTCTGCCAATAGATTTTTGTTGAGTGCAAAGTTGGCTTGGATTTCTCCATCAGCAACGATTTCTGGATGTTCTTTGTGAAGGATCTTTACCGCATCTCTCACTTTGTCAGAGATGTCTCCATCATTCGAACCGAAGTTTGAATATGATAACATCGCTAATCTAGGCTTAATATTGAAACGCTTCACTGCAGCATCCAATAGCACTGATATATCAGCAAGTTCTTGCGCATTAGGGTTTGCATTTACAGTCGTATCACCAAAGAACAAAGGTCCTTGACTAGTCAACATGATATACATACCTGCTACTCTGCTTCCTGGTTTTGCACCAATTACCTGTAAAGCAGGGCGGATGGTAGAAGCATAATTACGCGTAAGACCTGAAATTAAGGTATCAGCTTCGCCGAATTCAACCATACTTGCTGCAAAGTAGTTACGGTTGGTCATTAACTTGCGAGAATCAAGTTTGTTGATCCCTCTACGCTGTCTTTTGTTATAAAGGTGGTCTGCATATTTTTCAAATCTGTCAGATTTGATTTCTGCTTGCGGATCAATAATTTGAACGCCGTCCAGTTCGAAACCATATTCTTTGATTAATCCATTGATTTTCTCTTGGTTACCCAAGAGAATAGGGAATGCGATGCCTTCTTCTTTTACGATTTGTGCAGCACGTAGGGTTTTATAGTTGTCAGCTTCAGCAAAAACAACGCGTTTAGGGTTTGATTTAGCTTTAGCCGTCATTGTACGAACTAATCTGTCATCTTTACCCAATCTTTTGCGAAGTTCATCGCGGTATGCATCCCAATCTTCGATTACTTTACGAGCAACACCTGATTCAATTGCAGCTTTTGCAACAGCAACAGATACTTCAGTGATCAAACGTGGATCCGTAGGTTTTGGAATTACGTAGTCGATACCAAAACGTAGGTTATTTGTGTTGTATGCAATATTTACCTCTTCAGGTACAGGTTGTTTTGCAAGTTCAGCAATAGCTTTAACAGCTGCGATTTTCATTTCTTCGTTGATTGCTGTCGCTCTTACGTCCAAAGCACCACGGAAGATATAAGGGAAACCTAATACGTTATTTACTTGGTTAGGGAAATCCGAACGTCCTGTACCCATAATGATATCATCGCGAGTATCAACAGCTAATTCATAAGCGATTTCAGGGTTAGGGTTTGCCATTGCCAAAACGATAGGTTTTGGAGCCATAGTTTTCAACATTTCAGGCGTCAATACGTCAGCTGCTGATAGTCCGATAAATACATCAGCACCATTTACAGCATCTGCCAAGGTATGGATATCTCTATTAGTCGCCCATTCTGCTTTAGTTGGGTCAAGGCTTTCTCTATCGTTGCGAATAACACCTTTGCTATCTAACATCACGATGTTTTCTTTGCTCGCACCAACGGCCACATACATAGCAGTACATGAGATTGCTGCAGCACCTGCACCATTAACAACGATTTTAACGTCAGCGATGTTTTTTCCTTGCAATTCACAAGCATTGATTAAAGCAGCTCCTGAGATAATAGCAGTACCGTGTTGGTCATCGTGCATGACAGGGATATTCATTTCTGCTTTTAATCGGCGTTCGATTTCAAAACATTCTGGAGCTTTGATGTCTTCTAGGTTCACACCTCCGAAAGTAGGCTCCAATGCTTTTACGATATTTACGAATTCATCAACATTTTTGGTGTCCAGTTCAATGTCAAACACATCGATGTCGGCAAATATTTTGAACAATAATCCTTTACCTTCCATCACTGGTTTACCAGCTTGCGCACCGATATCTCCAAGTCCCAATACCGCAGTACCATTACTGATTACGGCTACTAAATTTCCTTTAGCAGTATATTTATAAGCGTCTTCGTTGTTTTCTGCAATAGCCAAGCAAGGTTCAGCCACACCTGGAGAGTACGCTAAAGAAAGATCTCTTTGCGAACTGTGAGGTTTCGTAGGAACCACTGCAATTTTACCCGGACGCCCCATAGCATGGTAATTTAAAGCGTCTTTTTTTCTGTTGATGTTACTCATTACAATTTAGTTTATACTTATTTTCCAAGATTATCACCTAGTAATAATCTACTTTAATACATTTAATAATTTGAACATGCGCTGGCGCATCTGGCCAGCAGGTCCTTGGTAATTGTTGACAAGCAAAGCAAAAGTATACTCTTGTCCATCACTTGATTTTTGATAACCCGTATAGCCCAATACTCCACCAATAGTGCCGCTTTTCATTGAAGTTCCATTAATTGTAGGCAATGATTTCAGGAATTCATCGTACCAAGGTCTCGTTTTGGCATATTGCATGATCTTGCCCATTGCCAAAGTCGTAACTCTGTTTTGTGGAGAAAGTCCAGAACCATCAAAGGTGTTAATGGCACTTGGATCAATGGATAACTTGTTTTGCCAATATTTAGAAACCAAATTTGCAGCATCTTCGGTGTCAAAATCCATCGCTGAAATTCCGCCAATGATTTTCAAAAGAGACTCGCCATAAAGGTTGATACTCTTTTGATTGAACCAATGTACAATCTGACCTAAGGTTGGCGATTTTGTTGAAAGGATAATATTTCTATTTCCATCCATCAAAGATAATGAATCCATATTCATCAATCTTTTAGCTGTAATAATTGTATCAGCAATTAGGATAGAATCTTTGTTCAATGTTTCTGCCAGTGCATATGCTAAATCCAGAGCTGGGTCTGGCACTGAAATTTCAATTGTCTTCTTGAGGTCAGCTCCATAAGTTCCTCTTAGGAATACTTCTGTGGAGTAGGGTGCCGAGTATGCGTAAACGTTATCTCCGGAACCAACAGTTCCAGTTTTTACTTCATTGATTAGCTTAAAGAAAGGAGGTGTACCAACGGGGTTTAAGGTTGCAGGTTGGCCAGATTTTCCAACCGTGAAATTCACACCCAATTTATTCTCTTTCCAATTCAATGCTGAGGTGCCAGCACCATAGTAATTTCCAATATCGGTCCACATCCATGTACCCGGTACATCATAGCCATTGAAAAGCTTATCATCAGCAATGATTTTCCCGTTGATGTTTTTGATTCCTGCTTTTTTAATGGCATCAGCCCACTTTGTGAGCAATACTTCAGGTTTTGTTTCAGCATATCTGTCGCTGCCTAAAGTAGGGTCTCCTTTACCTTCAATGATGATGTTGCCATTCAATGTTCCCAAAGAATCAATTTCTCCAGTGTAAGAAAGGTCCGTTTGAAATGTAAAATCCGCACCAAGTAGGTCTAGCGCTGTGATTGATGTGATTACTTTCAGGGTAGAAGCGGTTGGCATTCCAATCTGATTGTTGCTGTCAAAAACGACTTCACCAGTTTTAGAGTTAATTACCGTCAAAGAAGCCATTCCGTTCTTAAGGGATGGGTTCTTACGAAAAGTTTCAAATGCCGTTTGAACTTTTGATTTTATTTCTTGTGCTTGAAGATTGTTAATGCCGGCTAGGCTTATAACAGCTATGAAATAAAAAAATGAAAAAAATCTTCCCATAGGTAGCAAATATCGTAATCTACTGCACAAGTAGTACATTAAAATTGTAAAATTTCAAATGTATGATGAAGTAAATGTATTAATTGTGAGAGTTTTTATAACTTGCGCGTATTATTAAAAATAACATAATGAAATACATCGAGAAATTAGCTTCCATCCGCCAAGAGATGAAAGAAAAGGGTGTAGATGCCTATATAATTCCTTCCTCAGATCCTCATATCAGCGAATATTTACCGGATAGATACAAATGTATAGCTTGGACTTCTGGCTTTACTGGTTCAGCTGGAACTTTGGCAATTACCCAAGATTTTGCTGGGTTATGGACAGATTCTAGATATTTTGTTCAAGCTGCTGAACAATTGGAAGGAACTGGATTTGAACTGGTAAAATTGCAAGTTCAAGGAAGAGCAGAATATGCTACATGGTTGGCAAAGAACCTGGAAAAAGGTAACACCGTTGCTTTTGATGGCAATTTAGCTTCTGTTGCGGTAGCACAAGCCGTAAAGAATGAATTAGAACCCCTAGGAATAAATGTAAATGGTCATCTTGATCTATTAGACCCTATTTGGGAAGGTAGACCAGATTTGCCAAAAGATAAAGCCTATCTGATTGATGAAAAAACTACCGGTCAATCTACAACTGATAAGATCGCTGCCATCAAGAACATACTCAAAGATAAAAGAACAGACACACATTTTGTGTCGTCATTGGATGATCTTGCTTGGATATTGAACATCCGTGGAAATGACGTAAATTGTAATCCTGTTGTTCTAGGTTTTCTTCTGATTCAAGGTGATAAAAACACATTGTTTATACAAGATGGAAAACTTTCCGCTGCGGATATTGCAACATTAAATGCTGCAGGGGTTGAGGTTGCTGATTATACCAAAGCATTTGATGCTGTTAAGGGAATCTCCGCAGAAAGAATTCTTCTGGACCCTAAAAAGACTTGTTTTGCAATTTATGATTCTGTTCCTGAAGGTGTGAAAATTGTCGAAGACATGAACCCTTCAACCGCCCTGAAAGCCATAAAAAATGAAGTTGAAATCGCACACACAAGGAATGCAATGGTGAAGGATGGTGTGGCTTTGACCAAATTCTTTAAGTGGGTTGAAGAGAACGTTTCTTCTGGTAACCTATCAGAAATTTCAATCGCTGAAAAACTTCAAGAATTGAGAGCTTCATCGGAAAGTTTTGTAGACATTTCGTTTGATACCATTGCTGGATATAAAGAACATGGTGCATTGCCTCATTATAAAGCTACCGATACAAGCAACTCGACCTTAAAACCTGAAGGTTTGCTTTTGGTAGATTCTGGTGGTCAATACACTGATGGAACTACTGATATAACACGTGTTATATCTTTGGGTAAAATTACTGCAGAAGAGAAGAAAGATTATACCATTGTATTGAAAGGTACAATCGAAGGTTCTCAGGCGGTATTCCCAAAAGGTACTAAAGGATATTCTATCGATGCTATTACGAGAAGGCCTATCTGGGAAACTTTCAGAAACTATGGTCATGGTACCGGGCATGGTGTTGGCTTCTTCCTGAATGTTCATGAAGGACCGCAAGTATTTAATATGGCCGCAATCGATATCCCTGTAGAAGAAGGGATGATTACTTCCATTGAGCCTGGACTTTACAGAGAAGGTGAATATGGTATCCGAATTGAAAACTTGGTGCTTTCCAAAGTTGTTGAAAGCAATCATTTTGGTGAGTTTATGGACTTTGAAACCTTAACCATCTGTTATATTGCTACGGATTTGGTAGATAAGTCTTTGTTGGATAACAAGCATGTAGAATGGTTGAATAACTATAATGCTTGGGTATTTGAAAAGCTATCTCCGAAATTGGACGAAAACGAAAAAGCTTGGCTGAAAGAGAAGACGAAAGCGATATAAACAGAATTCGGCCACATTTTTTTCTAAACTTAATGTCATAAGGTTAAAGGGAAAAAATAGTGGCCGGTGAAGACACGGAACTGAACTTATTGACATTACTCTCAGGAGTTGTTTGGTTTGGGACAATATTTTCTATAATAGTTGCACCTCCTATAGGGTTAAGTGACGTAGGTATATTTTTAGTGGCAGGTGGGGACACCAGCCACGGCTAGAGTAAGCGGCCTCTTTGTTGGTTGCGGAGTCGAAACCAGGAGCTGAAGGGCAAGCCCAACGCACAATGGCCGCGGCATTTTATTCATCCTGCCGCCACTGAAAATGAGCGGGATTCGGCTTCGAATAAATGTCTCCGCCTACGAAAATCAATTGGTATTTCAGAACGTATGGATGCAGTCCCTGGTCGCCATGGTTGGTGTCCTCACCAATCATTAATTAATTCTATGCCAGCGGCATGATACGCCGTAGGCGTTATATGTTTCTTAAATGCCAGCGGCATGCCATATCTATAGAAAAAGCATTGCCCCAAAATTTAACGCCATAGGTGTGGCATGTTTGTTAAATCCCCTGCTATTATAGTCACAAAATAGTTTCCAGAGCTAAAGCTCTGGAATGACAGCTTCTTTTTTTAAAAAGGGCGATTTTTGGGGAAATATATGTGTCATTCCTTAGCTTTAGCTAAGGAAACCATTTTTTTGTCGTAATTCAATAATGTATATAAATTGACATTCCCTAGCTATTGCTTGTTAACCAATGCTTAATTCTACCTTATCTACCCAAAGAGAGCTAATTATTTATAATGTTTGATAGCGTTTAGCATATTTAAATGATAAGTATTTTGAGGTCAAAAGGAAAAAATAGTTTTCCTATCTTACTGCCTTTCCAACCAAATTCTATTAAACAATATCGCCTGATCTGCTGAAAACTCAATTACTATTTCCTTTGGATTGGAAATTGTTATCTTTCCGTTGGTCACTTCCAGAAACTCTTCTACATACCAGTTTTCGTTTGGCTCAACAGTGACTTTTCCGTTTGGTTTTGCCATGGTGGAAAGAGTGTTGTCCCCTTCTTTTATGGTCAGTTTAACGTCCTTTCCTGCTCCATTATGGATGGAAGATTCTACTGTGTATTGTCCAGCTTCTGGGAGGTAGACTTTCCATTGTACTTTTTCATTTGGTTTAAGGACAAGGTGGTCAGGTTTTGTTCCGTCGAATGCTTTGAACTCGAGATTTTTTGTGGTTGTATATTTGGCGTTTAATGAAAAACCACCAAATGTAGATTCCGCAACGACTTCTTTATCTAATTGTAGGTCGTTTAAGGTTACTTTTAGCACTGATACATACGGATCTGGCTGTTCTTCTGGAACTTTAATATGAAGGATTGGTCCGAATTGTTCAAACTTTACCTCTTGAGCGTTATTTCCGTTCAAGACTTCGATCTTTTTGGGCTTACTGCTAATACCCGTAACGCGAAGGATTTTATCCAATGGCCAGTTGTAAACATGGAGATAGAGTTCCTTTGTGTCATCATTGATAGTCATTTTCCCCCAATCATGTTGTGAGAAACGTATGGGCAACCCTTTATTTTTATACACTGACTTTCCATATTTCTGCAACCACTCGCCCATGTCTTCCAATCTTTGAACTCCTTCATAGGGCACAGATCCATCTGCCCTTGGACCGATATTCAAGGTATAAGACCCATTTAAGCTTACATTATTGATCAATGATTGAAAAAGTTGATTGGTTGATTTCCATTCATTTTCCAATGCATTGAATCCCCAAGAATGCGCGATGGTACCTGGAGTTTCCCAAATATGATCTGTATATGCTGACCCGAATTGATTGTCGCCCAAAGTTTCGAAATCCACATGTTCATTTTCAATAGGAAACCCGAGTCTTGAGTTTATTAAACAATTGGGTTGTAGTTGGTGAATCATCGTTGCCAACTGATCCAATTGTTCTTTTTTGATAATGCTTTGTTGGTAAGGAATCCACATATCAAACCACAGCATAGCGATATCACCATAGTTGGTTAAGAGTTCACGAACCTGTGGTATCACTTTTTCTTGCCAATATTGGTTGTATTGTTGGTCAGTGACACGACCGGTCACTTCCTGATTATGGCTCCAACCGTAAGGATGTTGCCAATCAATCCAATGTGAATAATAGAAACACAGTTTTATTTGATGTTTTTTACAGGCTTCGGCAATTTCTTTAATAACATCACGGTTAGAACCACTTAGTTTGGGCAATGAATAATCACCTACCTGAGTGTCCCAAAGAGCAACACCATCATGATGCTTGGAGGTGATGATAATGTATTTCATGCCAGCTTTTTTGGCTAATAATACCCACTCTTCAGGGTTTATTTTGTCCCAGTCAAATCTTTTTGCCAATTCGCCATATTCTGCTTCTCCGATGCGGTTTCTATAGCGAATCCATTCTGCATAATTGTTGGGGTGTCTTAAACGCTCGCCTTTCCATATTCCTTCTGTGGCACTGTACAAGCCCCAGTGAATAAACATGCCGAAACGATCGTCTTCAAGCCATTGGGCTCTGTTTGTTTGAGCAAAAGAAAATACGCAGCTAAAGAACATAAGAATAGCTATGAGAAGGTGCTTCATGATAATTTTTATCTGATTTTAACAATTAAATTGGGTTCACCCAAAGATAAGATTTTAGTTTAAGGCTCAAGGATTACATGCTTTATATTCTTTCGGTCGAAAGTATAAGTAATGTGTACTTTTCCTTTAGAATCCTGAAAGATGGTAGGATAGCTGTATTCCCCTTTATCTTCATTTTCAAGTTCCATAAATTTCTCCCAATCCATTCCGTCTGTTGAAGCTGCAATATTGAGCTTTGCTCTTCCTTCCCACCATTCCTTACCCGGAATGTCAGGGTTATAAACAATCCAATAATCTTTGCCAACGGATATAGCATCTGTACCTGAATTTGGATTGACAAGATTCGTTTTCTCTAGATTAGACCATGTTTTTCCATTGTCCTTTGACCAAGATGATATCACCGAACCCTCTCTGCTGCGGCATAATACCTGCAGGCTATTATCTGGGTGAATCAACACACTTGGCTGAATTACATTGAATGAAGATTCATGGTTGATTGGGTATTTTTTCCAATTATTCATGTCCAGATCAGCGATTTCAACGTGAGCAATCCAACGGGTTTCAGATATTTACTCACTCGAAGGAGCTATAATGGTTCCATTTGCCAATTGTTTAGGTTTGTTTTTGATTGGACCTAATATTCCTTCAGGAAGTTTCTTTGCCTCAGACCAAGTTTTGCCATTATCGACCGATTCCTTGACCATTCCCCACCATTCCCTAGGATTAGGCCCAACTTTATAAAAAAGATAGACTTTGGAATCTCCATTTTTTCTGAATAAGACCGGATTCCAGCACGGATAGGTCTGATCTGAAATTCCATCTGCCCAGATCTTTGGTTCGGACCATGAATCGCCATCATATACGGATCCCCAAATCTTAACATCTGGATTCCCCTCACGAGAACCAGCAAACCATGTAGCCAACAGCTTTCCATCCTTCGTTTCTTCAATACTGGATGCATGGCATTGAGCGAAATGTTTACCTGTCTCGAAAATAAATTCCGATCTCAGAATTTTTGGAATAACAGATTGAGCAAACGAATTTGCCGTGACAGTGAGAAGAAAGAGAAGGCAAGTGATGGTTTTCATTTTTAATGACTTAGGGTTAGGAAACTATTGAGACTTTAAGATAAGAAAAAATGATTCTTTGGTTAATAACATTATAAAAAAAACGACCGAAATTACTTCGGCCGTTTTTTTTTATTTGTTAGTGATTATTGTTTTTTAGCCCACCATAATGGAGTAAATATTTGATCTTCACCTCCTAAGAAAGTCACTGCCTTATCATAGTTGGCTTGATCAGCATTTTTAAATGAAGATGGATATCTTAATCTTTGTGGGAAGAAATTCAATTGATTTTTTGAATAATTTCCTGATGTAATTTGCGGCATTGTTGCAATAGGCTGTTCAACCGCTGGATTTTCAAAGAAAGGTAATCCTAATCTTCTATGATCGCTCCAAGCCTCTAAAGGCAAATAAGGAAAAGATGCAATGTATTTCTGGGTAATGATCTTTGTTAATTTGTCATTTTTAACTGTACCGTTTTTGTAAATTGTATTTGATGGATAAGCAATTTGAGCGGTACCATTAGCTCCAGTATATGCATCTTTGTATTTTACTGAAAAAGTTGCTGAAGGTTCAGTCGTATGATCGTATTTTACAGATGTTCCTACTCTATTGTAATTAGAAGAGGATAAATATTCTGCCAAATGAGCCTCAGCTCCCCAATATTCAAAATTCTGTTCTATTCCTTTTTCATAAGCTTGTTTGTCAGACATTGGAGTTGCCCAACCTTTCAAACCAGCTTCAGCAATCAAGAAATAGCTTTCCCAAGAAGCAAAAAACAATCTTTTTTGAGTGCTAGTTCTAAATTTGTTAATCATCCCTGGTATTCTACCGTTTTGTCCTCTAAATACAATTGTTGAAGCTTTTCCGCCCCATGTTCCAGTTGAAAATGCATTCCAAGTGTATTTAGTATTGACTTCATCAGTTCTAGTATCAGAGACTTTAATGCTTGCAGCTTGATTGCTTGCTGCTGCCCAATACTGTGGATCTGATGTGTTTCCTGGTACGAAGAAAGCTTTATAAGCTCTTGGATCCATTTTGTTAGGAAGACCGTCTAAATAATATCCTTGAGAAGGATCGTTAGACATTGTAGAGAAATTATTTAAATAGCGAATTCCTAAATCATTTTCATCTTTAATTTTTGCAATTAAATCAGGGTTATCAAATTGATTTTCAGTTTTTACACCACCTAATCCTATAAAAATATTATTTAGTGTTGCAGATAGAAGTTGAGTATTCCATCCTCTTGACATTACTCCAGTTAAAGGATCCCAACCATCTTTTTCTTGAACACCAAAATTATGATCTTTATTTTCAATGAACTTATTTGTTGCTACGGCAGCTTCAAATTCAGATTTTGCTTTTGCGGCATCTACTTCTGACATTCTCATAGATAATCTCATTCTCATAGAATTGGCATATCTTATCCAGTTTTCCCAATTAAATTTATACGCTGCGTCATAAGCTACAATATCTGTTGATGAGATTTTTTCATCAATTTTAGAAGTTGCATCTTTAAGTTCATCAAGCATAAAGTAATACACATCTTTAACTGAATTAAACTCAGGATTTTTTCCCTGAAATGCAGCAACTGGAGCTGGTCCAAAATTGTCTGTTAATTCACTCATTAAATAAACTCGCCAAATTCTTGCTACTTGTTTTATGTTTTCATTATAAGGCTGAGCAGTTCCGTTTGCTGTTTGTTTATCTGCAATTTCAATTGCAGCATTAGCATTATTAAGCCATTCTGAAAGGTATCTCCAGTAATCGCCTGTATAGGAATCATCGTCAATTCCCATATTAAGGGAATTCAAGTAGTGTTGTCTAGCAGCCGTTTTCCAATAGATTACAAATACGCGTTCTGCTACATGGGGGTCTTGTTGGGAACCAATAATAGAATTGTTTAGGAAATATTCAGGTTTTACCTGATTTTCAGTCGCTGCAGTAGGGCTAGTATTAATTTCTTCGAATTTACTGCATGATACTGAAAGTGTACCAATTAATAATCCTACTGTTATTTTAGATAATATATTTTTCATAATTTTCAGGATTAAAAGCCAACAGCTATATTAAAGAAATATGATCTGGAGGTAGGGAAAGAAAGATATTCAAAACCAACTGCATTGGTGCTCAGAGCAAATGTTGACTCTGGGTCTACACCTTTTCCATAGCTTTTCAACATTGCAAGATTGTTTACTGAGAAACCAATTTTAGCACTCTTCACAACAGAAGATTTTAAAATATGAGATGGCAAACTATAATTAACCATTAGATTCCTGATCCGAATATTTGTAGCGCTTAATAAATTTTGTTCAGTTATACCAAGATTCCCGTTTCCTGCTACTGCAGACCAATAGTCTTCTGGTGAAACTTCTTTGGAATTATTTGAATAACCATTATTTTCTTGAATCACACCATCTACAACAAAGTTATTTCTTTCGCCATTTACGACAGTTTCAGCAGAATTACCATTTAATTGAATAGCACGATGTGTTCCCGCGAAAAATTTACCTCCAAAACGTCCATCAATTTGAAAGCTCAATCCGATGTTTTTGTAAGAAAATGAATTCGTTAATCCTACTAAGGCCCTAGCAGTTTGGTCCCCCAAAAAATAAGGGCCACCGTCCGCTTTTTGAGGAAGTCCTGTTTGAGATGCAAGGATTAATTTTCCGAAATGTTCAGAATTTTCATCCTCAACTCTTAAAAATTTAGTTCCGTATATTGCACCGTATCTTTTACCAGCTTCAGCAAAAATTCTTACATCATCATATCCACCAAGGGTAAGGCGATCTACTTCTGAGTGCAACTCAATGATTTTGTTTTCATTTTTTGAAACATTAGCTTTCATATTCCATTTAAATTCAGTGTTTCTCAAGATATCCGCATTTAATACGACTTCAAAACCTTTATTTTCAATGTTTCCAGCATTTGCTTTAAAAGCAGTGTAACCAGAAAGATTATTCATTGGAATGTCAATCAACTGATTTGTTGAATTATTTTTGTAATAAGCAAAGTCTAATCCAATTCTATCATTAAAAAATCTTGTTTCGAAACCTACCTCAAAACTTTTTTGTAATTCATTTACTACTCCTGCATCATATTTAACATTTTGTTTAGATGCTGTCGTGTTGTTGTTAGGATCTACACCAATATTATATGTGTTGTATAATTGATAAGGTCCCATATCTCTACCAGTTTCAGCATAAGATGCCCTAATTTTTGCGAAACTAAACCAAGTTGGTAATTCACCAGTGCGTCTAATCAAATCTGAGACAATCAAAGATGTACTTACTGAAGGATAGAAATAGGAATTATTGTCTGGATGTAAAGTTGATGTCCAGTCATTTCTTCCTGTCAATGTGATGTACCAGAAATTATCGTAATTGATATCTAAACTTGAATAGATTGAATTTATTTGTTTTTCAGAAATACTTTCAGATATTCCAGGATTTCCAATACTGTTTCCTAAGGTAAATAAATTAGGCACTCTTAAATTTCCCGCAGAAGAGTTCAAGGCATTTCTGTTTGTTTCCATTATTTGGCCAAACAATGAGATAGCACCACCCCATTTACCGAATAAATTATCTTTTCTTGCATGTAGACTTGCGATATAATTGTTTTCGTAGAATTTGTCTACACCAGTAGAGTAAGAATTATTAATATGACTACCTGTATATGTTTTTGATTCATATTTAGTATTGTACATATCTGTTCCAAATCTAACATCGGCGCTCAACCAGCTGTTGAAATCATATTTTACTGTTGCATTCATGAGGTATCTGTCACGAGTGTCAGTGCTCAATTTATTATTTACTGCCCAGTATGGATTTATTCCAGTGTCTTCTAAATACCAAGTTTGGTCAGCACCTAAAACGTTCATTCCATTTTCAAATTGAGTGATATCCAATGATCTTGGAAACAATAAAACTTGAGCATAATAGTTGCCATCATTTTGTCCACCTACGGCTCTATTATAAGCCATATTTTTCATGTATTGAACTTTGATGTCCGTACTCCATTGGTTTCTTTCGCCGAATTTTGCATTCACTCTATTAATCAAGTTTAACCTATTTAACTTCATTCCAGGAGTTTTACTGTTGTCATGCAAATAAGTGGCAGATGAGTACAAATTAACCTTGTCAGAAATGGCTTGCTGGAAATTGATGTTTTGAGTTGTGTTAAATCCAGTTTGAAAGAAGTTCGCCATATTGTCGTGAACAGACAGATTAGTTTTTGAACCATCCCACATATCAACTGATTGACCAGAGATTTTTTCACCCCAAGAAGTAGTTGCTAACCTTCCGTAAATTCCGCCTGCACCTTGTGAAAATTGGTCTTGCAATTCAGGGATCATAAAAATGTTCTCAAAACCAGTAATTGTTGAATAAGATATACCAACACCTTCTTTCGCTTTTCCTGATTTAGTAGTAATTAAAATTACACCGTTAGATGCTCTAGAGCCATAAAGTGCAGATGCAGCACCACCCTTTAAAACCGACATACTTTCTATGTCTTCAGGGTTTAAATCTCCTAAACCACTCCCCATATCCGCAGTTGGGTTCCAAAAATCATTATTTGATGCACCTACAAAGTTATCCATTGGAACACCATCCACTACGATTAACGGTTGGTTGTCTCCAGTTAATGAATTAAAACCTCTAAGGATAATTTTTGAAGAGGAAGCTGGACCTCCCGATCCTTTTACCACCTGTAAATTTGAAACTTTACCCGCAAGAGCATTGGCAATATTGTTTTCCCTTGCATCGGTTAATGTTGTTCCTTGTACCTCTTGGAATGAGTATCCTAGAGATCTCTTTTCTCTTTTTATACCCATTGCTGTTACTACTACTTCATCGATGTTACTTTCATCTTCTTGTAGATTTACATTATGAGTATTTGAGCTAACTGTAATCTCAAGAGGCTGAAGTCCAACACTTGTAAAGCGAATTGTCTGACCATTCGATGCTTCAATTGTATAATTACCAGCAGCATCTGTTTGAGCTGCTTTGTTGGTACCTACAACTGTCACGCTAACCCCTGGAATACCTGCTCCATTGGCGCCTGTTACTCTCCCCGTAACAGATTGTTGTGCAAATAACGTGGTTATGCATAAAAGCATAACTAAGGTTATACTGCAACATTTAGAGTAAAAATTGCTCATTTGTTGATAAATTAAATTAAGTAGTTTGTTATTATTCTGATACTAGTTGTTTGTAAATATTCTTATCCGCATTTAAAATGCAGATACAAGCTGAACCTAATAATTGGATATTTACCGAGTCTGAAAACTCGATTAGTGTGTTTTTTGATAATCTTTGAATACTGAACTCTAAAATTGCACTTTGAATTTTTGGAAGTAAAACTTCCTTAGCTTTCGAACCTCGACCACTAATGACAACCATCTCAGGGTTGATAATATGTATGAGTGTTGAGATTCCTTTTCCGAGCATATAACCGATGCGATTTATTGCCTCCATAGCTAGTTGATCTCCCTCTATTGATGCTTCTAAAAGTTGGTCACCTGTAATGAAGCCAAATTTTTGATATTCTCTCTGTAGAGAGGATACTTCACCTGATTTTAATGCTGAGGTTGCTGAGCCAACCGCTGCTAAAATTGATGCTTCTACTTCTAGACAACCTTTCTTTCCACAAGAGCATAATTTGTTTGAGTCCGAAAGAGGTATATGACTGAATTCCCCAGCATATCCTGAATGTCCACGGTATAATTCTTTGTCTAATATCATTCCAAGGCCTACACCCCAATTTAAGTTTACCACCATCACATCCGAAGTCGCTTTCGCTTTTCCGAATTTATGTTCAGCAATAGCAATTGCTGATGAGTCGTTCTCTACAAAAGTTGGAATGTGAAACTCATTTTGAAGGTTGGTTTTTAAATCGTAAAAATGAGAAGATTGATTGTAAGAATTATTGCGGCCAGTTTTGCTGTCCACAAAACCTGGAATGGTAACGCCTATGCCATATATTTGGTTCACATCAATTTCCTTAATGGTTCTTTTAATCAATTCAATCACCATTTGAAATGAGCCATCCTGTTTTATGTCTATACTTTCTGTATTAATAGGAGATTTAAATTGATTTTTAAAATCAATTACAGCGACTGAGGTATAAAATTGATCGATAGCCACAGATAGGATGAATGGTAGTTGGTTTGGGTTTGGCACGAAATGAGCCGCACGCCTTCCTCCAGTTGAGGGAGCAAGACCATCTTGTTCCACAAGGTTTAGCTGTACCAATTTATTTACTGCGTTCGTAATATTGGGCACACTTTTTCCGATTGAAGAACTGAGTTCGGCAATCGATTGCGGATTTGTAAAATATAATCGCTTAAGTATCGATAATTTAAGGCTATCCAAGGTAATAAGAGTTGTTAATAATGAGGTAAAGTTATGTTAAAAATAGAGTAACATCCAAATACTTTTTAAAAAAATTAATAAGTCATGTAAATCATATTTAAAAACGCATATATGTTAGACGTTTTGGTGCGGTTTTATGCCATTTTAACCATTATCAATATTCTTATTTGCATTTTTCTGACTGTTTAATTGTAACTTCGATTGATATAAATTATGAAACAGCGATATTATTCTTTAGATGTCTTTAGGGGAGCGACAGTTGCCTTAATGATCATGGTTAATAATCCTGGTACATGGTCTCATATGTTTTCACCATTGAAACATGCGCCATGGCATGGATGTACACCGACAGATCTGGTATTTCCTTTCTTTTTGTTTGCGGTAGGTAATGCCATGTCTTTTGTAATTCCGCGATTGCAGGAGGCAGGAGATCAGGTGTTTTGGCGTAAGGTTATCAAAAGAACGATTTTGATATTCTTAATAGGACTAGGATTGAATTGGTTTCCATTTATGCAATGGTCAGATGGAGCATTGCAATTCAGGGAATGGGTGAGCAGCACAGATCCTGACAAAGGAGTTCGAATATTGGGGGTTTTACAACGGATAGCAATTGCATATTTCTTTGCGTCAATACTTGCCTATTATTTCAAACCACGAACCCTGATTTATATCTCAGCAGCCATTTTACTTGGTTATTGGGGATTGTGTGCCTGGTTGGGTACCGGAGATCCATATTCTTTAGAAGGTTGGTTTGGTACTGCTATCGATAAACAGATATTGGGAGTAGCTCATATGTATAAAGGTGAGGGTGTTCCATTTGATCCAGAAGGTTTAATGAGTGCTATGCCAGCTGTAATACAAGTAGTTTTTGGATATCTGGCAGGTGTCTTTATTAAGAAGCATGGTTCTGTTGAATGGTTATGGACAAAAGTCCCGGCAAGTCATGAGCCACATTTCAAGTTATTGTCTGGGATGTTTGTTACTGGATTTATTTTATTGGTATTAGCCTGGACATGGTCTTTGGGCTTCCCTATCAACAAAAAGATATGGACCAGTTCATATGTTCTTTACACCACGGGATTGGGTATTTTGACAATCGGTACCATGATATGGTATATTGAAGTGCAGGGAGTGAAGAATTGGTTGACTAAATTCTTTGATGTTTTTGGAAAAAATCCCTTGTTTATTTTTGTGTTGAGTGGTTTGTTGCCGAAAACATTAGGATTGATCCGGATTCCAAATGGTGTCAATGAATTGGGTGAGGAAAAGTTCACCACACCTTTGTCTTGGTTTTACCAAAATGTTTGTGCTAAGCTTCCTGGACCTCCGGAGTTGGGATCATTTGCATATTCATTGTGTTTCTTGGCATTTATGTGGGCCATCTGTTACTGGTTGGATCAAAGAAAAATCTATATCAAGGTGTAATTTAAGCTGCTGAAATATAGATCGTTTAATATTTGCAGAATATATTTCTTGTTTTGAATATAGAATGTTAACTTTGCACGCAATTAATAAAATTTTTAACGCTTTAATATTATTCACGAAATGTATTTAAGTAAAGAGTACAAAGCTGAAATCTTCCAAGAATTTGCAGGATCAGCAGAAAACACAGGTTCTGCAGAAGGACAAGTAGCTTTATTTACAAAAAGAATTGCTCACTTAACTGGGCACTTGAAATCAAACAGAAAAGATTTTAACACACAACGTTCACTACAAAAATTAGTAGGTAAACGTCGTTCATTATTAGCTTATTTGTACAAAAAAGATATCAATAGATATCGTGCTATCATCAAAGGCTTAGGCTTACGTGATATCATCAAATAAGCATCTGTAAAGAGCTTTATCAAAAGGGTTTTGACTTGGTCAAAGCCCTTTTTTATTTTTTACCTCATTTTTTTGGGTCCAAAAGAGGTTTTACCTGCAGTAAAATTTTGCTGTCATGCGGTTACGCAATAAATTTTTAATTACCTTTGTGCGATTAAAAATGTCAAAATTAAATTGGTGCATGTTATATTAGAGGCAAATGCATCACAAAGAAAACACAATGAGTTATAACGAAAAGAAAGTTACAATTGAAATGGGTGGCGGACTGGCACCTATTGAATTGTCTACTGGTAAATTAGCAAAACAAGCTGATGGATCAGTTGTATTAAAGCAAGGAGATACGATGTTGCTAGCTACGGTAGTATCTTCAAAAGAACCAAAAGCAGGAGTGGACTTCTTACCATTGTCTGTAGATTACCAAGAGAAATACGCGGCTACAGGCCGGATCCCAGGAGGATTTTTACGCCGTGAAGCAAGATTATCAGATTATGAAGTCTTGATTTCACGTTTAATTGATAGGGCTTTACGTCCATTATTCCCAGAAACTTACCACGCTGACACGCAAGTAATGGTAAGTTTAATTTCAGCAGACAAAGAAATTATGCCTGATGCATTGGCTGGATTAGCAGCGTCTGCAGCAATCGCTGTTTCTGATATCCCTTTCAACGGGCCAATTTCAGAAGTACGTGTTGCAAAAATTGATGGTGAATTAGTCATTAACCCAACTGTTTCTGCATTAGAAAAAGCATCATTAGAATTTATCGTTGCCGGTTCTGCACAAGATATCGTCATGGTAGAAGGTGAAGCTAAAGAAATTTCTGAGGCTGAAATGGTAGAAGCAATTGCATTTGCACACGAGGCAATCAAAAAACAAGTAGCTGGTCAGATTGAATTGGCAAACTTGGTAGGTTCTCAAGCAAAACGTGATTTCAACCACGAGCCCTCAAATCCAGAATTGAAAGATGCAATTTACGCAGCAACCTATGATCAGGTTTATGCTATTGCAAAATCAAGATCTGCAAAACATGAACGTACTGATAAATTCGCTGAAATCGGAAAAGCATTCTTTGAGACTTTAGGTGAAGAGATCGATGAAGAAACTGAATTCTTAATGAAGAAATATTACCATGATGTTCAGTATGATGCTGTTCGTAACTTGGTATTAGATGAAGGAATCCGTTTGGATGGTCGTGATGTTCGCACAGTACGTCCTATTTGGACAGAGGTAGATTACTTACCTGCTGCTCACGGTTCAGCCGTGTTTACTCGTGGTGAAACACAGTCATTGACTTCAGTTACATTAGGTGCTAAGGATGATGAACAAATGATCGATGGAGCATTCTTCCATGGTTACAACAAGTTTATCCTGCACTATAACTTCCCAGGTTTCTCAACAGGTGAAGTAAGACCAAACAGAGGTCCAGGCCGTCGTGAGGTTGGTCATGGTAACTTAGCAATGCGTTCATTGAAACAAGTTCTTCCTACAGAAGACAATCCTTATACTATCCGTGTTGTATCTGATATCTTAGAATCTAATGGTTCTTCATCTATGGCAACCGTATGTGCGGGTACTTTAGCATTGATGGATGCAGGTGTTAAAATCTCAGCTCCAGTTTCTGGTATCGCAATGGGATTGATCACTGATGAGAAAACCGGAAAATATGCTATCCTTTCAGATATCCTAGGTGATGAAGATCACTTGGGTGATATGGACTTTAAAGTTACCGGTACTGAAAAAGGTATCGTAGGATGTCAGATGGACCTTAAGATCAATGGTCTTAAATGGGAAGTATTGACACAAGCTT
Source organism: Sphingobacterium sp. 1.A.5 (assembly GCF_002734235.1). Lineage (NCBI taxonomy): Bacteria > Pseudomonadati > Bacteroidota > Sphingobacteriia > Sphingobacteriales > Sphingobacteriaceae > Sphingobacterium > Sphingobacterium sp. 1.A.5. The sequence goes on from NZ_PEBA01000065.1 coordinate 99,551, forward strand.
TAGACCAAGCTAAAGAAGCTCGTTTACATATTTTGGGAGAAATGGCTAAGACTATTTCTGCTCCACGTGAAGATTACAAACCTCACGCTCCACGTATCATCCAAATCTTGATCGATAAAGAATTTATCGGTGCTGTGATTGGACCAGGTGGTAAAATCATCCAAGAAATGCAACGCGAAACTGGCGCTACAATTTCTATCGAAGAAGTTGATAACAAAGGTGTTGTTCAAATCTTCGCTGATAATAAAGAATCTATCGACGCTGCGTTGGCAAGAATCAAAGCGATCGTTGCTAAACCAGAAATCGGCGAGACTTACGAAGGTAAAGTTAAATCTATCATGCCATTTGGTGCTTTCGTAGAAATTATGCCAGGAAAAGATGGTTTACTACATATCTCAGAAATTGATTGGAAACGTCTAGAAACTATGGACGGTGTATTCAAAGAAGGTGATATGGTAACTGTTAAACTTCTTGACATCGATAAGCAAGGTAAGATGAAACTTTCTCGTAAAGCTTTATTGCCACGCCCTCCAAAAGAAGACAAACCTAAGGAAGGGTAATAATTTAGACACTAGTTAATAGATACTAGATATAAAAACAAAAGTCAGGGCATTTGCTCTGACTTTTTTGTTTTTTAAATGTTACGAGTATAGCGTGTTTATATTTTGTAACTTGATTAGATGAAAAACCTAATAAACCTATTCCTAATTGTATTTCCTGTATTTGTATTTGGTCAAAATGAGGATTTAAAACTTTGGTATCAACAACCTGCGGCAAAATGGACAGAAGCACTGCCCCTTGGAAATGGGCGTTTAGGAGCTATGGTTCACGGGCGAGTTGATCAAGAATTGTTTCAATTAAACGAAGAGAGTGTATGGGCGGGCAGCAAAATCAACAATAACAATAAACAATCAGCTGCTCATCTCAAGGAAATCCAAGATGCCATTTTTGAAAGCAGATTTGATGATGCCAAGGAATTGGCAACAAAATATATGGTAGGAACTCCAGCAAGGATACGATCTTACCAACCGCTGGGAAACCTTAGAGTGTTATATCCTTGGAGTAAATCAGATTCAAAGGATTATTCACGTACGTTGCTTTTGAATGAGGGGTTGCATACAACTTCTTTTAATATCAATGGCAATAAAATAGATCATACTTCTTTTATCTCGGCAGTTGATGATGCCCTTTTTTTAGATTGGAGATCTGATGAGCCTATTTCATTTAGTATAGAATTAGATAGAGCAAGAGATGTAAAGGAATATGGAACTTGGCAAGACGGTGCTTATTATATAGGGCAGATACAGGATTCGGTCAAAAAAGACAGTGGACCTGCCGGAAATCATATGCGATTCAGTGCGGGATTTAAAGTAATATCAATTGATGGAGAATATGAGGTATTTAAGGATGAGGGTAAATCTGGAATTAGGGTTAAAAACATTAAGAATCTGAAGTTAGCTTTCACAGGTGCAACGGACTATAATTTAGATAAACTTGATTTTGATCCTTCAATTGATCCTTTAAAGATTATTGATAAGCAGCTAAGCGGATTGAAAAGCAATTCAAAAAGAGATTTCTATGCTTTGCACGTAAATGAACACAGATCAATGTTTGATCGAGTTTCTATTTCTTTAAATGCTGTTGGAGATTCTGAAGTTCCAACAGATCAGCGTTTAAAGGCGTTCTCCGAAGGGACAGAGGATTTCGGTCTACCTGTTCTATTTTATCAGTATGGCCGATATTTATTAATGTCATCCAGCAGATCTCCGGGTCGACTTCCTGCCAACTTACAGGGTATTTGGAACCAAGAGTATGAAGCTCCTTGGAATTCAGATTTTCATACCAACATTAACTTGCAGATGAACTATTGGCCTGCGGAATCAGGTGATTTGGGGGAGACAAGTCTGATATTGGCAAATTTTATGAAGGAAATCGTTAAGCCAGGTTCAGAAACTGCCAAGGAAATGTATGGTGCTAATGGTTGGACGATCCATCATCTCACTGATCCATTCGGACGAACCGGAGTAGCTGACGGAGTATGGGGAGTATCGCCAATGGCGGGACCTTGGATGACCTTTCCAATTTACAGACACTATGCCTTTTCAAAAGATGAGAAATACCTTCGAGAAATAGCCTATCCTATATTAAAAGGTTCGTTGCTCTGGGTTTTGGATTTCTTGGTTGAATCACCTGAAGGATATTTGGTAACTAATCCTTCACACTCTCCAGAAAATGAGTTTGAGACCGAAGTAAATGGAAGAACAGTTAAATCTCAACTCTCTTATGCGAGTACTATCGATATTCAGATTATCCATGAATTGTTTGATAATTTTGAGCAGGCGGCGAAACAACTTAAAGTAGATCAGGATTTAGTTGAAAAAATTGTTGCCGTTAGATTGCAAATGCCTCCAATTCGAGTAGGCAAATCTGGTGCTATTCAAGAATGGATTCATGATTATAAAGAAGTAGAACCGGGACATCGGCATATGTCGCACCTCTTGGGCTTGTATCCTGGTAATTCCATCAATCCAAGTACAGTAGAATTATTTTCAGCAGCTAAAAAAACGATAGAAAACCGTTTGTCTGCAGGTGGTGGCCACACAGGATGGAGTAAGGCATGGATCGTTAATTTTTATGCTCGGTTGTTAGATGGAGAGAAAGCTAATGCGCATTTAAAAGAATTGATTGGCAAGACCTGTTTGCCGAATCTGTTCAGCACGCATCCACCATTTCAAATTGATGGTAATTTTGGAGGTGCAGCGGGATTTGCTGAAATGTTGATCCAATCTCAAAATGAAGATATTGTTTTATTGCCTGCTATTCCATCAAGCTGGAAAAGCGGTTCCGTACATGGTTTAAAAGCTCGTGGTAATTATAAATTTAACTTTAAGTGGTCTGAAGGCAAGATTAGAGATTTAGTAGTGAGTTCAGATCAAACAGCTGATATTTCTATTAAATTCAAAGGTAATAGTAAGCGGTTTGACCTTAAGAAGGGTGAAAATAGGTTAAGTTTCGATTGATTATTTAGGTGACTAAGTAGGTGTGAGATCAAAAATATTTACTCATTGTATTTATTGATTCACTCAATTCACATAGGTTTTCACTCGTTTTGGCTGAATAAGACTTTCATAATCAATTAGTTTAGTTTCATTAAATGATATTATGAAATAAAACTAAAGATTATGAAAACGAAGATTTTAATGATTTTGTTGGCTTTAATTATTATTGGAGCGGGTTCTTGTAAAAAGGGAGACACCGGCCCGATGGGTCCCGAGGGGGAAAAAGGTGAAAAAGGAGACAAAGGGGATATTGGTGCTACGGGTCAAAAAGGTGCTGATGGTTCGATGTTTTACAGCGGTACCGTTGTTCCGGCAGCAACTTTAGGAAAAGTCGGGGATTTCTACTTCAGAACCAATACTTATGATTTATACGGCCCCAAAACAGCAGCAGGATGGGGAAAAGCAGCAAATATCAAAGGTGAAGACGGAACTGATGGTAGAAATGGAACAAATGGAACAAATGGCACGAATGGTAAAGATGGATCACAATTTTTATCGGGTACTTCTATTCCCGCAGCTACGGTAGGTAAGGTCGGGGATTTTTATTTCAATACTGCTCAGATGGTTCTTTATGGACCAAAATCAGCAACCGGTTGGGGAGTGGGAACAAATCTCAAAGCTGAGGCTCGGGTAATGTATTCGGGATGGAAAACTGCCGTTCGTATGAAGGATTCCATTATGGATGGAACAGTCGTTCGTATCGCACATATCTATGCTCCTCAAATCACAGATGCCGTTATTGCTAATTCAGTGGTTATGATGTATCTAGATTATGGTGGTGGATTATTCCCATTGCCATATACAAGTAGGGCAGGAGGTAGAATGAGTACCATAACATTCAAGCTAAAGAAGAGTGAAATCGTTGTTTACAGAATGGTTTATGATGGTGGAGCACTATTGATATTAGGAAGCCAACTAAGATATAGATATGTTATCATTCCAGGGAATCTCTATGTGGGTATGAAAGATCGGAATGTAGATTTAAGAGATCCAGTAGCCGTGGAAAAAGCACTTAAGGAATTGAATGAATAAAAAATAAGAGGGATGTCAATTTGACATCCCTCTTATTTTTTATAGCATCATTACACCTGGTATTTCGCCTACTTTTTTATAATAATCTACTACCTCATCTGCACTGTTTACATAGTTCTCAATGGAGATGGATGTATACTTGCCTCCTGAAGATTTTTTCTCAGAAAACTTAGCAGAAGCATGTGTAAATAAAGCTTTTACCTGCTCAGCTTGGTCAGAATCAGTTTTTACAATAAACTTGAACGTATAGATTGTTGGAAACTGTTCTACTTCAATCAATTTTTCTTTAAAGTTTTTGTAGAAATCTTGATTGTTGCTGTCGTCTTGTATGTCTTTAATATTGATGTTATTGTTTAATTCACTCATTTTTATTTCTCTCCTTTCCCTTAGATATCAATAAGTGTACCCAAGGCCAATATATGACAAAACGCTATATTTTCAGATTTGTTTAGTTTTCCATGGAAGTTGGCAAAGATTTTTTCTTGGTTCCCAATTTCATGTATGGCTTATCGCTCATTTGGAATTCCAGGGTTCCGCCTTTCAACATATCCGCATGCGTGATAAAAGACCTATTGTATTTTTTCCCGTTTAAGGTAATTGAATTTATATATTTATTTGTCTTAGAGTTGTTTTTGGCTACAATGGTGAAAGTCTTCCCATTTGGCATAGTAATCTCCGCTTTATCTAACACAGGGCTACCAAAAACATATTCACCATTAACCGGAGAAGCAGGATAAAGCCCCATCATGGACCATACTGCCCAGGCACTCATTTGACCAGCATCTTCATTGCCAGCATAACCATCTGGTCTTTCATGATACATGGAGTCAATAATTGCTCTAACTTTTTCTTGAGTTTTCCAAGGTTTGCCTAAATACGAATACATATAAGCTATATGGTGGCTAGGCTCATTTCCATGCGCATATTGACCAATAAATCCACTAGCATCCGGTGATTTGTTCTCCCCAGTCATATACGATGGAGCTGTAAATAAAGTGTCCAACATTTTTTCCAGACCATCTTTTTTAGGGAATTGCTTCGCAAGGCCTCTAACATCATGAGGAACAAAGAATGAATGTTGCCAAGCATTACCTTCTATGTATTGACTTTTTGCAAAATCATGCTCAGAATAGAAAGGATCAAAAGGTTCTACAAAATTTCCGTTCTTTAACTTTGCACGCATAAAACCAGAATTAGGATCGAATAAATGAATGTAATTTTTAGCTCTTTTTGTAAATTCTTCATATTCCTTTTTCTTGCCTAATTTCTTTGCTACTAAAGAAATGCAGTAATCATCAAATGCATATTCAAGTGTTGAGGTTACTGATCCTCCATAGACATCTTGAGGGACATATCCATACTCGATATAATCCGGAACTTGCCTGATCTGTTGATTTGCACTGGCCAACATCGCTTTGAAAGATTTTTCTTGATCAATTCTTGGAACATCTTTTAATACAGCATCAGCCAATACCGGAATAGCATGATAGCCAGTCATCGTATTGGTTTCAAAAGTACTTAAATCCCAAACTGGCAAAAGACCGTTTTCATCATAAAAAGCCAGCATGCTATTCATCATATCTGTATAACGTTCTGGCTGTGTGATGGTAAACAAAGGTTTTAATGCTCTAAATGTATCCCAAAGTGAGAAAAGAGTATAACGTTGGCCATTATTTGGCATTTTATGAAGCTCTCCTTTATAATTTTTATATCCACCATCTGCATCTGAATAAAGAGTGGGTGAAACAGCAGTATGATATAGCGCCGAATAGAATATTTTCTTTAGACTTTCATCAGATGATTCCACTTTAATCTTTCCTAATTCCTTATCCCATTTGCTTTCAGCTTGCTGCTTTACCTCGTTGAAATTCCAATTTGGAATCTCGTTTAAAGCTTCTAATGCTTTGTCTGTAGAGGTGGTCGACAAGGCTACTTTTAAATCTACGGGAGAAGTGTAGGGAAATATAAATTGGGCATTGACCGCCTGAACCGGTCCTTTAGTATCTTGATTGACCTGATTTACTTTTTTGTCAAAGGTTTTTTGACCATTCAATAGGTACGATTTAAAAGATTGTTTAAATCGGATAGCAAAATAAATATGTTGTTTATTTGCCCAGCCATATGAATACCTTTTCCCTACGACGGTGCTGTCATTTACAATTTGTATTTCTGTATCCATTGGTCTATCCCAATTATAGGCATGTGCGAGGTCCAAACGGATAGTAGGCGTAGAGTTTTTGGAAAATAGATATTGGTGGAGACCGACTCTTTCGGTCGCAGTTAAGCGGGCAAATATTCCATTATCTAATCTCACATCATAATATCCCGGACTAGCATTTTCATTGTTGTGCGAAAATTTAACTTTGGTGTCAAAGTCTTTCTTTGCAATAGGTTCATTAAGAGGCATGATGGCAATATCCAGCCAATCACCGATTCCAGTTCCACTCAGGTGCATATGGCTAAATCCTGCGATTGAATCCGCAGAAATATGATATCCACTGACCCAATCCCAGCCATTTTTCCCATTGTCAGGAGACAATTGAACCAGAGAAAATGGAACTGTGGCGCCAGGATAAGTGTGTCCATGACCACCGGTACCGATAAAAGGATCAACAAATTTCGTATATTGTTGGGCGGCAACTTCTGAAGTGTTACAAAACATCAATCCTGTTGCTGCAAAAATTATTGCAAGTGATTTATAATGTAAGTTCATAAATGTCGTTATAAATAGTGTACTTATACAAATGTACATTTTTAAACCTAATAAACCCTTTTAGCCAAATTTTTAGCATTATATTTAGCAAAGATTTGCTAAAATTTAGCCGAGTTTATATATTTGATAGATTTTGAATAGCAGTTTTATTAACCTAAGATGAGAAAACGTATATTAATTAGTGATATTGCCAAAAACCTAGGGGTCTCAGTAACTACAGTATCTTTTATTTTAAATGGAAAAGCAAAGGAGAAAAGAATTAGTGAGGGGTTGACGAAGCGTGTGCTAGATTATGTCAAAAAAGTGGGCTACAAGCCAAATCAATTAGCACAGAGTTTAAGAACAGGCCAATCGAAAATCTTAGGACTTATTGTCGAAGATATTTCAAATCCATTCTTTTCAAACGTTGCCAAATATATCGAGCGTATAGCATATGATAATGGTTACCATATTATTTATTGCAGTATGGATAACGATGAAACTAAAGCTCGTGAATTGATCCAATTATTTTATGACAGACAAGTAGATGGTTATATTATTACGCCTCCGGAAGGCTTGGATGACACGCTTGCTAATCTGATTAAAAATAATGTCCCATTGGTATTGTTTGACAGATACATCCCACAATTGGAAACCCATTATGTGGTGTTGGACAACTTTAACGGTGCATTCGAAGCAACAAAACATTTGCTTGAAAACCCGAATAACAAAAAAGTTGGTTTTGTTTCTTTGTATTCAAATCAAACTCAGATGCGCGACCGTCTTGAAGGTTATATGAAAGCGATTGATGATTTTCAGCAACAGGCTTTTATTAAGAAAGTGAAAATTGATGAAAATGAGGATTCCTCGATAGATCAAATCCATGAATTTATCAATGCAAATAATCTGGATGCTGTTTTATTTGCAACCAACTATTTGGCTATTGATGGACTGAAAGCGGTAAAGAAGTTTAAAATGAAATTACCTCAAATGGTAGCCTTTGATGACCATACCTTGTTTAAACTTTATGAACCTGGTATCAGTGTAGTTACGCAAGATACATCGGCGATCGCAAATGAATTGATTCATACTTTGCTGAATGAGATAAAAGGTAAAAACAAGGAATTACAAAAGATTGTAATTCCAAGTGAGTTATTAGTTCGCGGGTCTTCAGTTATTTCTGAGGAGTCGCTGGAACAAACTTCATAGATATTGAATTGACACAATGCCTTGTGTTTTTGGAGGTGAATCCTTCGCCTTCAAAAACATGCCCAAGGTGGGCGCCACATGCCGCACATAGAATCTCTGTTCTTCTTCCATCTGCATCAGTTTCTCTTTTTACAGCTCCCGGAATCTCATCATCAAAGCTCGGCCATCCACAATGTGATTCAAATTTATCTTCCGATTTGTATAATGGTGCATCACATTGCTTACAAACATAAGTTCCTTTTTCTTTGTTATTCAAGAGTTGACCTGTAAATGGCCTTTCTGTTCCTTTATGTAAGATTACGTATTGTTCTTCCGCCGTTAATTTGTTGTATTTTTTGTCTTGTTCCATCTTATTATCAGTTGAGTTTGATTGTGAATGAGCACATCCAGATAAAATAATTAAAAATAATATGCAATAGATCGCTTTCATAGTGATGCTAATTTACGAAAAATAGATTGTTAAAAAATCAGGCTAATGTTAATTTGTAAGGTGGTAGAGGCTCGATAACGGAGCTATTTAGAATGATTATAAATTGATAAATTAGGTCATCAAATTGTCAGGGATTGCTTAATAAGTTATACTTTTGTGCATTGTTTTGTACGGTATTGTGTACATGTACTGGAGAGTCAACAATTAATTATTACACATAAAATAGTATAAAGTGCTAAATATGAGAAATATCTCATCCGTTTTGGGAAGACTTGCGAAGTCAATATCAATCAGTTTGGTATTGTTATTTGCCGTTACTACTACCACGCAGGCGCAGGATGCTGCGAATGGTGCAGCGCTATTCAAGTCCAACGCTTGTAATTCATGTCACGCTGTAGGTAAAAAATTAACCGGTCCAGATTTGGCTGGCTTAGCAGAACGCCGTGATGAGGCATGGATTGTAAAATGGATCCACAACCCGCAAGGGATGATCGATTCAGGAGATGAGCAAGCTGTTGCTTTGAAAGCTGAGTATGCTACAACCATGGCTCCTTATGCAAACCTTTCAGAAGGTGACATTAAAGACATCATCGCTTATTTACAAGCTGAAGAGGTTAAGTTAGCTGAAAAGAAAGCTGCAGGTGGTGCTGCTGGCGGAGGTGCTGGAGCTGCTAGTTCTGATGCAAATACCCTAATGATTATCGGGTTAGTTGCATTGTTCGTAGTTGCTGTTGCAGTTATCTTTGCTCTAAACAGAGTCACTAAAACTTTGGAACGCGTAATTGCAAACAACCACGCCGCGATTGCTGAAGCTCAAGCTAGAAATGATGAAGAAACAGAAAATGGTTCTGTAAAATTTGCTAAGGCATTCTTGAAGAACAAAAAACTGGTTTTCTTCGTAGTATTGATGTTTGTAGGTTTATTAGGTGTTGCTGGTTGGAAAACCATGTGGAACGTTGGTGTCCATGAAGGTTACAAACCTGTTCAACCTATTAAATTCTCTCACCAGATTCACGCAGGTGTTAACCAAATCGAGTGTCAATATTGTCACGGTGGCGCGTTCAAATCTAAGAATGCTTCTATTCCATCTGCTAACGTATGTATGAACTGTCACAACACAGTAACTGCATCTGATCACTACGATGGAAATATCTCACCAGAAATTGCAAAATTATATCGTGCGGTAGATTGGGATCCAGAGTCTAGAACTTACGGTACCAATACAAGACCAATCGAGTGGGTTAGGATTCACAACTTGCCTGACTTCGCTTACTTCAACCACTCACAACACGTTGTGGTTGCAGGAGTTGAATGTCAAACTTGTCACGGTCCTATCCAAGATATGGAAGAGGTTTATCAATACTCACCACTTACGATGAAATGGTGTATTGACTGTCACAAAGAGACATCTGTAAATACAGATAATGCTTATTACGATCAATTGATCGAAGCTCACGACAAATTGAAAAAAGGTGAGAAGATGACAGCAGCTATGATCGGTGGATTAGAGTGTGGTAAGTGTCACTATTAATAAATTAATTTAGAATAACGGAATCTTATATATAGCTTAAATGGAAAGCAATAAAAAATATTGGAAAGGTTTAGAGGAATTGAATCAAACTCCTGCTTTTGTTGACGGAAGCAAGAGTGAGTTTGCTGAGCCTATTCCCGTAGAAGATGTCTTAAATGAAGCTGGTTTAAGTACCAAGACACCTCGTCGTGACTTTTTGAAAGCTTTAGGTTTTGGTTTAGGAGCTGTTACATTGGCAGCTTGTAACCGTACGCCAATTCACAAGGCGGTACCTTATGTTATCAAACCAGAAGAAGTAACTCCAGGTGTTCCTAACTTTTACGCTTCATCTTTCAATGGTCAAAGTGTAATCGTAAGAACAAGAGAAGGTAGACCAATCTCATTGGAGGCAAACCCTAATGCAATCGGATTAAACCAAGGTACTGATGCTTCAACAGCAGCTTCAGTTCTTGATCTTTATGATATGTCTAAACTACAAAATCCGCAAATCGGTGGTAAAGATGTAGATTGGGCAAAATTAGACCAAGCCGTAGTTGATGCATTGAATAAAGCGCAAGCAGCAGGAAAACAAATCACAATTGTTTCTAATACGATCAACAGCCCATCATCATTGGCTGCGATCGCTGCTCTAGCAACTAAATATCCTGCAACTCAACATATCCAAGTTGATGCAGTATCTTACAGCGGTATCATCGAAGCTAACAGAGCTTCATTCGGTAAAGCTGTTATTCCTTCATACCATTTTGACAAAGCGCAAGTAGTAGTATCAGTAGCAGCTGATTTCTTGGGAACTTGGTTAGCTGGTGAAGAACATACACAAGATTATATTAAAAACCGTGACCATAAATCACTAAAAGGTGGTAAGATGTCACGTCATATTCAATTTGAATCTGGTCTTTCCATGACTGGTTCAAATGCTGACGTTCGTATTGCGATCAAACCTTCAGAAGAAGGAGCAGTATTGATCAGTTTGTACAATGCTATTACTGGACAATCAGTGGCTGGTGGTACAAACAATGCAAAAGCTAAAACAGCAATTGCATTGGCAGCAAAAGAATTAGTAAATGCTAGAGGTACTTCAGTAGTTGTTTCTGGATCGAACGATACAAACGTTCAAGCATTGACAAACGCTATCAACACAGCTCTTGGCGCTTACGGTTCTATTATTGATTTAGATAATTTCTCAAAACAATATCAAGGTTCGGATTCAGCATTCCAAGCTTTCTTGACTGCAGCAAAAGCTGGTCAAGTAGGTGTGGCAATTTTCTGGAACACAAACCCTGTTTATGATTACTTCAAACCTGAAGACGTAAAAGCTGCAATCGCTAAAATCGGATATACCGTATCATTTGCTGATCGTGCTGATGAAACTTCCTCTGAATTGAAGGCAATCGCTACAAACAGTACTTTCCTTGAGTCTTGGGGTGATGCTTCGGCAAAAGAAGGATTGTTCACAATCGTTCAGCCGACTATCAATCCAGTGTTCAACACGCGTCAAGCAGAGCAAAGTTTAATCAATTGGGCTGGTGTTAACAAACCAATCCATGACTTTGTGAAAGAAAACTGGGAAACAAACATCTTGGCAGGAACTGGAAAAGTTTGGAAAGATGTTTTACAACAAGGTTTCGTATTCAAAGGTTCAGCTACAGGATCGGCATATGCTGCAAATGTTGATGTGAATGCTGCAGCAGCGGCAATTGCAAACGACGCTAAGCGTGTTGCTGGTGGTGTTGAATTGAAAATCTATGAGTCTCCAAACTTAAGAGACGGACGTTGGGCAAACAATGCTTATCTACAAGAATTGCCTGACCCAGTTTCAAAAGTAACTTGGGATAACTATGCAGCTATCAATCCAGCAGATGCTGAAGAACTAGGTGTTAAAGAAACAGGAAAAGTTACAGTAGAGGCAAACGGATATAAAGTTGATTTACCAGTGTTGTTACAACCAGGTCAAGCAAGAGGAACTGTGTCTGTTGCTGTTGGATATGGTCGTACGAAAGTTGGTAAAGCAGGTAATAATGTAGGTGTTAATGCTTATCCATTTGCAAGTTTAGTGAATGGTACAATTCAGTTCGCATCAAAAGCTTCAGTTTCTAAAGCTTCTGGTATCTACGAATTAGCTCAAACACAAACCCACCACACTATTGAAGGTCGTAACATTATCCGCGAAACTTCATTTGCAAATTATTTAAAAGATCCTAACTCAGAGTCTGGTCGTTTCGCTGATTCACACCAAACTTATGACTTGTGGAATAAATTTGAACAACCTGGTCACCGTTGGGTGATGGCAATCGATTTGAATGCTTGTACAGGTTGTGGTGCTTGTATCGTAGCATGTAACGTTGAAAACAACGTTCCAGTTGTAGGCCGTGACGAGGTTCGCCGTCGTCGTGAAATGCACTGGTTGCGTATCGACCGTTACTACACACTGAATACAGGTGAAGGTAAATTAACAGAAGAGAAAGACATTGCTAAGGCAGAAGGATTAGATTACGAAGATGTAACTGTTGTTCACCAACCAATGTTGTGTCAACACTGTGAGCACGCTCCATGTGAGACGGTATGTCCAGTGTTAGCGACAGTTCACTCATCTGAAGGTCTTAACCACATGGCTTATAACCGTTGTTTCGGTACTCGTTACTGTGCAAACAACTGTCCATATAAAGTACGTCGTTTCAACTGGTTCAACTACTGGAATGATTCTCGTTTCGACAATTACTTGAATAACGAGTTCACTCAATTAGTATTGAATCCTGGTGTGACTACACGTTCTCGTGGGGTTATGGAGAAATGTTCAATGTGTATCCAACGTATCCAAGCTGGTAAATTGCAAGCTAAGGTTGAAAACCGTAGAGTTAAGGATGGCGACATCCACATGGCTTGTCAAGCTGCTTGTTCAGCAAATGCAATCATCTTTGGAGATGCTAACGATCCAGAGTCAGAAGTTTCAAAAGCGTTGCGCAATGAGCGTATATACTATGTTCTTGAAGAGATCAATGTTCAACCGAATATTGGTTACATGACGAAGGTAAGAAACACATTTGAAGCATAATTTATTCTAGACTGAAATAAAATAACTATGTCATCGCATAACGAATCAATATTAAGAGAACCATTAATCACCGGCAAGGATATCACCTATGCAAAGATTACAGATGATATCTTACTTCCGGTTGAAAATAAACCCAACAAAGCATGGTGGATCGGCTTCACCGTTGCCGCATTAGGCGCAATGTTATGGGTAATAAGTGTTGGATACACGTTCTGGACGGGTATCGGCGCTTGGGGATTAAACAAAACAGTAGGTTGGGCATGGGATATCACCGACTTCGTATGGTGGGTTGGTATTGGTCACGCCGGTACTTTGATCTCCGCAGTATTATTAATCTTCCGCCAGAACTGGCGTAACTCCATCAACAGATCGGCTGAGGCGATGACTATCTTTGCCGTAATCTGTGCTGCGACTTACGTTGTTGCTCACATGGGACGTCCATGGTTAGCATACTGGATTTTCCCATTGCCAAATCAATTTGGATCATTATGGGTAAACTTTAATTCTCCACTTGTATGGGATGCGTTCGCGATCTCAACATATTTCACTGTATCGTTAGTATTCTGGTACTGTGGTCTATTGCCAGATATCGCCTCAGTTCGTGACCGCGCTTCTGGAGTTAAGAAAAGAGTATATTCTATTTTATCATTCGGTTGGAATGGTTCCGTTAAAACTTGGCAACGTTTTGAGATTGTTTCCTTGATTTTAGCAGGTATTTCAACTCCACTAGTACTTTCAGTACACACTATCGTATCCATGGACTTTGCAACTTCGGTAATCCCTGGATGGCACACGACGATCTTCCCTCCATACTTCGTTGCTGGAGCGATTTTCTCAGGATTTGCGATGGTACAGACCTTATTGTTGATCTTACGTAAAGTAATGAACTTCGAGGACTACATTACGATGTTCCACATCGAAGCAATGAACAAGATCATCATGGTAACAGGATCGATCGTAGGTATTGCTTATTTAACTGAGTTGTTTATTGCATGGTACTCAGGTTCAGAATATGAAATGTATGCATTTGCTAACCGTATCGCGGGACCTTACGCATGGGCATACTGGGCGATGATGACCTGTAACGTAATTTCACCACAGTTATTCTGGTTCAAGAAAATCCGTACAAGTATTCCTATCTCTTGGGTATTGTCAATTGTCGTGAACATCGGTATGTGGTTTGAGCGTTTCGTAATTATCGTTACTTCATTGCACCGTGACTACCTACCATCATCATGGGCGATGTTCTATCCAACTTGGGTGGATGTAGGTATTTTCGTAGGATCAATTGGACTGTTCTTTACATTGTTCTTATTGTTCCTTCGTTTCTTACCAGGTATTGCGATCGCAGAGGTTAAATTGTTGTTGAAGAGCTCAAGCTTACAGCACAAAACTAAAACAGTTCAAGAAGGAGCTTTCCCTGAGGAACAAGTTGAATTCTTCAGAAACTCTTTGGAGAAATATGATACAGTAACAGAAACGGATATTAAAGCATTACGTCAAAAATAATAGCAATGAGCAATACAAAATATATAGTAGGTAGTTTTGCTGATCCTGATGATATGATGCACGGGATTGACAAGTTGCAAGCTAACAACATCAGCATTTATGATTGTTATACACCAATGCCAATCCACGGGATCGAGGCTAAGCTAGGTGTCAGACCATCACGTTTACCGATTGCAGCATTTATTTTTGGTGCTTTGGGTACAATTTTAGGATTCAGTCTATTGTTCTATACCATGTCATATGATTGGCCGATGAACATTGGTGGTAAGCCATCGATGCCATTGCCAAACTTTGTTCCAGTAACATTTGAGGTAACTATTTTATTATGTGCCTTAGGTATGGTAGCAACATTTTTCTATCGTAACCACTTATTCCCAGGACGTGCACCACGCGTTATGGATCTAAGAGCTACAGATGATCGTTTTATCATTGCTATTGATGCACAAGAAAACACAGATCATACGTTAATCGATGGTTTATTGAAAGAAGCCGGAGCAGTAGAAGTTAAATACAATGAAAGAAAATATGTTAGTTATGAATAAGAAGAATTTTCTTGGAGCTGTATGTGTTGCTGTAGCTTTAACAGCAGTTGTTTCTTCATGTGGAGATGGCACAACTCGCAGTGCAGGTTGGGAATTCTCAAGAAATATGTATGATCCGATTGCTTTTAACCCGGATCAACAAAACCCAAACTTTAAAAATAACAGTACTGCTCAAACACCTCCGCAAGGTTCAAACCCAATCGGTTTCGAACGCTTCGATTACGGAAACTCTGTAGAGGAATATGAGCGTGCAGGATTGGAAGTTAAAAATCCATTGATTGCAAATGCTGAAAACTTGAAACAAGGTGAAACCCTATTCCTTACTTACTGTGCTGTTTGTCATGGTAAAGAAGGAGCAGGAGATGGAACAATTACGAAAGATAGAGAAGTAGAGGATTCAAGAGGTAAGCGTGCATTGGAAAACTTCCCGCCGCCACCATCATTCCAACAATCGGCAGGTACACCTTCGTCGAGAGGTGGTCAAATGTCGCAATTGACTGATGGTAAAATATACCACACAATTACTTATGGATATAATGCAATGGGCTCACACGCTTCGCAGATTTCTCCAGAAGATCGTTGGAAAGTGGTAATGTATGTTCACGAATTACAAAAAAAATAATTTAACATCGATATTATAAATGGGAACTCACAATCATCATCACGATTATAATTTCAACGAGCAATTTAAATTCGCAGGTATCGCTAAGGTACTTAGTTTAGTTGCTATCGTTGTAGGAATAGCCGCAATAGCTTTTGGCTTATTATCAGGTGACCATATAATGGTTGAGCGTACATATGCCAATTTATTATTGATGGGATATTATTTTACTTGTGTATGTGCAGCTGGAGCATTCTTCGTTGCCCTACAATTAGTAACTCAATCAGCTTGGTCTGCAGGATTAATCCGTATCCCGCAAGCAATGGCTAGCATACTTCCAATTGCATCAATCATCTTATTAGTAATTGTTGCTCTAGGTTTAACAACTCACAATTTATACCACCACTGGCATGCTGAAGGATTGACAGATCCTAACAGCCCTAACTATGATAAATTAGTTGCTGGTAAAGCTGCTTTCTTAAATGTTCCGGGATTCTTGATCCGTCAAATCCTATTCATGGGAAGCTATAGCATCTTTGCTTACATCTTAGCTAAATTGTCATACAATGAAGACCTAGCAGGTGGCTTAAATTCTTACAAGAAAAGCTTTAAATTATCAGCAATATTCCTAGTAATCTTCGGATTCACTACTCCAATTTGGTCATTTGATACCATCATGTCTCTAGAGGCACACTGGTTCTCAACTATGTTTGGATGGTACAACTTCGCAGCAATGTGGGTTAGTGGTCTTGCAGTTATTACTGTAATCCTGATCTTACTTAAGAAAGCTGGTTATATGTCATGGGTGAATGAAAACCACCTACATGACTTAGGAAAATTAATGTTCGGTTTCTCAATTTTCTGGACTTATGTATGGTTTGCTCAATTTATGTTGATCTATTATTCAAACATTCCTGAGGAAACAGTTTACTTCTACAAACGTTGGGAACCAGAATATAAACCTTGGTTTTGGTTAAGCATTATTATTAATTTTGTAGCGCCATTATTATTATTGGTTGACCGCGATATGAAACGTAGAGAAAACCACATGTTAATCGTTGCGATCATATTATTGTTAGGTCACTGGTTAGACTATTATATCATGATTATGCCAGGTACTGTTGATACTCACAGAGGATTTGGCATTATCGAAATTGGTACTGCAATAGGATTTGCTGGATTATTCACTTTCTTGGTACTTTCGAAATTGAGCAAGCACGCTCTGGTTCCGAAAAACCACCCATTCTTGGATGAAAGTTTACACCACCAGATTTAATAGAGATTAAGTTGAAAAAACGTTCAAACGTGTTATAAGAGATGAAGTTTAAATTACATAACAGATTTAAGTCCTTATTTGGAGGCTTATTAGCTATTAACCTATTGTTTGCTACTCCTGCGATGGCGAGCATCCAGGAACAAGCGGCTGATACGGCTCAGGTTGAGCAAGCAGCACCAGCTGCAACTGCAGATTCAACTGCAGCTGCTCCTGCTGATTCTGCAGCAACAACTACAGCTGCTACAGATTCTGCGACTGTATCCGCATCAGGAAATACAGGAAGTACTGTAACTCCTGCTGCTACAACAACTAAAGAAGAAAAGAAAATTGATCCTCAAGTCTATAAAAACTTGACTTATTATATCCTTCTTTTCCTAGTATTGTGTACTGTTGTTGCAGTAATCGGAAAAGTACAATCAATCTATGTATTAACTAAGAAAGTAAATGGTAAATACAATCCATTGGCAAACAATACGCTTCAAGCGATTCTATTGTTCGTATTCTTAGTTGGTTTCTTAGGATTTGTATGGTACGGGTATGCTGTATGGGGAAGTTGGTCTTGGAGACCGGCTGCAACTGAGCATGGTAAAGATATTGATAGAATGTTTATCATCACTACGGTGATTATTACAGTAGTATTGGTATTGGTGCATATCGCATTGCTTACCTTTACATACATCTATAGAATGCGTGCTAAACGTAAAGCATATTTCTACCCGCACAATGATGCAATCGAAAGATTATGGACTATCGTTCCAGCGGTTGTATTAACGATTTTAGTATTATTCGGTTTCTTTACTTGGCGTTCTATTACGAACATCCCTGAAGAATTGAAAAAATCAGCTCTACAAGTTGAAGTTTTGGGTGAGCAGTTTATGTGGACTGTTCGTTACCCTGGAACTGACGGTGAGTTCGGAAAACGTAATTACAAATTAACAACTCCTTTAAACTCATACGGTATTGATTACAATGATAAAAATGCTTGGGATGATGTGAAAGGTGATGAAATTGTAATTCCAGTTAATAAACCAGTTCGTTTCCACATCTTGTCAAAAGATATTATTCACTCTTTTTATATTCCTGATTTCCGCGTTCAAATCAATGCTGTACCAGGTATGACAAACTACTTTCAGTTTACTCCTACTATCACTACAGATGAGATGCGTGATAAAATGAATGACCCACAATACAACTTCGTAATGTTATGTGCGAAGATCTGTGGCGAATCTCACTATAACATGCAGAAAAATGTAAGAGTAGTTACTGAAGCTGAATACAAAGAGTGGTTAAGTAAACAAGCTAAATTCTTCACTGAAGACCTTCAAAAAGAGTTCGCTCAAAACGAAGGTACGGAGAAGAATGATCGTATTGCGGCTTCAATCAATTAAATATAACAGAGAATTTTAAATAGAATATGTCAACTACAGTTATATCGCACGACGCAGCTCATCACGGTTCTCATGATCACCATCATGAAACCTTCTTGACGAAGTATATCTTCAGCCAAGATCACAAGATGATTGCTAAGCAATTCTTGATCACTGGTATCATTATGGCAGTTTTCGCCATGATCCTTTCGATCTTATTCCGTATTCAATTAGCATGGCCTGACCACGAGTTTCCAATTCTTGAGGTTTTCCTAGGAAAATGGGCTGAAGGTGGTCGTATCAGACCAGACTTCTTCCTATCATTGGTTACTATTCACGGTACGATGATGGTTTTCTTCGTACTAACAGCAGGTCTTTCTGGTACATTTAGTAACTTATTGATCCCTTATCAATTAGGTGCACGTGATATGGCATCGCCATTGATGAACATGTTATCTTACTGGTTCTTCTTTGTTGCCTGTGTTATCATGATCGCATCTTTCTTCATTGAAAGTGGCCCTGCATCTGCTGGTTGGACCATCTATCCTCCACTATCCGCAGTGCCTAAAGCTATAGCAGGATCTGGATTGGGGATGACGCTATGGTTAATTTCCATGACTTTATTTATCGCTTCACAGGTATTGGGTGGTGTAAACTACATCTCTACCGTATTGAACATGCGTACTAAAGGTATGGACTTATGGAAAATGCCTTTGACTATCTGGGCGTTCTTCTTAACTGCAATCGTAGGTTTATTATCCTTCCCAGTATTAGTTTCTGCAGTAGTATTATTATTCTTTGACCGTTCAGTAGGAACTTCATTCTATTTGTCAGACCTAGTTGTTCAAGGTACGATCCTTCCTAACGAAGGTGGTTCTCCAATCTTGTTCCAACACTTGTTCTGGTTCTTAGGACACCCTGAGGTATATATCGTAGTTATGCCTGCATTAGGTTTAACTTCAGAAGTAATCTCTACAAACTCACGAAAACCAATCTTTGGTTACCACGCGATGGTTTACTCATTGGTAGGTATTACTGTATTATCTTTCATCGTTTGGGGTCACCACATGTTCGTAACAGGTATGAGTCCATTCTTGGGAGGTGTGTTTATGATCACCACGTTGATTATTGCGGTTCCATCTGCAGTAAAAGCCTTCAACTATATTGCAACATTATGGAGAGGTAACATCCGTTTCACTCCAGCGATGATGTTTGCAATCGGTATGGTTTCGTTCTTCGTATCAGGTGGTTTGACAGGATTATATTTAGGTAATGCTGCGTTAGACATCAACTTACACGATACTTATTTCGTTGTTGCCCACTTCCACTTGGTAATGGGTTCTGCATCGATCTTCGGTATGTTGTGTGGTGTTTACCATTGGTATCCTAAAATGTTCGGACGTATGATGGATGAGCGTTTAGGTTACTTCCACTTCTGGTTGACATTTATCGGTGCTTACTTGGTATTCTTCCCAATGCACTTCATGGGTATTGACGGTGTTCCTCGTCGTTACTATGCATTCACTGAGTTCCCTTTCATGGAGAAATGGGTGTCAGTTAACTTATTGATTACTTGGGCTGCAATTGTTTCGGCAATCGGTCAGGTAGCATTCTTGTGGAACTTCTTCTCATCAATTTGGTGCGGAAAGCGTGCTCCACAAAACCCTTGGAATTCAAATACTTTGGAGTGGACTACTCCAGTAGAACATATTCACGGAAACTGGCCAGGAGAAATCCCTACAGTATACCGTTGGCCTTATGATTACAGTAAGCCAGGAAATGATGCTGACTTTATTCCTCAAAGTACACCACTTTCACAAACAATGAGCTCAAACTTATTGCATGATTGGGATGGAAATGAAGCGGGTATTGAAGCTCAAAAGGCTTACAATCGTGAGCATAACAGAGAAGAAGAAGGGTAGGTTCATACCTACCTCTCTTTATACTTTATAAATGTAAAAGGAGAGATCTATGTATCCAGCAGCTGAAAAGCGTTTTTTACGGATAAACAAGATCACGATTATCGTTCTTTTCTTAGTAATAACGGCAGGAGGTATTGTCCGGAGTACAGGTTCAGGAATGGGCTGCCCGGATTGGCCGAAATGTTTCAACAGAATTATACCACCAACAGATGTTTCGCAATTGCCGCAAGGCTATGAGCAACATTATGTGGAAGGTAGAATCAAGAAGAATGAGCGTTTTGCAAAATTGATTGAAGCCTTTGGCTATTCACATCTAGCAGACCAAATTCGTCACGATGAAACCATCGTTGAACATGAGGAATTCAATGCCGCAAAGACTTGGACTGAATATATCAATCGTCTAACTGGAGTTTTAGCCGGTTTCTGTATGCTGTTTACAGCAATATATTCTTTTACTTATTGGAAAAAGAAAAAAGCCATAGCAATATGGAGCGTTCTTAATCTTATTGTCGTTGTGATACAAGCCTGGTTAGGGTCAATCGTAGTCTCTACGAATCTTACCCCTTGGGTTATCACCATTCACATGCTATTAGCACTGGTAATTGTTTGTATAGCTATTCAAACATATTATTGGGCAATTAAACTGAGAAACAATCAGTTCCTGAAAAATTCAGATAGAAGTTTCACGTGGATAACGTTGATTTCTCTCGTTATATTAGTTGTTCAGGTTGTGTTTGGTACAGATGTTCGCGAAATTATCGACCATCTAAATCAACAAGGTGCTCAACGTAGTGAATGGATTGATTCCATTGGATTACCATATCATACTCACCGAATCCTTGCATACGTTACTTTAGCTCTAGTCGTATTCTTATACTTCAAGCTGAGGTCTTCTGTTCTGGTTAATACTGTTCAGTTTAAGTATGCTAAGATTTCATTGATATTGGTTTGTATTCAAATGTTATCAGGGATTATTTTGGCAAGGTTTCATGTTCCCGCTGTAGCACAAACGGTTCACTTGGTTGTAGCAAGCTTATTGGTAGGAGCGCAATATTATTTATTGTTGATCCTAAATAAACCAGAAAGCGGATTAACTCCAAAAGCTGTTTAGGGAAATATTTTGATTATGAAGGAATTTATTTCAGATTTTAACAAACTTGTCAAGCTGAGGCTTACGCTTACAGTTGTGTTCTCCGCATCGATATCATTTTTGATAGGTGCAACACAGCAAGGTGATATCATCTGGTTTAATTGGGCGTTATTGACCATCGGAGGGTTTTTGGTAACCGGAGCAGCAAATGGATTTAATGAGATCATCGAACGTGATCTTGATAAATTGATGAAGCGTACCGAAGACAGACCACTTCCAGCAGGAAGAATGACCACAGGACAAGCTTTAATATTAAGCGTGTTCATGGGTATTGCAGGAACGTTGATTCTCGTAGAATTGAATTTTATAGCAGGATTACTTTCTGTATTTTCAATCTTCCTATATGCGTTTGTCTATACTCCATTAAAACAGAAATCTCCAATTGCAGTTTGGGTTGGAGCAATCCCAGGAGCATTGCCGCCACTGATCGGATATTATGCCGCTTTCCAATCCGCAGGATTTGGATTAGCATATGCCGAAGTCAGTGAAGCAGCAGTTGTTATAACTCCGCTAGTATTATTCACCATCCAATTCTTTTGGCAGTTCCCACATTTTTGGGCAATTGCTTGGGTAACGGATGAAGATTACAAAAGAGCAGGATTTAGGTTGTTGCCAACGACGAAAACGGATAAATTATCAGCATGGTTTATTTTTATCTCATGCGTATTGATGATCCCGGTTGGTTTTCTACCGATGTACTTTGGTATAGGAGGATGGGTCTTCACGCTATTATCGTTAGCTGGAGGATTGTTGTTCACCTGGTACGGATTTCAACACTTACAGAAAATGGAAGTAAGTACAGCAAAGAAGATAATGTTTACTTCATTTGCATATTTGCCCCTTACACAATTGGTGTTGTTGTTTGATTTTATACCTTTTAAATAAAAAATGGATTTACAGATTGCAATGGATAAGCAAGAGTTGTATAATGAAGAACTACTAAAATCAAGAAAAGCAAAGAAATTTAATCTTTGGCTTGGGATGATTGGTATGTTCATGATGTTTGCAGCTTTGACGAGTGGATTTATAGTGTATACTGCAAGTGGTGTAGATAAAGGGATAAAAACTATTTTACCTCAAGTATTCATCTACAGTACAGCAGTGATAGTTTTGAGCAGCATTACCATGCATTTAGCTTATAAAGCGGTAAAATCTGCCCAATTATCAAAACAGAAAACATTTTTACTGATTACTATTGTATTAGGTATTGTGTTTTTCTTTTTACAAGTAGAAGCGTGGTCAGTATTGTTCAACAGAGGGATTACTTTTGTCAACAGCAATGCATCACAATCGTTCATTTACGTATTTACAGGCTTACACTTGGCCCACATCATAGCCGGAGTATTGGTGTTGGTTAGATGTTATATCGGAGCGTTGAAAAACATTCCCTTGGATAACAACATTTTCCGGATGGAACTTGCCTCTATATTCTGGCATTTTCTAGATCTATTATGGATATATATTTATGTTTTCTTACTTTTGAATCAATAACAGTAAACAATGAGTACAACAGTATCGCAATTGGATAAGGTAAAAGAAGGACCTTGGAGCGGAGGTAAATCACCTTGGAACCTAGAGTATGGTAAAATCATGATGTGGTTTTTCCTAGTATCAGATGCATTTACATTCTCTGCATTCTTGATTTATTATGGTGCTCAGAAATATGCACAGCCTACTTGGATTGATGCGGATAAAATCTTCCAATCTATCCCTGGTATCGCTGAATCTGGTCAACCACTAGTTTTCGTAGGTATCATGACCTTTATTTTGATTATGTCTTCCGTTACGATGGTACTTGCCGTTGAAGCAGGACATCGAAATTCTAAACATGAAGTCGTAAAATGGATGTTATGGACAATCTTAGGTGGTTTGATGTTCGTTGGATGTCAAGCAATCGAGTGGAGCCACTTACATCATCAAGGATTTTGGTTTGGTCGTAACCCTGCAACTGGTCTGACAGATCCAAACGCAATCGTAGAGGCACTTCAACCTTACTTTACTAAAGATATTTCTTATACAGCAGCGCTTCAATTCTCCAATTTGTTCTTTACCATTACGGGTTTCCACGGATTCCACGTATCAATTGGTATCCTATTGAACATTATTGTATTGTGCATGACTTTAAATAATACCTTCGAACACAGAGGATCTTATTTAATGATTGAAAAAGTTGGTTTGTATTGGCACTTTGTGGATTTAGTGTGGGTATTCGTATTTACATTCTTCTACTTAATCTAATTATTAAGAAATTTTAAAACTATCGAACATGAGTAATCACGATCATATAGAAGGCCACGATGCGCAAGCGCATGGCGAAGGAATGGATAAAAAACGTATCTGGACCGTATTTTTTATTCTATTAGCTTTAACAGCATTAGAGTTCTTAATCGCTTTAGGTTTTGTTCATCACTGGGGAATCATCCAAAAAGGAACAGTATTGAACATCATTTATATTATCCTAACGTTAATTAAAGCATATTATATTGTGGCATTCTTTATGCACTTAAAATTTGAAAAATCAGGTTTTATTTTGACCGTAGGGATTGTCTTTATCTTCATTATCTATTTCATCGTATTGATGATGATAGAAGGTGGACACCTAAACGATTCTTTTACACATCAACCGATTTTTCCTCATAAATAAACATATATGAAATGAGTAAAAATACTCGTTCAAAGAATATATCAAAATTAATAATCCTGGCACTCGTTCTATTTGTGCCAGGTTTTTTATATATACTGGTCAATAAAATGGGCTCCAATGAGTACCTTAAACTGCCAGTATTCGGCGAAAAAAAGCTGTCTGGTGAAATGAGGCGCGTGATGGGGAGAGAAATCCCCGATACGATATTTCATCAATTAAAGCCAGTAGAATTCATCAACTACGACAATAAGCCAGTAACACTGTTGGGAAATGATAGCTCGGTATCGGTAGTACATCTTTTCTATACCAGAGATCAAGGATTGTCAAAGCAATTGGTTCATGATATGAGCGCAATCGCGACGCGATTTAAAGAAAACCCCAAAGTACAGCTGTTCTCAGTGTCTGTAGACCCTCATGATACAGCTGAAGATCTCAAAAAATTCATTGAACCTTACAAAAAAGGAATGAGCTCACATTGGTATGTCGTAAACAAACCCAGTGTCGACATCTTTGAATTTGCCCGATCTTCCATGTTGATCGAAGCCATGCCTGTTGAAGGGGATAGCACCAAATTTATCATCAGCAATCAATTTGTATTGTTAGACTCTGAAAAGAGGATTAGAGGCTTTTATGATATCAGCCTGCGTTCAGAGTTGGATAGATTGGAAGATGAAATTAAAGTACAATTAGTTGAAGAGGTTAGAAATAACCCATTAAAAGTAGAGAGGAAGTAACATGGCAATGACCGAAGAAGAAAAAAAATATAAAGGGATTATCTGGACATTATCGATAATTATCCCACTAGCCGTAGCAGCATTATTTGGAATTAATTTGCCAAAAATGGGATATGATGTAGAACCATTAAGTTTTTTACCTCCCATTTATGCCACTATCAATGGTTTGACAGCAGTTTGTTTAGTGATTGCAGTCTCAGCTATTAAAAGAGGAAATGTGAAACTGCACGAAAACCTGATTAAATTGTGCATGGTCTTCTCTTCTCTATTTCTGATTATGTATGTGGGATATCACATGACTTCAGAATCAACAAAGTTTGGAGGAGAAGGAGCCATTCGATATGTGTATTATTTCATTCTTGTGACGCATATCATTTTATCCATCATTATTATTCCATTCGTATTATTTACTTTTGTTAGAGGGATAGCAGGAGCGTATGAACGCCACAAAAAGTTAGCAAGAATAACTTATCCGATGTGGTTATATGTTGCTGTAACTGGAGTGATCGTTTATTTAATGATTTCTCCGTATTACGCTCATTAATAAATGGAGATATGAAAAAAGTATGGATTTATCAGGCTGATCGTTTTTTCACACAACCTGAAGTACAAGAAGCACAAGCAAAATTAGATGCCTTTGTCGAGGAATGGACTGCCCATGGAAGTCAATTGGCAGGAAAAGCTGAGATTAAATACAATCTGTTTGTGGTATTGACAGTTGATGAAGAGGTTGCTCAAGTCACAGGATGTTCAATAGATAAATCCGTTCGCATTCTTAAAGAATTGGAAGAACAGCTGAACATAGGTTTGTTCAATCGCACATTAATCTCTTATCGAGATAATGAAAATAACATCCAATTGGTTTCAAGAGATGTTTTCGAAGCGCTTTGTGAAGAAGGTGAAGTGAATTCGGATACCATTGTATTCAACAACCTAGCCCAAACGGAAGCCGATTATCAAAGCAAATGGGAAATTCCTTTGAAAGATAGTTGGCATGCAACTGTCTTCAAATAGAGACTGACAAAAATATAAAAGCTAATGCCATTCTGTAACAGGATGGCATTAGCTTTTATATATACGATTATTTTTTATCGATACTTAATTTACCAGGACCCATAACAGCGAAAGCAATATAAACCACCATAAATTCGATTGCATGGGATGCTCCGGAAAGACCATCTCCTTTCGCTAAGTGGTTTGCAGTTGCAACAAACATCGTAATGGCCAGTATTATAGCTGCCGGCCGAGTCCATAATCCTAACATCAATAACAATGATCCTACGGTTTCTGCTAATCCAGCTGAAAAACCAAACACTGTAGGCATAAAGTCTATACCAAGATTCTGCATAGATTTTCCAATTGCAGTCCATTTTTCCTGACCTCCCATTAATTTTGGCAAACCGTGAAATGCAATCATCGTCAAGCCGAATCCAATCCGGATGATCAAAAGTCCTAAGTCAATTTTTGAATTTTTCATATCGTTTTATTAATAAGTTTAGATCAGCGAAAATAGATAATTCTTAAAAAGTAAAAATTACCATACATCAAGATGTGAAAAAAAATGTATTTTTTTTAATTTTTTAAAAGGTTAATTCATGAAAATGTTCTAAGAAATAGCAGAATACTTCAATTTGCGTTATCTTTGTTCTCTAAGCTGAAAAAGCTCAATATTTTACATTAATTCTAGATCAATTGGATATATTCAGTAAACAACGTTATACGATTACATCGGCACTTCCGTATGCCAATGGTCCATTACATATAGGTCACCTTGCTGGTGCTTATATCCCAGGCGATATCTTCGTGCGATTTTTAAGACTAAACAATAAAGATGTTGTTTATGTATGTGGCTCAGATGAGCATGGAGCAGCTATCACTATAAAAGCAAAAAAAGAAGGAGTTACTCCCAAAGAAATTATTGATAAATACAATCAACAAATTAAAGATAGTTTTGAGCAATTCGGTATATCATTCAATATATATCACCGTACGTCAGAACCTATACATCACCACCTTTCGCAAGAATTCTTCTTAAATCTTTATGAAAAAGGAGAATTTATCGAACGTTACTCCGAGCAATACTATGATGAAGAGTACCATCAATTCCTTGCTGATCGCTATATCGTAGGAACATGCCCTCATTGCGGAAATGAAGGCGCATATGGGGATCAATGTGAAAAATGTGGTACCTCATTAAACCCTACAGACCTAATCAATCCAAAATCAACACTGAGTGGCAAAGCTCCTATTTTGAAAGAAACCAAACACTGGTACTTGCCTTTGGACAAATATCAACCTTGGTTGGAAAAATGGTTGATCGAAGGAAAAAAAGATGAATTGAAATCCAATGTATTTGGTCAATGCCAATCTTGGTTGAAGTCAGGATTGCAACCACGCTCTATGACTAGAGATTTAGATTGGGGAGTAGATGTGCCGTTGGAAGAAGCTGAAGGTAAAAAACTGTATGTATGGCTTGATGCCCCAATTGGTTATATCTCCGCAACAAAACAATGGGCAATTGATGAAGGCAAGGATTGGGAACATTATTGGAAACAACAAGCTAATCCTGAAGATAACTCAACATTGATCCATTTTATTGGCAAGGATAACATCGTATTCCACTGTATTATTTTCCCAGCAATCCTACATGCACACGGAGACTATATTTTGCCAGAAAATGTCCCAGCGAATGAATTCCTGAACTTAGAAGGTGATAAATTATCAACCTCCAGAAATCACGCTGTTTGGTTGCACGAATATTTGGAAGAATTCCCTGGCAAACAAGATGAATTAAGATACATGTTGACTTCAATTCTCCCTGAAACCTCGGACAGTGAGTTCACATGGAAGGATTTCCAAGCTAGAGTAAACAATGAATTGGTTGCTATCTTAGGGAACTTTATCAATAGAGTAATGGTACTTTCTCATAAATACTTCGATGGCAAAGTATTATTGGGTTCTCCATTGACTGAGTCAGACCAGGAAGTACTGAAAGAATTAGCAACATTTCCGGGTTTGATCCAACAATCATTATCACAGTATAGATTCCGTGAAGCATTAGCACAATTTATGAATGCTGCACGTTTAGGAAATAAATACCTAGCTGATGAAGAGCCATGGAAGGTGATCAAGAACGATGAAGAACGAGTAAAAACAGTATTGTTCGTTGCTAGTCAAATCGTAGCCAACTTAGCCCTAATAGGTCAACCATTTTTGCCGTTCAGTAGCACTAAGATTTTCGAAATGTTGAATCTATCAGCAAAAAACTGGGATGAAGCAGGAAAATCAGATTTATTAGAATCTGGTCATCAGTTGGGCGAAACACAATTGCTATTCGAAAAAGTAACTGATGAACAAGTAGAATTTCAGTTGGCAAAACTGGCAAATGCTAAAGCAAGCAACGCTTTGGCAGCACCAAAAGCAGCTCAAAAAGCAAATGTCAATTTCGATGAGTTCATGAAAATGGATATCCGTGTTGGCCGTATCTTAACAGCGGAGAAAGTTGCCAAAACTAAGAAGTTATTAAAGGTGACCATCGACACCGGAATCGATAAAAGAACCGTAGTCTCAGGTATCGCAGAATATTTTACCCCAGAAGAAATCGTAGGTAAGCAAGTTTTAATCCTTGTTAATCTTGAACCACGAGAAATTAAAGGCATACAGTCTCAAGGAATGATTCTAATGGCCGAAGATGCAGATGGAAGACTCGATTTTGTAAGACCATCAACAGATATTTCAGCAGGTAGCATCGTAAGATAGATTACCTAATCAACAAAAAAAGATTCCCTCCGCAAAAACGGAGGGAGTCTTTTTTATAATAGATCTATAATAGTTACATCCCTACAGGGTAATGTCATTAAGTTAAGGGAATTTAACAAACATGCCACACCTACGGCGTTGGTGTTTGTCGCGATTTTCATTTCTATAGATATGGCATGCCTACGGCATTTTACCCCGATGGGGTTAGTTCGCCATGGTTGGTGTCCCCACCTTCCACTGAAAACATTGCAGGTCTCACCACTTGCCTTGGACGATTGGGCAACTGTCTACTATCTTATGTCTTATGTCTACTGTCTACTGTCTTTTCCCCAAATCAGCAAACCTACCAAAAACAAAATTGCCGAAGGCACTACCCATCCCAGCTCATATTGAAAAAATGGAATATGATTCAGCGTAGCAATTGTATCTGCGCTCAGAAGGTTCAATTGTTTGAATAGAGATAGCGTTGCAATAATGGTCGATCCGATCAATGCCAAAACATAAGGTTCTTTGCTTTTTACAAAAGGTCCAAAGAATACCGTGTACAACACCAACGTAATAACAATAGGATATACAAAAGTTAAAATGGGATAAGCAAAGGCTATAATGTTATCTACACCGGTGATCGATAATACACATGAAATAATACAACATACAGTTACCAATAATTTATAGCCAAGTTTTCCATGGGTTAGTTCAGAGAAGAATGATCCAACGGCAGATGTCAGGGCTATTGCTGTCGTTAAGCAAGCCAAAGCAATGCTAATAGCAATGGCAATGGTGCCAAAGGGACCCATAATAGCTCTGGAGATATGGATCAATAATTCAGATCGCTTTATTGACAAATCTTCAACCCCAGATGTTGCTCCTAAATAAATTAATCCACCGTATATAATAAACAAACAAGACGCAGCTAGGATACCCGCTGAAATAACAACTTGATTTTTGGATTTTACAGTAGTATATCCTTTGGAAATAGATGCAGTAATTATAATTCCCGCAAATATAACTGACGCTAAAACATCTAAAGTTTGATAACCATCAACGAACCCTAGCGTAAAGGATTCAGCAGTATTGAGGGAGCTGTCACTATAATCTGCCATGGGTGAAAAAATACCCAAGGCTATAAGAGAAATCAATAAAACCAACAATAAAGGGGTCAGAAAATTCCCAATGATATCCACCACTTTGGAAGGTGAAATGGTTAACAGCCAGGTTACGGCAAAGAAAACAATCGAAGTCCAGATGGGAGCCGAATTTGGGAATGAAGGCAATATGCCAACCTCAAAAGTTGTAGCAGCTGTTCTTGGAATGGCGATCAATGGACCGATACACAACATAATAACAGACCCCAAAACCGGGGACAGAAATTTGTTGATCCTAGAACCCAAGTCTTGAAATGATTCCCCTGAATTAACAACAGAAAGAATTCCAAAGAATGGAAGTAATATTCCAGTAAGTCCGAATGCAAGGATGGTTATCCAGACGTGGTCTCCAATTTGAATTCCAATATATGGGGGTAGTAATAGGTTTCCAGCTCCAAAGAACATGGCAAATAAGGCGAATCCGATCGTAACGATATCTCTAGTTTTCTTCAAAATAATATTAGTAAAATATGTCAATTAATTGTTTGGCTTCCTTTACGTCGTGCACCCTGAGGATTTGAACCCCTCTTTCTAGTAGTAGCGTATTGAGTGCTATTGTTCCTGGCAGGACTTCAACAGGTTTTAAACCTATTTTTTTATAAAGCATAGATTTCCTTGAAATTCCTCCAAGGATTGGTAATCCAAAATAATGCAGTTCGTTGACCCGCATTAGCAACTCGTAATTCTGGTCGATGGTTTTGGCAAAGCCATAACCAGGATCCAAGATGATGTCCCTTACACCTAGATCTCTAAGCTTTGAAACTTGATGGCCTAAACTCTCAGCAACATCATTTACAACGTCTTCATAGTCTGTCAGTTGCTGCATGGTGGCAGGTGTACCTCGCATATGCATCAGGATATATGGAACTTGTAATCTTGCTACAGTGTCAAACATGTTCTCATCTAAAGTTCCACCAGAAATATCATTGATGATATGTACTCCCGCTTGAACGCATGATTCAGCAACATCAGCCCGAAAGGTATCAATGGATAAAACAACATTAGGGTTAGATTGATGGATGGCTTCGATAAAAGGTATAGCACGGTCCATTTCTTCTTGTGCTGAGATTTCCTGAGCACCCGGACGGCTAGAATATGCACCTATATCAATCATGTCTGCACCTTCAGCTATTAGTTTTTCAGCATGTAACATGGCTGATTCTAGAGAACTGTGCTTTCCGCCGTCAAAAAATGAATCGGGCGTAAGATTCAGAATGCCCATGACTTTTGGCGTCTCAAAGGTCATAAGTTTGGAGCCTATTTTGATGCTTTGGCAAGAAACAGGTTGAAAAACCGACATGTATATTAGATTAATAAAAAAAATAAGGCTGCAAATTTTATTTGCAGCCTCCAAAATAAGTTTTTTGTGTCTACTTTACAACTAGAACACCATCAGCGACCAAAGAAATATCTTTTCGGGGTTTGTTGATTTTAGCAATTTCCTCTTTGCTCTTGCCCATATCTTCAGCATAATGCTTTTGCCATTCAACTGTTGTTTCCTTTACTTTTGCTTTTCCTTCCAAAACAACAGTTTTACCGATCAGGTCTTGAGGAACAAAGTATCCATAGTCCGTAAATCTTACCATGATAGGCTCTTTGTCAGCTTCTCTCTTTAAGGTCAAGAAACAACCTTTTTTGGTACAAACCTGAACAACCTCACCTTCAACTTTTCCGTTGAAAGTATCTTTTCCTTCAAGAGCTTTTTCTAATTGTTTTACAGAGATAGCTCCTTTTTTGTCAACTTTTTTACCGTAAGTCACACCAGCTTTTGCCGGTTGGATAGATGACTGCGCATTGCTAATGGCTACAAAAGCAAAAACACAGATTAACATGGAGATAAACTTTTTCATATTTATTTTCTTATAAATTCGAATTTACCACTTGGGTCTAATTTCATGATGGTAGATGCAGTGCCATTGGCAAGCTCTTGCTGCTCGAATTTCACAACATAATCAACACCATTTATTATTTCTTCTGAAATTTCAGAGAAATTCCTTGCCGAAGGATCTCCGCTGATGTTTGCCGATGTAGAAACAATTGGCTTGCGAAATCTTTGTAATAGCTGCTCACAAAATGGATGATTTACAATCCGAATACCAATAGATCCATCGTCAGCAACCACGTTCTCAGCTAAGTTCTTTGCATTTGAATAAATAATAGTGAGCGGTTTATCAGTGGCCTCGATCAATTCATAGGCTACTTCAGGAACCTCTCGCACATAACTGCTCAATTGGTTGTCATTGCCCAATAAAATAATCATGCTCTTCCCTTTATCACGACCTTTTAAAGCAAAGATTTTCTCTACAGCATCGGGATTGGTTGCATCGCAGCCTATACCCCAAATCGTATCCGTAGGATATAAAATCAATCCCCCTGACCGCAGTGTCTCCAAAGAACTGTTGATGTCTTCCTTATCAATAAATGGCCTGTGCATGATCTATTACTAAACAGCAACATTGTGGTCACGAAGCGCATCATTCAATGATGTCTTCTTATCTGTCGATTCCTTGCGTTGGCCAATAATCAATGCACATGGTACTTGATATTCTCCTGCAGGGAATTTTTTGGTGTATGACCCTGGGATAACAACTGATCTAGAAGGAACAAAACCCTTGTATTCAATAGGCTCAAAACCTGATACATCAATAATTTTTGTAGATGCTGTCAATACAACATTAGCACCCAAAACCGCTTCTTCCTCAACACGAACTCCTTCAACAACAATAGCTCGGGAACCAACAAATACGTTGTCTTCGATAATAACTGGAGCAGCTTGAACTGGTTCCAAAACTCCGCCAAGACCAACGCCACCACTTAAATGTACGTTTTTACCTACCTGAGCACATGAACCAACAGTAGCCCAAGTATCTACCATAGTGCCTTCACCAACATATGCACCAATATTTACGTAAGATGGCATCATAATAACGCCTTTTGCCAAATATGATCCATAACG
This sequence comes from Sphingobacterium sp. 1.A.5, assembly GCF_002734235.1. Lineage (NCBI taxonomy): Bacteria > Pseudomonadati > Bacteroidota > Sphingobacteriia > Sphingobacteriales > Sphingobacteriaceae > Sphingobacterium > Sphingobacterium sp. 1.A.5. The sequence goes on from NZ_PEBA01000065.1 coordinate 132,161, forward strand.
AGCTGATGCACCTGGAACAACACGAACGCCTAATTCTTTGTAATTAGTCTTAAGCTTCATCTTGTCATGGTAAACAAAAGGGTCGTTCTTGATCACTTCCATGTTCCGAATTGGGAAGTATAGGATTACAGCTTTCTTGATCCAATCATTAACATACCAAGATTCACCTACTGGCTCTGCCACACGAAGCTCTCCTTTGTCCAAATGTTGGATTACAAACTCAATAGCTTCGTAATACTCTTTATATTCTAATAATTGTCTGTTCTCCCAAGCTTCTTCAACTAATTTCTTAAGGATTGTGGAATCTATCATGATATTCTTTAAACTAAATTTTAATTCATGACAAATATGAAGAATTTTAATGATAAGTAAGTTACCACAAGGGTAATATATTAAGAAGATATGACTATTTTTGTAGGATGGCAGAGGCAGCAGAGAAATTACGCATCGATAAATACCTATGGTCAATCCGCATCTTTAAGACTCGAAGTCTGGCAACTGAAGCTTGTAAAGCAGGACGTGTGAAATTGAATGGTCAAAATGTAAAACCTTCCGCAATAGTTAAGGTAGGGGATACTTATGCGATTCAGAAAGGAATAGAAAGAAAAGTTGTCAAGGTCATTGGCTTGCTGGAGCGAAGGGTTGATGCCAAAACTGCCGCCCAATTTTATGAGGACCAAACACCGGTTGAAGATACCTATGCATATAAATCTTCGTTCCATGCTCCAGTATTAAAAAGAGACCGTGGAACAGGTAGACCAACTAAAAAAGATCGTAGAGAAATAGATGAATTGAAAAGCGATTGGTGGGACGATGAAGAACATGATAACTAGATTTGAATTTAAGAAATTAGTATTTACATCCTTATTTTTAATAGCATTGATTCTTCACGGATCAACGGCTTGGGCTACCAATGCAGTTAGTCCAAAGGATTCTATAGAACGTGAACTAAATAAAGTTTTAGGGCGAAAGATCGAATTCGAAAAAGAAAAACTGATGAAGATCTTTGATATCAAGGAAAGGTTGAGACTGATGCAAGCTCCAACCGACAAATATCAACTGTTGGAAAAACTGTATTTAGAATTTCGTACTTATCAAATCGACTCCGCCATATTTTATGTCAATGAAAATAAAAAAATAGCCAAACAATTAAATGATCCGATCTTACAGAATGAAGTGGACATTCAATTGGCTGGTTTATATTCTTCTGCAGGAAGATTTATTGAATCTAACCAAATATTAAAGGGAATTCCAAGGCAAAGCCTTTCCAGCGAGCAAGAAGCAGATTACTACCGTGCATTTTCAGATTTCTATTCTCACTATGGACAAAGCACCAACCATTATCAATATTTCACCCAAAGTGAAGTGTATAGGGATTCATTGCTGAATGTCCTGCCAAAATCTTCAGAAGAATACAGGATCAATTCCGCAACCAGAGCATTGTTCGGAAATAACTTCGATAAAGCAGAATCTGAATTGCTTCAACTGTTAAATGAATATAAAGACCCTCAACACGAACGTGCGGTTATCGCTTATCTTTTGGGGTTACTATACAAGAATAAAGGAGATCAAGATAAAGAAATCTATTATTTGGGCTTGTCCGCAATAACGGATATTAAGAATACCGTAAAAGATAATGCTTCCTTACAAAGCTTGGCACTGGTCTATTTTGAGCGAAATGAAATCGATAAAGCCTATTTATTTATACAGCAGGCTATGGAAGATGCCTTATTCTGTAATGTGAGGTTCAGAACGATTGAAAACTCTTCTTTTTATCCTATCATTAACTCTGCATTTCAGGAGAAAGAACAGGCCAATAAAAATCAGTTAAAGAATTTCTTGTATACCATTTCTTTGATGTCAATATTGTTGCTCGTTGCATTTATTATTCTTTATATGCAGATGAAGCGACTGAAAAAAACAAGACAGGATTTAAAAACTCTGAACACCGAACTGCAAGGATTGAACGGACAATTGTTGAAAGTAAACCAAGACCTTCAAGAATCCAATCATATCAAAGAAGAATATATGGCTCAGTTCTTTGAACTATGTTCTGCCTATATAGATAAATTAGACAATACACGAAAAGGAATTCTAAAGAAAGTTTCCAATAATCAAATTGATGATCTGACCAAAGAGTTGAAATCTCAGGATTTCATCAAAACTGAGCTCGATGATCTATATCACAACTTTGACGTAATCTTCTTGAACCTTTATCCAACCTTTATCCAAGAATTCAATTCGCTCCTCAAACCCGAAGAACGGTTGACCTTGAAACAAGATGAACTCTTGAATTCTGAACTTAGGATTTTTGCGCTCATAAGATTGGGAATTTCAGATTCTACCAAAATCGCAAGGTTCTTACGCTACTCCTTACGCACAGTTTATAACTACCGTGTTAAGGTTCGAAACAAAGTTTTAGGTACCAAAGAAGACTTTGATGAGCAAATAAAAGAGATAGGTAACCTAAAGTACTAGAAAAAGCCTTTACTTTTTTTCAATTTAAAAGCGCTTAAACACTTGTTATTCAGTGTTTATTGGTTTACTATGGTTACTTTTTTGATTTTGCACTTTACAAATGCTTAATAAACCTATAACACCTCCTTAACTTTGAATTGGGAAGTTCAGAATAACCTGAATTATTTTATTAATCTAATAACTGATTATAAGTCGTATGAAACTTTTTACTAAAGTTAGTATCGGTCTTTGCCTCTATTTGGTTTCCATTTTTTACAGTCTGGCATTTGCGCAGGGTGGGATTAGAGTTACCGGAAAGGTTATGGACGAAGCCAGCAATGAACCTATTATTGGCGCTACAATTACTGTTATCGGAGGGACACTTTCAACATCAACGGATAACAATGGTGCATTTGTGTTAGACAATGTGCCTTCAAATTCAAAACTTCGTGTTTCTTATCTGGGCTATAACAGCCAAGAAGTAATCGCTCAGCCTACGGAGATGACGATTTCGTTAATTACATCCACCAATACATTGGAAGATGTGGTTGTCATTGGTTATGGTTCCGTGAAAAGGAAAGATGTGACAACGGCAATTTCATCTGTATCATTGGATGACATTAACGAGCGTCCGATTGTCAACGCCAATCAAGCTATCCAAGGTAAAGCAGCAGGGGTAACCGTGTCGCAACCATCTGGTGCTCCAGGTGGCGGAACATCAATCCGAATCCGAGGTACAACATCATTTAATGGTAGTAATGACCCATTGTATGTAGTAGATGGAGTGACTGTCGATAACATCAACTTTTTGTCTCCAGGTGATATCGCAGATATGCAAGTATTGAAAGATGCTTCTTCTGCAGCTATCTATGGGTCAAGAGCTGCAAATGGGGTGATTTTAATTACGACCAAACAAGGTCGTGTTGGTAACCCAAAAATTACTTTAAATGTATTGGCAACTCAAAACAGAGTGACTAATTCCATTGAACCTTTAAATACTGCACAGTATAAGGAATTGATGGATGAAATTGGTGCTGTCAATCTACCAGGTAATTTAACTGACCAAACAAATTGGTTTGATGAAACTTTCGCAACCGGTAACACTCAAGATTATCAATTCTCTGTTTCTGATGGATCCGAAAGAATTAAATATTTCCTTTCTGGTGGTTATATCAATGATAAAGGTATTATCAAATCTACTTTTTACAAACGCTATAATTTCAGAGGAAATATCGAGAATAAAGTTAGAGATTGGTTAACGATCAATGCTAATATCTCTTACGCAGATTATAATGGAAATGGAATGGTTGAAGGCCTTGGATCGAATAGAGGTGGTGTTGTTCTTTCAGCAATCAATACACCTACTTATGCTCCAATATGGGATCCTTTCAATCCAAAGCAGTACTACAATAATTTTTACGGTTTAAATATTAACAGTCCTTTAGAGAATTTAGCGACTACAGGAAACAATAGAAACCGTGAAAATAGATTGATAGGGTCAGGATCAGCAACCATCCATATTCTTCCAGAATTGAATTTCAAAACGTTGTTCGCTATTGACAGAAGAAATGCCTTTTCTTCCACTTTTTTAGATCCATTGTCGACCTCTTGGGGTAGAAACCAATACGGTGAAGCTACAGACAATAGAAATATGAATACCGTATTGACATTTGATAATGTATTGAATTACAGTAAATCATTAGATAAACATACGTTTGAAGCTATGGCTGGTTCTTCATGGTTAAGCTCCAACTATACCAACAGCTATATCATGGGATCCCACTTTAGAAATGACCTTATTGAAACATTAAATGTAGCCAATCAGATTTCTTGGACAGGTACAGGGTCATCAGCTTCAGATTGGGCCATGATGTCCTATTTCGGTCGTCTTTCATACAATTATGATGGCAAATACCTGATTACTGCTAACATAAGAACAGATGGTTCTTCAAAATTGCATCCAGATTCTAGATGGTCAACTTTCCCATCTGTATCAGCTGCATGGAGAATTTCTTCCGAAGAATTTATGAAAGATGTGACATGGATCAATGACCTTAAAATTCGCGGTGGTTGGGGACAAACTGGTAATCAGTCAGGTATTGGAGATTATGCTTATTTGCAGAGGTACAATATTATTCGTTCTCCATGGTTCGAAGAAGGAAAAGAACATGATGTTCCAGCTATATTCCCTGTCAATCTTAGAACAAAAGATTTAGGATGGGAAAGGACTAAACAAACTGGTGTAGGCTTGGACTTCACAGGTCTTAACAATCGCTTGACAGTTAATCTTGATTATTATTATAAAAACACTACCGACATGCTCATGTATGTTTCATTACCTGGTTCTGGGAATATTTCAGAAATACAAAGAAATGAAGGCGAAATGACGAACCGAGGTTTTGAAACAAATATTAATGCAGATATATTAAAAGGTGAAGTAGAATGGACATCGACGTTCAATATTTCCTTCAATAGGAATAAATTCACCAAACTTGCTTTGAAACCTGTTTATTACGACGCAAAAACTACTGACTATGTAAATGATTATGTAGTAAAAAATATGCCTGGACGACCAGTAGGAGGGTTTTATGGTTATGTTAGCCAAGGAGTAGATCCTGAAACAGGAAACATGATTTATGCTGATTTAAATAATGATGGTAAATTATCTCCAACAGATAGGACTTACATCGGTGATCCAAATCCAAACTTTACATTCGGCTTTACCAACAACATATATTACAAAGGGTTTAATCTGAATGTATTTATCCAAGGAACCCAGGGTAACGATATCTATAATGTATCGAGAATGGAAATGGAAGGAATGTACGATGGTAAAAACCAATCTACTAGAGTCCTTCAACGTTGGAGAGTGCCAGGACAAGTTACCGAAGTACCTAGAGCAGGATATGATATGAAAAATTCATCTTACTTCGTTGAGGATGGAAGTTATATCCGCTTGAAAAATATTTCATTATCCTACAATATCAAAGCTCCAGTATTGAATAGGCTTGGAATCAATAAATTAGCACCATTTATATCTGCAAGCAATCTAATTACGCTAACAAAATACACAGGTATGGATCCTGAGGTAAACCAATGGGGTAATTCAGGTAGAGTTCAAGGTTTGGATTGGGGTACATATCCTCAAACTAGAGCTTTTGTCTTTGGATTAAATATGGAGTTCTAAGTTTTAAAATAATGAAAACAATGAAAACTAAATATATAATGAATATGATAGCCCTACTAACGGTTGCTGTCATATCAAGTTGCTCTCTTAATAAAGATCCATTAGCTGATTATTCAGATGTTACGGAAGGGGTTATAAATGAAGAGGGACAAAGGGTGGTGTTTAAAGATAAGGCTGCTGTAGATACTTACATGCAGGGTTTATATAATATTTTGCGCGACAGACAAGAGCACTGGTATCTAGATCAACTCCTTATTTCAGAGTCGCATTCTGACAATGCTTATGCAGGAACAACAGGTGCGGAGGTATTGCCTTATGAAAATAACAGTATTGAAGGATCAAACTCAGTAGTAGAACGCGACTGGATTCGTTACCTGGAAGATGTGGCCCGTGCCAATATTTTGATTGTCAATGTAGATTCTGTAAATGACAATTCCTTAACGACTGCACTTCGTAAACAGTATAAAGCAGAAGCGAAAATCTTAAGATCGCTGATCTTTTTTGATATGGTGAGATTATGGGGTGATATTCCTGTCGTAACAAATGTCGGTAGAGATATTACTTCAGAGAACATCGAAGAAGTATATGATGATTATTTCCCTGACCAAAAAACAGAGAAAGAAGCTTATGAGCAAATTGAAAAAGATTTGTTGGAAGCTATAGTAGATGCACCATCAAATAATTCAGCTAATAAAACAAGATTTTCAAAATCTGTGGCTAAAGCTCTTCTAGCAAAAGTATATGCTGAGAAACCTTTGAGAAACTATGCTAAAGTTGTTCAATATGTAGATGAATTGGCGGCGGATGGTTTCGATCTAGAAGAAGATTATAAAACACTTTTTGGAGTCAATGAAGGAAACGCAGATGCACTTAAAAGAAACAGCAAGGAATCCATTCTGGAGACTCAATTTTTCTCAGGATCTGGTAACTGGGTAACTTGGATGTTCGGTCGCGACCTTTCCAACTACAACAGCAACTTTACTTGGGCAAAATGGATAACACCTTCAAGAGATTTGATCAATGCCTTTACTAGAGAAAATGATCAAATCCGCTATACTGAGTCTATTGTATATTATCAGGCAACTTGGAGCAATTATTACCCTGCTAGCAACTATCCATTTATGTACAAAACTCGTTCAGCTTACAGCAATATCATAAAACTGCGTTATGCCGATCTTCTGTTATTGAAAGCTGAAGCGTTGATCAATGGAGATTCTCAAAATCTGACTGCCGCAGCAGAAATTATCGACAGAATCCGTCAACGTGTGAAACTTCCTAGATTAAGCAATGCAACGAAAGCGAACAAAGAATCCATGTTGACTGCATTATTAAATGAAAGAAGATTAGAGTTGGCATTTGAGGGACAAAGATGGTATGACTTGGTAAGATTGAATAAAGTTGAATCGGTAATGAATGCCGTTTTTGCGAAAGATTCTGGGAGAAAGGCGCTAGTTTATCCTTTCAATGAAAATTCCTATCGTCTTCCGGTACCTCAAAGTATTATTGATGAGAATCCTAAAATTGTACAAAACCCTGGTTATTAATCTTATAAACTATGAATAATTTAAAAAAATACATATTTGTTGCAAGCTTGTTCTCTTCGATCTTGACGGCATGTGGCAATGATAATATCAGTGGTGGTGATCCTATTGACCCAGTTGAACCAACTTCAGGTGATGTGATGATCTATACCACTACTGGTTCTTTAAGTCATGATTTCAAAAAATCTTTCCTAGATTTTTCGAAAACAACCAATATGGGAACCAAAACCATTAAAATTGACGAGAGTAAAACTTATCAAACAATGGATGGATTTGGGGCAGCAATTACCGGATCAACAGCATATAACTTGCTTAAAATGGAAGCTGCTGACCGTACAAAATTCTTGAAAGAAACCTTCTCAACGACTGAAGGGATGGGACAAAGCTATATCCGTATCGCCATCGGATGTTCAGACTTCTCATTATCAGAATATACACTGGCAGATAAACCAGGTATCGAGAATTTTGCCCTGCAATCTGAAGAATTAGATTATGTAATTCCTGTTATAAAGGAAATCTTGGCTATCAACCCCGACGTAAAAATCATGGGTTCACCTTGGACTCCTCCAAGATGGATGAAGGTTAATAACTTAACCGATTTAAAGGCTTATGATTCTTGGACAGGTGGTCATTTAAACCCGAAATACTACCAAGATTATGCAACTTATTTCGTGAAGTGGATTCAAGCAATGAAAGGTCATGGAATCGATATCTATTCCATCACTACTCAAAATGAACCATTGAATGATAAGAATTCAGCTTCTTTGGTGATGTTCTGGAATGAGCAACAAGCATTTGTAAAAAATGCATTGGGTCCAAAAATGAAAGCTGCCGGATTAAAAACAAAAATCTATGCGTTCGATCATAACTACAACTATGACGATATGCAGGAACAACAGGATTATCCAATCAAGATTTTTGAAGATCCTGCTGCGGCGGCATATTTCGCTGGTTCAGCTTACCATAATTACGGTGGCGACAAAGCTGAGTTGCTAGATATTCATGCCAAAGCTCCAAACAAAGAAATTGTGTTCACTGAAACTTCTATTGGAACTTGGAATGATGGCCATGCACTAGGAAAAAGATTGTTGGAAGATATGCGTGAGGTAGCGCTAGGAACTGTCAACAATTGGAGTAAAGCGGTAATTGTTTGGAATCTGATGTTGGATTCTGAAAGAGGGCCTAACCGTGAAGGTGGTTGCCAAACTTGTTATGGTGCAGTAGATATCAGCAAGTCTGATTATAAAACAATCCGTAAAAATTCGCACTATTATATCATTGGCCATATGTCAGCAGTTGTAAAACCTGGTGCTGTACGTATTGGTTCTGAAGGATATACAGATGCTGGATTAGCATACGCTGCATTTAAAAATACCGATGGTACTTATGCATTTGTAATCGCAAATTCAAATGGAAGTAATTCTAGAATAGTTATTGAGGATGGGAAAAATCATTTCAGTTATGATGTCCCTGCAGGTTCTGTTGTTTCTTATTCTTGGAAAAAATGAAAAAATTAGTCAATTATTTAACCTTATCAGTTCTTTTTACACTTTTATTTTCTTGTAAAGAGGATGAATTAATAGTGCCTTATGGCGCTGGCGAACCTACAATTGAAATTGTAAAATTGCCGACCGCATCACTGTTTGGGGATAGCTTGCAATACACAGTGAATGTAGCAGACAAAAGTGTAGATCTATCTACTCTAAAAGTTCAGCTATTGTTTAGTGAAGAAGTCGTTTCTGAAAAAACTATTCGCACTAAAGATGCCGGTGAATACTCAGGAAAATTGTTTGTACCATTCATGAAAAATATTCCGAATGGAACAGCCGTTTTGAAATTTACCTTGCAGAATGTGCAAATGGTCAATAAAGTCGAAGAAAAAGTATTAACACTTTCTATACCTGACTTCCCGTATTTGAACTTTATATCGGAAGGGAAAACCTATAGAATGAATAAAGTTGCTCCAAATAAATATGAAGTAACTGATGAGTTTCTAATGAAGGCACCAGGTTATATAGAATCGCCAGTAGTTGGGGAATTTGGAAATAAAATTCAATTCGGTTGGGAAAATAAAGCAGTTACACAAGGTATAAATGCCGTAATTCCTTTCTCAAATTCTTTTGATGGACAATACACCATTTCTTTCAACACCTTGACCTATGCTGCCTCGCCATTTATTCGTTATGCAATCAACGATACAGATATGGAAATGGTTGCCGATGATCTTTACGCTGTTGATTTAACAGTTGCTAAAGATGAAGAACTCGTGTTTGAAGGTATTCCTAACTTAAATGAGTGGTTCATTGATGAAGATTATTTCCGCAAAGATGGTGACAAGTATTTATCGAATGTAATTTCTGGTAAGTACCGTTATATTGCCAATTTTGCTAAGAAATCGATCAAAGTTGAGGCTATGAATGGAGATGCTCTACCTCGATTAAATGCTGATGGAACCGGTGCAATCTGGATTATCGGTGAAGGAATTGGACAACCTACAGTTGCTGACAACCAAGTTGGTTGGAACCCTGACAATGCATTGTGTATGGCACCAATGGGAGGTAAGAAATACCAAGTTACCGTAGTAGCAGGACAGTCTATCAATACCGATAACATCAACTTTAAGTTCTTCCATGAAAAAGGATGGAACGGTGAGTTCAGAAATACAGACCTTACTACTACAAGCGATGTTGTCCTTGTTGGTAATGGTACAAATGGTAGAGATCCAGGAAACTTAGGTCTGGTAGCTGGCAAAAAACTAGATGCTGGCGCAACTTATGTATTTGTTGTAGACCTTTCTGAAGGAAACAATAAAGCAAAACTTACAGTTACGAAAAAGTAAAAACAAACTAATAGATTGGGTAATTAGGGGTGGATAAAGGCGTTTCCACCCCTTTTTTGTTTTTTATGATTTTATCGCGTTCTTTGTTTTACTAAACAGAATCTAAATATGGGTAAAAGTGCTTTCTTCTTGATTATTCTAATTTGTATGATGATGAAACCAATTATTTCAAATGGTCAGCCATCTCCAAAACCAAAATTTGTTTTAGCAATTCATGGTGGTGCTGGCACGATCCTTAAAAAGAACATGACCGATTCCTTAGAAAGGGCCTATATAGAAAAATTAACAGAATCATTACAGGCAGGTTACGATCAGATAAAACAGGGCAAGTCTAGTCTGGATGCTATTGAGGCTGCGATTCATGTCATGGAAGATTCTCCACTTTTCAACGCTGGTAAAGGAGCAGTATTCACAAATCAAGGTAAAAATGAACTAGATGCAGCTATTATGGATGGATCTAACCTGAAAGCAGGGGCAGTGGCTGGAGTGACAAGTATAAAAAACCCTATTTCTGCAGCCAGAGCTGTCATGGACAAATCAGAACATGTTATGATGGTGGGCAAAGGCGCCGAAGAGTTTGCGGCAAAGAATGGCATTGAGATCGTAGACACGCAATACTTCTGGACGGAACAACGTTGGGATGGACTTCAACGAGCTTTGAAAAGAGATTCGGAAAGGGCAGAATTAGACCATGACGATAAACAAGCTTTCTTGCCGCCTTATAAAGACGAAAAATTTGGAACTGTAGGTTGCGTTGCGCTCGATCAACATGGCAATCTAGCGGCAGGAACATCAACAGGAGGAATGACCAACAAGAAATTTGGAAGAGTAGGTGATGCCCCAATAATCGGAGCTGGTACATATGCTAATAATGAAACAGTTGCTATCTCATGTACAGGATGGGGCGAATTTTTTATCCGTTCTGTTGCCGCATACAACGTGTCTGCAAAGATGAAATATGCCAAACTGGACATAAAGGACGCTTCACAACAGGTAATTGATGAAATCGGAAAATTAGGCGGTGATGGCGGAATGATCGCTATTGATAAAAACGGTGAAGTCGCTATGCCATTCAATACCGAAGGAATGTACCGCGGAACGGTGACAGCAGATGGAAAAATAACCGTAGAGATTTATAAATAAACTGCTATTCAGGGATTTTATAATAGTTCAAATATCGAGCAATGCTGTTTGCTCTTCGATTAACGTAATTTGATGGTCTTCTGGCATCCCATTTCTGCGGACTTGGCAAAATGGCAATGATCAATGCGGCTTCCTTTTTAGTCAAGCTTTTAGCTGATTTATGGAAATAATACTGAGCAGCAGCTTCTGCACCATAAACTCCCTGACCAGTTTCAATGACATTCAAATAGACCTCAAGAATCCTTCTCTTACTCCAAAATACTTCTATCAATACCGTAAAATAAGTTTCCAATCCTTTCCTTAACCAAGATCTCCCTGGCCATAAGAATACATTTTTGGCAGTTTGTTGACTGATGGTGCTTCCCCCACGTAATCTCTTGCCTTCTTTATTTTTCTCAAATGCTTCTCGGATAGCCTTTGTGTCAAAACCATTATGCGTCATAAAGTGAGCATCCTCACCTGCTAAAGCCGCTTTCTTAAGGTTATTGGACATATCCTCATAATCCAACCATTGCCGTTCCAGTTTCCAATCTTTTCCATCGGCTTTTCTTTCAAAGCCTCGTTTTAGCATCAAATAAGTTATTGGAGGGTTGGTGAATCGCAAGGCTATTACCCAAAGGATGGTCAATACAAAAAAAGCAATCAATCCACGGATTACCCAAGGAAGTACTTTTGTTTTTAAAATACTGCCGAAGGATGATTTGGTTTGTTTCTTCTTGTTCTTTGTGGGAGAACGCTTGATTGCCATTACAATGAAATTTGATGCAAAAATAAGATGTATTTTTTAATTTTCATGTCATTTCGCACCTGGTTTTTGGATATAGCGATAGTTTTGCAAATCGACACAATTCTGCTATTTTTACATCTTATTCAAAAACACGAGAACCTTGGCAAAAGCAAAGAAACAAACTCCTTTAATGCAGCAATATAACACCATTAAGGCCAAATACCCTGGCGCCTTATTGTTGTTTAGAGTGGGTGATTTTTATGAGACGTTTGGTGAAGATGCGGTTAAAGCCGCCAAGATATTAGGAATTGTGTTGACTAAAAGGGGAAATGGTTCCGAATCTGAAACTGCATTGGCGGGATTCCCACACCATTCCCTCGAAACTTATTTGCCGAAATTAGTTCGTGCAGGGCAAAGAGTCGCCATCTGTGACCAGCTGGAAGACCCTAAACAAACCAAGACCATCGTAAAAAGGGGAGTCACTGAACTGGTAACACCCGGAGTATCATACAATGAAAACATTGTCCAACAAAAATCAAATAATTATTTAGCCTCCATATTTTTTGAAAAACAGACCTTAGGAATTTCTTTTCTGGATATTTCAACGGGCGAATTCTTGGTCGCTCAAGGATCGGTAGGCTATATTGATAAGTTGCTTCAGGGTTTCAAACCAACCGAAATCATCATGCCCAAAAAACAATACAAAGAGTTTTTGGAGCAATTCGGAAGTGGCTATTATACCTATACCCTGGATGAATGGCCATACACTGGCGATTATGCCACCGAAAATCTACTGAAACATTTCGAGGTTAATTCCATGAAAGGTTTTGGTATCGATAGACTACCTATAGGTATTATCTCTGCTGGTGTAGCTTTACATTACTTGAATGAAACCGAACACCGCAATTTGCAGCATATCTCCAATATCTCGCGAATTGAAGAGGATCGATATATGTGGCTGGATAGGTTTACGATCCGAAATCTAGAATTGATCGGTTCAACCAATGAGAATGCTACTACATTGTCTGATGTTCTGGATGAAACATCATCACCAATGGGCGCTAGATTGCTGAAACGCTGGATAGTAATGCCCCTGAAAGATGAAAAATCCATCAATGAAAGATTGCAGGTAGTAGCGGATTTTTACAGCAATAGAGAATTAAGGGATCAATTGGTTCAGGAAATCAAACAGGTAGGAGACCTTGAGAGATTGATCTCAAAAATAGGCTTGCAAAAAGCGAATCCTAGAGAAATCATTCAATTGAAAAGAGCTTTATATGCTGTTGAAAAACTGAAGGAACTATGTGAACAGCAAGAATCTGAATCCCTCAAAATAATTGCTGAACAGTTGAACCCATGTTTATTGATCAGGGAAAAGATTGAAAAAACGATGCAGGCGGAACCTCCTGGTGCAATCAACAAAGGAAATGTCATTGCTGATGGAGTAGATGCTGACCTCGACAAACTCAGGAAGGTCGCTTTCGGTGGAAAGGATTATCTATTGGAAATCCAAAGAAGAGAATCTGAAGCAACTGGAATTCCTTCGCTAAAAATAGCTTTCAATAATGTTTTTGGATACTATCTTGAGGTTACCAATACCCACAAGGATAAGGTCCCTACAGAATGGATCAGAAAGCAGACTTTGGTAAATGCTGAACGATATATTACGGAAGAGCTCAAAGAATACGAAGAACAGATCTTAGGTGCGGAGGAAAAAATCCAAGCCATTGAAAGCCGGATCTATAATGAATTGCTAATTGCGATTTCGGAATATATCAAGCCAATCCAGTTGAATGCCCAATTATTGGCAAAGCTTGATGTTCTTTTAAACTTTGCGATTATTGCTGAGAAGAATTTCTACGTCAAACCAGAAGTCAACTCCAGCAGAACCATTGATATCAAAGGTGGAAGACACCCTGTAATTGAAAAGAATCTGCCAATCGGTCAAGATTATATCACCAACGACACCTATTTGGATCCAGAGGGTCAACAGATCATCATTATTACGGGACCGAACATGGCCGGTAAGTCAGCATTGCTGAGACAGACAGGCTTGATCGTATTGATGGCGCAGATAGGCTCTTTCGTTCCAGCAAAGGAAGCGTCTATTGGTATAGTGGACAAGATTTTCACCCGTGTTGGAGCATCTGATAACTTAAGTTCTGGTGAATCAACCTTTATGGTGGAGATGAATGAAACTGCCAGCATCATGAACAATCTTTCTGACCGAAGCCTAATTTTATTGGATGAAATCGGAAGGGGGACAAGCACTTATGATGGTATCTCCATAGCTTGGGCAATTGCAGAATATTTGCACTCGCATCCCTCTTTTAGAGCAAAAACACTATTTGCTACCCATTACCACGAGTTGAATGAACTGTGTAACTCCATGCCGAGGGTGAAGAATTATAATGTGAGTGTTAAGGAAGTCAACAATAAAGTTATATTCTTGCGCAAACTCGTTCCCGGAGGATCTGAGCATAGCTTCGGTATCCATGTTGCAAAACTTGCGGGTATGCCTCCGAAATTAATCAACCGTGCCGGTGAAATATTGAAGAGATTAGAACAGGAAAGAACAGGTGGCGAAAAGATCAAAGACAGCATGCGCAAAATGCAAAAGCAAGCTTATCAGTTACAGATGTTTGCTATTGATGATCCTGTATTGGAGAAAATACGTGATATGCTGAATAATTTGGATGTAAATACGCTTACACCAGTTGAGGCCTTGATGAAATTGGATGAGATTCAGCGCTTATTGAAGAACTAAAAAAAATGCTGATGGTTAGTATCCATCAGCATCATACACATCATAAGTTATATTGTTGAGGTTGTATCCTGCCCTAGGATCGACTCTAATGATCGTACTGGCGCGCAGATATTCTCCTGAATACAAAGTCCCAATTCTTGTTTCTCCATAAAACTCATCACCATAACTGCTCCTGATCCCAAATTCTACAAAATAATTGCCATCAGGACCTTGGATATAGTCCAGGCTTGATATATTAGTTACTTCAAAGTCTACCTTGATGGCATCTGGACTGATGCTGTAAACATTAACCACATCAACAGCGAAATCATCCGGATAGAAAAAAGAATCATTATAATATTCTTTTGAACAGGCAGAAAATAGTCCGATGACCATTACCAAAGCGAAGATTTTAAGTATTCTATTTTTCATATTCGTTTCTGTTTTTATACTTGAATAGACTTGTTATAATTCAATAAGATTAATCTTGATGTCTAATTTTTTTTACGAAATCCGAATTTTCGGGATAAAAAATTAGTTAATGGGTTACCTTTGTATTATGGGAAACATCTTCGAGTTCAAGCAATTTTCTGTAAATCAGGAGGGTTGTGCTATGCGAATCAATACAGACGGCGTCTTGTTGGGAGCAATGACAGACCATTCAAATGTTAGTTCCGTTTTAGATATAGGTACAGGAACAGGGGTAATAGCTTTGATGATGGCACAAAAGTTTCCAAATGCCCATGTTTATGCAGTTGAAATCGACAAACAAGCATCCGAAAGAGCAAAGGAGAACTTCGAGAACTCAAGCTTTAGCGAAAGACTAACGATTATCAACTCCGATATATTCCAATGGAAGAATGATATGAGATTTGACCTCATCGTGTCCAACCCACCATTTTATATCAATTCGCTCCATAATCCAGATCAGAGAAGAAAAGTTGCCAAACATACTGATGTAGAATTCTTCCAAGGTATGTTTAAATTTGCTGCTGACCATCTTGAACAACATGGCAGTTTACAAATCATTGTTCCTGTGGAATTGTTAGATAAGTTAATTGAAGAGGGAAAATCAAACGGTCTACACCTGCAAAAGCAAATCGACATTCAATCATTTGCAGATTCCCAACCGTTTAGAAGCATACTGTTTTTTGGAAGGGAAAATCTTAAGCTGGTACAGGATAATTTTATCATCTATAAAGAGCGCTCTCAACACTCTGACTCTTATAAGACTATTTTAAAACCTTATTTTTTGGCCTTTTAACATGAAAATTGGATTAATATCAGATACTCACGGCTATTTTGACGAATCAGTTTTCACGCATTTCGAGAATTGTGATGAAATATGGCATGTTGGAGACTTTGGCTCGATGGAAGTTATCGAAAGATTGGAAGCTTTTAAACCTTTAAGGGGTGTGTATGGAAATATTGATGATAAGGATATTCGATTGAAATTTCCCGAACACTTAAGATTTCAATGTGAACAGGTTGATGTTTGGATGACCCACATTGGAGGTTATCCGGGAAGATATGCTGCCGCTGTAAAACCAGAGATTGTTAACAATCCACCAAAGTTGTTTATATCGGGGCATTCCCATATCTTGAAAGTACAGTATGACCCCAAGCTACGGTTGCTGCACCTGAATCCCGGCGCTGCGGGAAAACAAGGTTGGCACAAGGTGAAAACAATTATGCGCTTTGAAATAAATGCTGATAAGATAGAAAATCTTGAAGTAATCGAGCTAGGAAGCCGAGCCTTATAGACTATCTCTAACTTCGATCAGGAAGCTTTTTAATCCTTCCAGGGATTCAATGATTCTTTGATTCTCACGAGCCTCATTTTTGTTGCTCCTCAAGAATTCGCGCGCTCCTTGGAGTGTGTATCCTTTATCCTTAACTAAATTGAAAATGATTTTTAAGTTGGCGATGTCATTTTGAGTGAATAAACGATTGCCCTTTTTGTTTTTCTTAGGTTGAAGAATATCGAATTCACGCTCATAGAAACGGATTTGAGATGCATTTACACCGAACATTTCAGTGACCTCCCCCATGGTATAATACAGCTTGTTGATTTCTCGTTCTTTATACGGCATGAACATTTTAATTTAGTGTATTAACAAATATACAATCTAAGTTTGAAAATCAAAAAAGCATGATTGATATAAAGTTAAACCTGATTTTGTAATTTTATCCTTTAGATGAGAGGTAAAGTTATTGTAAGTAAGTTCTGGACCAAGTTCTTTTCTTTAGGGAAAGCACAAGCTATCACTATTTTCCCATTTATCTTTCTGAAATACCACAATGACAAGATCAATAAGATTCTGATCAATCATGAGCGAATTCATATACTGCAAGCAATTGAATTGCTGATATTACCTTTTTATATTTTATACCTGACTGAATTTATGGTCCGGTTAATCCAATATAGAAACTTCACAAGGGCTTACCTCAATATCTCTTTTGAAAGAGAGGCCTATGAAAATGAAAACAACCTCGATTACCTAAAAACCAGAAAACTCTACAGCTTCTTAAAATATGTAACAAGGAAGGGGTAAAAAGAACAGTTTGTCTCTTTAATTCGTATGTTCTTGGTATACTCTTGTAGGTACCTTGTTCCACTCTTGTTCCACTCTCGTTCCACTCTCAGTCCTCTTTCGTTCGGACCTCGTTCGGACCTTGTTCGGATGTATTCCGAAGCAGCTCCGAACGAGGTCCGAACAAGGTCCGAACAAGAGACGAAGGAGAGTGGAAGGAAAGTAGACAGTATCCAGTAGACATAAGACCTAAGACATAAGACATAAGAAATGGAAAGGCGCAAATTAAATTCGTAAATCAAGCTGGGGAAAGGATGAGCGCAAGCATTAACCGAAGGGCAGGCTGAGTCATAAAACGAAAGGGCGAAATATTGCGATAGCAGAACACAAGTCTGGCCACTCACAATCCATCGCGCTAAGACTTGCGCTAGCAGTGCTGAAGATGGTTGGTGGGGACACCAACCATGTCGGTTTTCTTTCTACCACTTATCTGTTCTGAATGGAGAAACAGGCAATCCATTGCTATTAAATAGATTTGGCATCGCTATTTCAGTGAAACCAAAGCGAACCGCAACTGGATTTTTCACTTCCTTAGATTCGACGATCAGTTTGTCACCTTTGATTTTTCCTGTGGCCGGTTTAAATTCTTTGTCCTCACCAGCGATATATAAATCCGTGATATCACCTTTTGATGTTAATTTTCCATCGAGATTATTGAAACTCACCTCAATTGTATTTCCCTTGACTTCTTGGGATTTGTAAATTGGTGATTTGTAATCTTTCATGGGGTGATTATAAATTTCGGCGGAGGCCAGATTTGCCAGTCTTTTTGCTACTGCAATTTTTTGGATAGGATGAATGTCTTTTATATTGTCGACTAGATCAGTTATGACTACCATTCCTGTTTTTGGGAGTTCCATTGAGGTAAGAGTTTGCTGTTCTCTTAGGAATGCTGCAAGTGGCTCTTTGTTGTTGTATTGGAAAGGAGCAATCTGAACGAAGTAGAATGGGAAATCTTGGTTCCAAGCTGATCTCCAAGAGTTGATCATGGTGCGCATTAATTTATCATATCCATCCCAAGTTCCAACATTACTTTCTCCTTGGTACCAGAACGCTGCGGTGAGGTTATAGCCTGCAAAAGGGTGTACCATTGCATTCCATAACGAACCCGGACTGTGGGGTCTCCAATCGTTGGCGCCTTGTGCTTTTGCACGCTGCAAAAGGAAAGGGTCATTGTCAATTAAGTAACTTGGAGTCCAAACCTCTGCTGGTGTTCCACCCCAACTGCTGTTAATTACTCCGATAGGAATGTTTTCTTTACTGTTTATTTCCTTTGCTATGAAATATCCTATTGCTGAGAAGGGTTGTAGGGATTCTGCACTCAATTTCTTCCAAGAATTAGGGATATCATCTTGTGGGTTTGCAGATCCTACATGGCTGACATGTAATAGTCTGATGTTGGGGTTGTTGGCATTTGGCATTTCATCCTTTATTTCCTTCAGATTTTGGTTTGCTCCCCATTCCATATTGGATTGGCCTGAGCAGAGAAAAACATCGCCCAAGAGGATATCTGTCAAGGTTATGGACTCGTTGTTTGCTATGACCTTTAGTTCGTGAGGGCCACCTGCCTTCCCTTCAGGAAGCTTGGCCAACCATTCCCCGTTTCCATCAGTTTTTGCTGAAACGGTATCCTTAAACCATGACCCGACGATTTTGATATTGCTGCTGGCAGGTGCCCAGCCCCAAAAATTTATGTCAGATCCCCTTTGAAGGACCATATGATCAGAAAAGAAATTAGGTAATCTTAATTGGGCATAAAGGCTTTGGTGCAAACCAAAAACCGCTAGCAAAGCCAGAATTATCAGTTTTTTTAAATTCATGAGAATTAGTTTAGGTTTATTGTTACCTAAATTTAATAAAAAAACGGATAGGAAAATAGCGATGGCTAATTTTGAGACAAAAAAAGGGCTTGAACAAAATTCAAGCCCTACCTATATTTTAAGATTGGTTACTTAATCATTCTTAGGAATGTTGCAACTTTTTCTTTCAATTGTCTTCTGTCTACAATAAAATCCAAGAAGCCATGTTCAAGGACGAATTCTGAAGTTTGGAAACCTTTAGGAAGATCTTTTTTGATAGTTTCTTTGATCACGCGTGGTCCTGCGAAACCGATCAATGCGCCAGGCTCAGCGATATTGATATCACCCAACATCGCATAAGAAGCAGTTACGCCTCCGGTTGTAGGATCTGTTAACAAACAGATATAAGGAAGTTTAGCTTCTGCAAGAAGCGCTAGTTTTGCGGAAGTTTTGGCCATCTGCATCAATGAGAAAGCGGCCTCCATCATACGCGCACCACCAGATTTAGAGATCAACATAAATGGCAATTTATGCTCGATACAATAATCAATTGATCTGGCTATTTTTTCACCTACTACCGAACCCATTGAGCCCCCAATGAACGAGAAGTCCATACAAGCTACCACAAGGTCTTGACCGTCTACTTTTCCTACAGCAGATCTCAATGCATCATTGAGGCCAGTTTTCGCTTGGCTGTCCAATAACCTATCCTTATATGGTTTAGTGTCAACAAAGTTTAAAGGGTCTCCGGCTTTAAGGTTGGCGAAAAGTTCGGTGTATTCGTTGTTGTCAAATAAAATGGAGAAATAAGCATTTGAGCCAATGCGAATATGGTAATCACAGTAGTGGCAAACGTATTTGTTTTCAACCTGTTCAACATTCAAAAGAGGTTTTTTACAGTTAGGACATTTATTCCACATCCCATCAGGGGCCTCTTTTTTATTTTCAGTAGCAGTTTGTATTCCTGCCTTATTTCTTTTAAACCAACTCATAGACTCATGTTAATTCGGTTTACAAATAAACGAAAAATATCTAATATGTTTAATTAGAAAACGAAATGAAGGAAATTTAAGGATTGGATAGAGGCAAATAAAAAATGGGTAAGCTACCTCTATCGCACCGCTCAACCAAATACCCTTGCTTTGTTCCCAACCTGGGGGAGTCATTGGGAGCTGGTCGTAGAGGACTTACCCACGGCAAAATTAACAAAAATTTAATCTTTTGGAAAAGAAAATTGCATTCTTGGCGTATTCGGCTGAGGTTCAACCCGAAAATTACATTTTATCCTTATTGTATTCACCCGTTAGAGCGAAATAACCGAAAACTCCAAGACCAATTGATATGATCGGAGTGAGGATAAAAAGAATAATGATTCCAAAAACGACGTCTTCTTGTTTTCCAGAAACAATTTTTGGCAAGCCAAAAATAGCAATGCAGAAATATGCCGTAAGTAATGCCAAAGCAATCCAAACAAATCCTAATATCTTTTTGATGTTTTCCATGTTAATCTAAATCTTTTGCGACCATATTTTTGTTAATATAAAGTGCCCCGATGACAAAACAGACTGCCGAAATAATAATCGGGTACCATAAGCCCTCCAAATAAAAGGTAGGATCACCAGAAGTTTTGGCATTTGTGGCCAAGTAGGTTGAAACCGCTGGTAGTAAACCTCCGAAAATTCCATTCCCTATATGATAAGGGAGGGACATGGAGGTGTATCTGATCTTGACAGGGAATATTTCTACCAAGAAGGCTGCAATAGGTCCATAAACCAACGTTATATAGATGATTTGGATGAAAATCAAAGCGATCAGTTTCACGTAATTGGCCCCATGAAGGAACACTGAGAACTTACTTGATAGATGAGCATCTTCAGTTTGTACCTCATTGTTAGGAACGATCTTCTTTTGTTGTTCGGTCTTGGTATAAGTTCCGTCGAAATAATATTTGGTGGTAGTGATTGTTTCATGTTGATCGTCTCCTTCAGAAGGAGTTGTGATCGTAGTATTCTTTTCGACCAACTCTTGTTTTTTAGAAGTATCGGCGATATCATACATGGCCTGATAGATAGGTCTATAGGTCAGCACAGCCAACAGCATTCCCGTTAACATTACCCATTTGCGGCCGACTTTGTCTGAAAGCTTGCCGAATATTACAAAGAATGGCGTCCCGAAAAGCAAGGCAATACCCAAAATCATATCTGCCTGGTCAGAATCCAAGAACATAACCGTCTTCATATAGCTCATGGAATAGAATTGACCCGTATACCAAACCACACCTTGTCCCATAGCAGCTCCGAAAAGAGCCAATAAGACGAATTTTAAATTGTATTTATTGCCAAAACTTTCTTTTAAAGGGTTGGTAGAGGTTTTGCCTTCTGCTTTTGCCTTTTTGAACTCTGGAGATTCATCCATGTTCTTGCGGATCAAGTAGGATACATAAACCATCAGGATCGAAAGTAAGAATGGAACCCTCCATCCCCAGTTATCAAATTGAGCATCCGTCAAGAAGAATTTGGTGAGCAATATTACCACTAATGAGATGAACAGTCCAAATGTTGCTGTAGTTTGTATCCACGAAGTCCAATAACCTCTTTCACCTTTTGGAGCGTGTTCGGCCACATAGGTTGCTGCGCCACCATATTCACCCCCAAGTGCTAATCCTTGCAATAATCGGAGGATTAAGACCAAGAAAGGAGCTAAGAAGCCAATACTATCGTAGCTGGGAATACAGCCGATGAGAAAGGTTGCCCCTCCCATTAACATCAATGTGACCATAAAGGTATATTTCCGTCCGATGAGGTCTCCCAATCGTCCAAAGAATAGGGCTCCGAAAGGTCTTACCACGAATCCTGCAGCGAAAGTTGCCAAAGTAGATAAGAAAGCAGCAGTAGGATTGTCTGAAGGAAAGAATTTGGTAGATATAACGATAGACAGACTTCCGAAGATAAAGAAGTCATACCATTCGATTAAAGTACCCAATGAGGAAGCCCCGATGACCTTCCAAATTCCTTTTTTACTTACTTGTTCTTGCATAAATTATGTTTAGGTTTAAGGTTGTTTATACATTTTTCCAGGCAGGGATTGAATGATGCCATTCATTTCCATTTCCAGTAGGATGATTGCAAGTTTACTCTGAGGCCAATCACAATAAGCTGAAATATCATCTATGCTGGCCTCTTTTGATTCTTTAATATAGTCAAAAACCTTTTGTTCATCACTGTTTAAATCAAAAATTAATGGTAATTGAACATGATTTTGGTTTTTCTTTGTCAGGTCGTCTTCCCATTGCATCAACATAATCAGGTCTTTTGCGTGTCGTATGAGATGGGCTTTGTTGGTTCGTATCAGTTCATTGCAACCTGCTGAATAGTAGAGGTCTGTTGAGCCAGGGAATGCGCAGACATCTCTGTTGTAGCTGTTTGCAATTTCGGCCGTTATCAATGCTCCTCCTTTTTTGCTGCCTCCACAACAATGGTTGCGTCTGCCAAGCCCGCCACGATTCTATTGCGCATCGGGAAATTGGTTTTGTCTGGATTGGTGCCCGAAGGATATTCTGTCAGCAAACAACCCCGGTTTGTAATTTCATTTGCAATTTCATGATGGTTAAACGGATATATTCTGTCCAAGCCATGGGCAAGGACGGCTGCAGTTTCCAATTGATTGTTTAGGGCAGCTTTGTGAGCTATAATATCTATTCCATAAGCTAAACCGCTTACCACCAGTACATTTAATTCTTTCAATTGCTGGATGAGTTCTTCCGTCAACCTTCTGCCATAGGATGTTGCATTTCGTGTGCCTACGATACTGACTGTTTTTTGGTTGTTCAGGTTACAATTTCCTTTTTTATACAAGACCAAGGGAGCGTCTTCACAATGCTTTAACCTCGAAGGATAACTGCTGTCTTCATACCATAAGATGTCAATTTGATTGTCTTCAATATATTGCACTTCGGATTCAGCTTCCCTTAAGTATGATTTGGAAATCAATTGATCGATGGAGTTTTTATGAATGCCAGGGATCTGGGACA
The DNA here is from genome assembly GCF_002734235.1 of Sphingobacterium sp. 1.A.5. Lineage (NCBI taxonomy): Bacteria > Pseudomonadati > Bacteroidota > Sphingobacteriia > Sphingobacteriales > Sphingobacteriaceae > Sphingobacterium > Sphingobacterium sp. 1.A.5. The sequence goes on from NZ_PEBA01000065.1 coordinate 155,224, forward strand.
ATTCTTTCTTTGAAGACTGGAAGATTTCTTGTAAACTGCCGCAATAGGCCAACAACAAACGACTTGTTTTTGGACCTATCCCTTTAATTTTGGTCAGAGCAATTTTTTCTATTGCATTCATTTTGGTTAGCTTAGCATTAAAGATAAGGAATCGACTTTCCTTATGCAATATCAAATAAGTTTAATTGATTACCTTTGTTTAAAACACAAGACTATGGAAATGCAAGAGCCTTTTGATATAGAAGTAGGGGATATTACGTATTCAGTTTTCCCGGATGAGAAAGATACTTACACTGTTTTTAAGGATGGAAAGGAATACGTTCAGATCATTAAAGATACAGATACAAGTTGGTTGAAATTAAATCCTGAAACTGGTTTGCCGTTGTTTGGGATGGATGAGGAAATTAATTTGATTGGAGCTGAAATATTGAAGAATACGGAAGGGTAAGGGTTTAATGTAATCACCGCTAGTGGTGGTTGTATCAAAAATCCGGGATTTCGGCTCCGCTCAATCACCGGATTTTAGTCTTTTTTATATTAAGTCTGGCATGGCAATATTACATTGTGATATACATTACATATTTGGTATCGAAGAAATCTTCTTTAAAATAATGGGAAATCGGATGTAGCTCTGCTTTTACTCTAGCTTCCTTGATTTCTTCTTTTAGATCTCCTCCTTTTAGATAAAGGATTCCATTTGGAATTCCGTTTTTATCTTTTCTTTCGATTTTATTCTGTACCCATGGAATAAAGTCTCCTAAGCGGGTTACAGCTCTCGATACAACGAAATCATATTTATAATCCAATTGCTCTGCACGGATATGGTCGGCTTCTACATTGGTCAAACCCAATGCTTCGGCTATTTCCCTAACTACTTTGATTTTTTTGCCTATTGAATCTACCAAATGGAACTGTACTTCTGGAAATAGAATAGCCAATGGTATGCCTGGAAACCCGCCGCCCGTACCGACATCCAAAATTCTTGTTTTTGGGGTAAACTCACCTACAAACTTGCCTATTGCCAAAGAATGCAAAACATGTTTCAAGTAAAGGCTTTCAATATCTTTTCTTGAGATCACATTGATTTGGTCATTCCATAAAGGGTATAGTTCCTCCAACTTTGCAAATTGTTCTTTTTGCTTTTCAGTTAGTTTAGGGAAGTATTTATAGATAATATCGACTGTAGGATTCACGATTTGATAAATTTAATTTGTTGTTATTTCCAGGAGACCTGTTTTTTCGAGCGGTTGAATAATCCGTTGAAACAGATGTAAAAATAGTAATATAGATCCAATATTGGCAACCAAAGCAATAAATCGCTGACTTCAAGTTTCTTGTATATGGGTCTAAAGATGAGGACTTGGCAAATTAAGCGGATAAGATAAGCAGCAATTCCGATATACCAATATTGAGGGACAATTGCAATGGCCACGACAATGGCCAAGTAGAAGAGTGCTGCAGTGATCAATTGGGTTCCCAGCATCCTCTGGTGTCTCCCTTTATATAGCGTAGATGCCCCTGAGTGTCGAGCTTTTTGCTTGTAATAACTTTTCCATGTTGTCTTTGGTTCTGAATAGACAAAAGCATCTGGTGCAATGTTAATTTCAACATTATGCCTATTTGCTGTTGCATTCACAAAAAGATCATCATCACCAGATTTGATATGCATGTGGTCGGTAAAACCTTTGTTTGTGAAAAATAGGTCTTTGGTATACGCTAGATTCCTGCCGACGCCCATATAGGCATCTCCTTTTATCGCATAAGAAAGATAGCTCATAGCAGTGTGGGTAGTCTCAAACCTAATCAATCGGTTTAAGAATCCAGGAAACTTAAAATAAGGAGAATAACCTAAAACTATTTTTTTATTTTCTTTGAATGATCCGGTCATTTCCTTTAACCAATTGCTGGAATTGGGTTGACAGTCTGCATCGGTCATCAAGAGGTATGGGTTTTTAGCTGCTTTGATTCCCATTGTTAAAGCAAACTTTTTGCTATGCTTTAATTGGATATGTTCCTTGATTTCTACGATTTTAAGGTTTGCATACTTGGATGCAAAGTCTTGGAGGACCCATTTAGTATCATCTTCGGAGCAATCATTTACCACGATAACTTCGAAGGTTGGATAATCTTGTTCCAGAATTCCGGGGAGGAATGATTTAAGGTTTTCCTGTTCGTTATGAGCGCAGATTACAATGGATACTTCTTTTGAGTTTTCCATTTCCTGATTTGATTTTACTTTATATAAAGCTAATTTACCATATACGAATAGTATATAGTACAATTGAAAGAACAGCAAAAGGACAAGAATTCCATAGGGAATTAGAGTTATATCCAAGCTCATATCGACGAATGATCCCATAAAATTAGCCTCAAAGATAAAGGTTATCGTTCAAATAGTTTGTTAATTGTTAAGAAATGCGAATTAAGTGTTTGATATGTCATTCCCAAAGAATTTTATAGTATTTTTGCGGTCGATTAAGGAATACTATGAATTTTACGCTTCAAGCACAAGATAAATTTTCAAAAGCAAGAGCCGGGGAGATTGAAACCGCTCATGGGAAGATCCAAACTCCAATTTTCATGCCTGTAGGAACTGCAGGTACTGTGAAAGCGGTTCATCAACATGAACTTGTAAACGATATCCAAGCACAGATTATTTTAGGAAATACCTATCACTTATATTTAAGACCAGGTTTAGATGTCTTAAATAAGGCGGGTGGTTTGCATAAATTTATCAACTGGGAGAGACCGATCTTAACTGATTCTGGTGGTTATCAAGTTTATTCACTGACTGAAGTTCGTAAAATTAAGGAAGAGGGAGTAACTTTCAGGTCCCATATTGATGGTTCGAAGCATCTCTTTACGCCAGAAAATGTAATGGATACCCAAAGGATTATCGGTGCGGATATAATCATGGCATTTGATGAATGTACACCATATCCATGTGATTACCGGTATGCTAGGAAATCGATGGAGATGACACACCGTTGGTTGAAGCGCTGTTGCGATAGGTTTGACAGTACGGAGCCTTTATATGGCTATGATCAGACTTTGTTTCCAATTGTTCAGGGTTCTGTTTACAAAGATCTACGTGAGAAATCTGCGGAGACTATTGCTTCTTTTAATAGAGAAGGAAATGCGATCGGTGGTCTATCAGTTGGAGAGCCAGCAGAGGAGATGTATGCTATGACCGAAGTAGTAACCAATATCCTGCCTCATGACAAACCAAGGTATTTAATGGGTGTTGGTACTCCAGTTAATCTTTTAGAAAATATTGCTTTGGGTATTGACATGTTTGATTGTGTTATGCCAACTAGAAATGCTAGAAATGGGATGCTCTTCACTCAAAATGGTATTATCAATATCAAAAATGAGAAGTGGAAAGATGATTTCAGTCCTATTGAGGCTGAATCAGACCTTTTGGTCGATCAAATCCATTCAAAAGCTTATTTAAGGCACCTTATCAAGTCGCAAGAAATTTTGGGAGCACAAATCGCTTCATTACATAATTTACATTTTTATCTTTGGTTGATGGAACAAGCCCGGGCGAAAATCTTGGATGGTACGTTTTATGATTGGAAGAATAAAATGGTTAAAGTATTAGATCAACGTCTATAATTCTTTTAAAAGTATATGATAAAGATTATCGATAAATATATCATGAAAAAGTACTTGTCTACTTTTGTTTTCACGGTTGCTATCTTCTGTGTAGTGATTGTGATATTTGATATATCTGAGAAAATCGATGATTTCAACAAGTATGGAGCGACCATGACGCAAGTATTCTTTGAGTATTATGCACTTGGAAGTTTACCATTCTTTATCAATATGCTTACGCCGCTTTTCAATTTCATTGCGGTGATTTTTTTCACGTCCAAGATGGCGGATCAGACCGAGATTGTTCCGATTTTAAGTGGTGGTATGAGTTTCAACAGAATGCTCCGCCCTTATATGATCTGTGCAGGGTTGATATTCGCCATGACTTTGATTTCGAATGTTTATGTCATTCCATATACCAACAAGGTAAAAGTAGACTTCGAAAACGTCTATGTAAAACCGAATAAGGTAAGTACGACCTCATCATCCATCCATATGCAGGTAGATTCGAATACCTATGTCTATATGGGTTCATTTGATACTAAATCTAAAGTGGGGTATAATTTTAGTTTAGAGAAATTCGATGGTGACAAGATGGTTGAGAAGCTAATGGCTGAGCGTGTTACTTGGGATTCAGTAGCCAATAAATGGAGTTTGCATACCTATACAACAAGGGAGATAAATGGCCTGAAGGAAAATATGCTTTCTGGCGAAAAACGTGATACGACTTTGGATATGCGTCCTATGGATTTTGAGTCTTATGAGAATGTTTTCACGACTATGGATCAGGATGAGCTCAATGAAAGGATCAGCAAGGAAGAAGTTCGGGGTACAGGGATGATGAATGAGTTGTTGCTGGAGAAGTATAAAAGGATTATTAATCCATTTTCAGCTTTTATCTTAACCTTGATTGGGGTTTCCCTTTCCTCCAAAAAGGTTCGGGGAGGTATCGGTTTGAGTCTTGGTATTGGTATCGGACTGAGCTGTATATATATCGTACTTGAGAGATTTTCAAGCATGTTCTCCATAAAGGGAGGATTGGATCCATTGATATCGGTTTTGATTCCCAACGTCATCTTTTTGCTGTTGAGTTTCTACTTGTTGAAAAAGGCTCCTAAATAAGTAACACAAACCATGTCAAAACTAACCGTTAACCGCAATATTTTGATATTGCACCTAACTGTATTAATCTGGGGATTTACAGGAGTCTTGGGCGAATTAATTTCTATTCCTGCACTTCATTTGGTGTGGTATCGAGTATTGATCGCTGCGGTATCTTTAATTCTATTCTATCTTTTCAAAAGGAAAACTTTACTAGTTCCTAAAGGTCAGCTTTTTCAATATTTAGGAGTGGGAATGATCGTTGGGCTTCACTGGGTATTGTTTTTTCACGCAATTAAGGTGTCTACGGTTTCTGTAACGCTGGTTACCTTGTCATCCGTCACTTTATTCACAGCGATATTAGAACCTATCATTAACCGAAAACGAATTTCTATTGCTGATGTTATTGTAGGTCTTGTTATAATATTTGGTATTTACCTAATTTTCAAATTCGAGTTTAAATATTTCTGGGGAATAGTATTTGGACTTTCTTGTGCATTCTGTGCGAGCATATTTTCGATTCTAAATGCAAGAATGGTCAAAAAAGACAGTCCTACGACCATCACATTGTATGAAATGATTGGTGCATGGATTGGGGTTTCAGCTGTTATGCTGGTTAATGGAGATTTTAATAGCCATATGGTATTGAATCAATCCGACTTATTATACCTTTTATTATTAGGAGTAGTTTGTACTGCCATTGCATATGTTTTAGGTGTTGCGGTCATGCGGGAGCTATCAGCATTTACTGTTGCACTAACTACTAATATGGAGCCTGTATATGGGATTATACTAGCTTTATTGATCTTTGGGCACAAGGAAACTATGAGTACAGGATTCTATTTTGGTGCTGTCATTGTCTTGACCGCAGTGTTTATTTATCCCTATCTGAAGACGAAAATCAAGATTTAATTTCACATTAATTATTAGTTTATTTTCAAGTTACAAATGGTTGCTTATGCAAACGTTTGTGTAATTTACGCAAACGGTTTCGTTCGTTAAATTATTGTTAATCATTTGGATAAAGATTTATCTTCCAAAATCTAGATTGTGATATGTGATACTAACATATTGCTTTTTTTTATTTAATGATTAATTATGATTAAGAGATTTTCAAGTCCATTTTTCATCCTCAAGAAGCGTCATTTTTTGGCTGGTAGCTTGGTTATTAGCTTATGCTTGAACAGTGGTTTTACGGTTGCTTCCGATTTTGCATCTGAAACCATTGGAGTGACGGCGCAACAGGAAGAAGTTAAGGGAAAAGTGAGTTCAGGAGGAGCCGCGTTAGCAGGAGCTACCGTTACGGTAAAGGAAGATCCATCACGTGCAACATCTACAAATGAGTCTGGTGATTTTGCCATTAATGCAAAAGTTGGGGAGACCTTAGTTTTTACGGCAATTGGTCATGATCCAAAGGAGATTGAAGTAGCAGGTCCTACCATGAATGTGGAATTATTTTCCAATTTGGAGAACATTGATGAGGTTGTTGTGACGGGATATTCTACCCAGAAAAAGGGAGAAATCAGTGCTTCGATTGTTTCTTTGGATCAAAAGCAATTAAAGGACGTTAAGTCACCAAATGTTTCAAATTTACTTCAAGGTAAGGTTTCGGGAGTTGATGTTGTTGGTACGGGTAGACCGGGACAACAGGCCAACGTGCGGATTAGAGGTAGAAGTTCACTTTCATCCGGCACAAATCCCCTTTGGGTTGTTGACGGAGTCATCATGCACGGAGTTCCAAACATTAACCCGAATGATATCGAGAATATTTCTGTATTGAAAGATGCAGCAGCAACGACTCAATATGGATCCAGAGGTACTAATGGTGTCATTGTAGTTACAACCAAACGTGCCTTAAGGGAAGGAGAGGGTGTTTTCTCCGTCAATCTATCTTCAGGAGTGAGCAAATTCAATCAAGGGAATTTCAAATTGATGGATTCACAACAACTGTGGGATTTCTATCAGACTTTCCCTAATCAAAAAGACATCGACCCGAATGTAACTGACGAGGTTCTAGGGACGAACTATGATTGGATGGAAAATGGTATAAAAGCAGGTGCGGTAAACGATTTTGCGGCAAGTTATATGGGCAAAACCGAAAAGACTTCTGTTTATGCAAGTGCTAATTATTATGGGGAGAAAGGATCTATAAAGGGTTATGATTATGAAAGACTAACTGGTCGTTTCAATGTAGATCATAAATTAACGGATAGGATTACTTTCAAGCCCAAATTGAATGCTTCCTATACCACTTATTTGAACAAAGAGCATTCACTTTACGATATGATGTTGAATTTGCCTTGGGATAATCCATTCAATGCAGATGGGTCAGTGAAGAATCCTCAAGATGAAAGTGCAGATTTTGTTTGGTTTGGTCGTGATCATAGAAACTATTTGTATGATCGACAGTATAACTATGGCAAAGGCCAAACATTTGACATGCAAGGTAACTTTGATTTCTCTTATCGGATTTCAGATCGTTTCACGTTTGAATCGATGAATAACCTAACTTATTACAACCAAACTACGATGAATTATGCGGATCCAAAATCAAATGCTGGACGAAATGAAAAGGGAACAATAAATCAATTTTCTGACAAAAGAATCACAAGATTCTTTAACCAGATGTTGAAGTATGATGAGACTTTTGGGAATCACAAGGTTTCCGGTTTTGCGGCATATGAATATTCCGATTATACGTATTCAAGTTTAAACGCAACCGGAAAGGGTATTGCTCCAGGGTCAGAGATTTTGGGTAATGCAGCCAGTGTTTTAAATTTTGGAGGTACAAAAAATGATTATTCCTTTCAATCAGGAATCTTGCAGGGTACCTATGCTTATGACAACCGATATAATTTAATGGCTTCATTCCGTGTGGATGGTTCTTCTCGGTTTGGTAAGAACAATCAATATGGTGCTTTTTATTCTGTGAGTGGTGCGTGGAATATTCATAATGAGGAATTTTTCAATGTTCCGGCAATTAATCTATTCAGATTAAAAGCTTCTTATGGTGGTGTTGGGAATGTTCCGACCTATTATTATGCTTCTTATGGAACTTATGGCTTAAACGCACAGTATAATGGAGATCCAGCTGCGATTCAGCAAAATTTCCAAAATGCAAATGTAAGTTGGGAGAAATCCTACGATGCCAATGTTGGGCTTGAATTAGGATTCTTAAATAGAATTAACCTATCAGTAGATTTATATCATAAAAACACCAGTGGGTTATTGTACTATGTTGAATTTCCTTCTACAGCAGGTTGGGACGGATATTGGTTGAATATTGGAGGTTTAAGAAACAAAGGGGTCGAAGTTGCACTGAATGGTTCCGTATTTGGCCCTGAAAGTCCATTTCAATGGGATCTAGGTTTTAATGTTGCTCATAATAACAATCGTATAACTTCTTTAAACGAAGATCAAGATATTCCAAAGGGGAATCAACGTTTTTCTGTAGGTCATGATGTTGAATCATGGTACATGCGTAAATGGGCTGGAGTAAATCCAGAGAATGGGGATCCACAATGGGAAGCAATAGACCCTGAGACCGGAGAGGTAACTTTGACCTCCAATTACAATGATGCTGCTTTACAGTTTGTTGGAGCAGCTACGCCAAAATTCCAAGGGGGGTTCAATTCCGCGATGTCCTATAAAGGATTTAATTTAAATGCAAGTTTTGCCTATCAAAATGGAGGTATGACTTATAATACTGCTAGGGAATGGTTTGATTCAGACGGGGCTTATGCTTCGTATAATCAATTGATTTTCATGGATGGATGGTCAAGATGGTCTCCAGAAAATCCGAATGCAACACATCCTAGAGCAGAGTATAACAATACCAGTCTTTCAAATAAAGTATCATCTAGGTATTTGGAAAGTACTAATTTCTTGCGTTTGAGAAATGTGACTTTAGGATATACGTTTTCTGAGAATTTAGTGAACCGATTGAAGCTGAAAGGATTGAATGTTTATGTTTCAGGGGACAATCTATGGACTTCGACGAAGTTTTCAGGTCTAGATCCTGAGGCAGCGATTTTGGGGAATGATAACTCTGCAGACAAAGCAGGTGGTGGAGATGCTACCTCACAATACCCTGCGCCAAAGCGTTTGATATTTGGACTAAACCTAACATTTTAAGGAGATTAAGCGATGAAGAAAATATTATTATCATTTGGAATTGTTGGGGTATTGATGTCCTCATGTTCATTGGATAAGGAACCATACGACTCATTGACGAATGAGTCAGTGGATAAAACTGAAGGAGCAATAGAAGCCCTTCACTTAGGAAATTACCACACCTTAAAAGGATGGGTAGAGAATTGGCACAGGGTAACAGAATATCCTGGAGACAACGTGTCTTTAAGCGGAACAACTTCGGACAACCTTTTCTACAATTATAATTATAAAAGGGTTGTAAATAATAGCCGTGTTAATAGTTATTGGGAAAATTCATATAGAGTTATTGCCGGCACAAACTTATTGCTTCAAAAATTAAAAGAAGGAGAAAGTGATGCAAGTGACCAAATGATCGCTGAGAACTTATACTTGCGAAGTATGATGTACTTTTATTTGGCAAATGTATTTGGAAAGCCTTATACTCAAGATCCAGCTTCATTGGCCGTGCCGATTAAATTAAGCGATGATCCATTTGAGATTCTTCCACGTAATACGGTTAAAGAAGTTTATGATCAGGTAGAGGCTGATTTATTAAAAGCAGAAAGCTTGTTCAAAGAATATAAAAGCAATGTCTATGGGAATGTTTATGCAGCACAAGCATTGTTGGCAAGACTTTATCTGTACAAAGGCGACAATCAAAAGGCTCTTCAGTATGCCAACAAAGTTATAGAATCTGGAAAGTTTTCGCTTTTGGCTGGTTCAGAATACAACAAATTATCAGTTGCCATTCCAGAGGATAACAAAGAGAGCATTTTCGCAATCAAATTTGTTAAAGACATTGACTATAAAGACGATGGTTGGTATACCATCGGGTCTATGTATGCGAATTTCCAAGGTTCTGGTTGGGGTGAAATGTATGCTTCAAGGCCATATTTGGAAGAGGTGCGTAAGTATCCTTCTGATGTTCGCTATAAGATGATTCTTCCTGTAGTTGAAAATGCTAATGAATTGCATGCGTACTATGTTACTGATGATTATAAGTACGCAAGTGTTATTGTGACGCAGTCGGGCAGTGATTACAGCTATACAGAAGGAGGTACAAGCAAAACTCTGATCAAAGAATCAAACGGTGCTGGCGCGTTCCAATATTACATCAATATTGCCGGGAAGAAAAGATCTGTCCTGATCGACAGGAAATTGGCTAATAGAAATGGTTATCTTAAATATTATGTGATTAAATGTTCTGGACAAGAAGGTCAAGCACATTTATGGTCTCCAGTTATTTCTCGACTAGCAGAAATTTACTTGATACGCGCAGAAGCACATGCCAAAACTGGGAATGTAACTGAGGCGTTGAAGGATGTGAATGTTATCCGGCAAAGAGCAGGTATTCCATCAGCAGGGCTTTGGACTGCTGCAAATTTAGGTGGAAAGACGGCTTTAGATGTAGTCATGCAAGAGCGACAATTGGAGTTAGCCTGGGAAGGTCACAGAAAATTTGATGTTTTCAGGAATGCTAAAGTAATGGATAGAAAGTATCCTGGTACTCATACTGCTGGCAGCAGCCCAATTTTGAGTATTGATCCAAAAAGCAATCAAGCGATTGAGTTTATTCCAGAGCAACAAATCGTACTGTCAAATGGAATTTTGAAGCAAAATCCATAATCTAAAATAAGTTTTACATAAAGGCGGGGATTTTACTCCGCCTTTTTTTGAATTTATTAATTGGACTAATTTTGTCTTTATAATAAAAGATGTGCATAAAATGGATATTTTGGTGTTTAATCCTTTAGATAGCAAATTTATCCCTTAAATCTATATTTATTATCTGGAGCGAACAGTTGGGAGATGCAATTATAATCTCTGGTTATTGAGCTTTCTTTATTTTACAAAAAATATCCTTTTTTTGGTTCTTTTGGTGATTGTTTGCGAAAATCAGTTAAAAATTCCTCATCGAATTATTTAAGTTTTAGGAATAATTTTTCTATCTTTCAGAATTATTAGAAGAAAGTCAAAAGTCTTTGTGGAGATTATAATTTAAGTCTGACTTCTTTAAGGATTCTAGACTTATATATTAAATAAAATTTCTAACTGTTAATTTTCAAAACTATTTTTAGGTCATCCTTATTAAGGATGGCCTATTTTTATTTTTCAGAACTCCTTGTCAATTTGCGATTTCTCACGCAAGATGTGCTATAATTCCGTAACTTTGTACCTTTACATGATACCTGAAAACGTTGCCGTGAGGTAACGATTAAATAGAAATATGGCAAATATCGTAGCAATTGTTGGAAGACCCAATGTTGGTAAATCCACTTTATATAACCGTTTGACTGAAAGTAGGAAAGCTATTGTTGATGACTTTAGCGGTGTTACTCGTGATAGACATTATGGTCAAGCAGAATGGATTGGCAAGAAGTTCACCGTTATTGATACGGGTGGATTTGTTCACGGTTCAGATGATGTGTTTGAAGCAGCAATCCGTGATCAAGTATTGATTGCTATTGAAGAGGCTTCTGCCATCTTATTTGTTGTCGATGTGACAACCGGCATAACTGATTTGGATGATGAAATTGCGGATCTCTTGAGACGCAGTAAAAAACCTGTTTATGTTGTCTCAAATAAAGTAGACAGTGCAAAGCAGACTCATGATTCAGCAGAATTCTATGCTTTAGGTCTAGGCGAGGTTTTTAATATTTCCTCGATGACAGGCTCAGGCACTGGAGAATTATTGGATGCAGTGGTTGAGAATTTTGAAAATGAAGAGGAAGAAGAATCTGAATTGCCAAAATTCACGATCGTTGGTCGGCCTAATGTTGGCAAGTCATCCTTGACCAATGCATTGTTGGGTAAGGAAAGAAATATTGTTACTCCAATAGCAGGAACTACACGTGATTCAATTCGGATTCACTATAATCAGTTTGGTCATGAGTTTCTGTTGGTAGATACTGCTGGATTACGTAGAAAGTCTAAAGTCAATGAGGACATTGAGTTTTATTCTGTAATGCGTACGATAAAAGCATTGGAGGATTCCGATGTTGTGATCTTGATGATTGATGCAAAAGATGGCATCGAAGCTCAGGACATTAATATTTTCCATTTAGCTGAAAAGAATAAAAAAGGCATTTTAATCTTGGTTAACAAGTGGGATACGGTAGAGAAAGACCATAAAACGGCTAAAGAGTTTGAACAAAATATTAAGAACAAGATAGCACCATTTACGGATGTTCCTATTATTTTCACTTCTGTTACTGAAAAGCAACGTATTTTCAAGGCTATTGAAACGGCGATGGAGGTTTATGAGAATAAAACCAAAAAAATACCGACTTCAAAATTGAATGATGTGATGTTGGACATCATTGAAAAATATCCGCCTCCAGCAACTAAAGGAAAATTCATTAAGATCAAATATGTGACTCAATTACCAGGAAGGTCACCTATGTTTGCATTTTTCTGTAATCTACCACAATATATCAAGGATCCTTATAAACGATTCATTGAAAACAAACTTCGTGAGCACTTTGATTTCTCAGGAGTTCCAATTCAAATATTCTTTAGACAAAAATAATTAGTTTCAATTTTCGCATGGAGCATAATTTAGTATTATATAATACCCTTACGCGTAAGAAAGAGAAGTTTGTGCCTATACATCCGAATATGGTTGGGATGTATGTATGTGGGCCTACTGTTTACAGTGATGTTCACTTGGGGAACTGTAGAACTTTTGTTTCCTTCGATTTGATTTTCAGATATCTGGTTCATTTAGGATATAAGGTTCGTTATGTTCGCAATATTACTGATGCCGGCCATTTGGAGGGTGATAATGATGAGGGTGATGATAAATTTGCGAAAAAGGCGAAGTTGGAGCAATTGGAACCCATGGAAATCGTTCAGAAGTATACGATTGGTTTCCATGACGTTTTGCGGATGTTTAATACAATTCCTCCAAGTATTGAACCAACGGCTACAGGCCATATTTCTGAGCAGATTGAAATGGTTCAACAGATTATCGACAACGGATTTGCCTATGAGGTGAATGGTACAGTTTATTTTGACGTAGAGAAATATGTTAAGGAATATAACTATACTATTTTGACGAATAGGAACCTTGAGGATATGTTGAACAACACGCGTGAGCTTGGTGGTCAGGATGAGAAAAGGGGTCGATTGGACTTTGCTTTATGGATCAAGGCAAAGCCAGAGCATATCATGAGATGGCCATCGCCTTGGGGTGTTGGTTTTCCGGGTTGGCATATTGAGTGTTCAGCGATGAGCAGGAAGTACTTAGGAGATCAGTTTGATATCCATGGTGGCGGTATGGACCTTGCAGCTACACACCACACCAATGAAATTGCTCAATCTGAAGCTTGTAATCATACAAGCCCTGCAAAGTATTGGATGCATACGAATATGTTGACTGTCAATGGCGCTAGGATGTCGAAGTCTGCCGGCAATGGTTTTCTACCAGGTGAATTGTTCACTGGGAACCATAAGCTGTTAAATCGCGGTTATTCACCAATGGCTGTTCGATTCTTTATGTTGCAGGCGCATTATAGAAGCACCTTGGATTTTTCAAATGAAGCATTAGAGGCAGCGGACAAAGGTTATAAACGATTAATGGCTGCTATTGGCCTTTTAGATAAAATTGTTACAACTCCAAAATCCAATTTTGGAAATTTAGAAGAAATCAAAAAACGCAGTTACGCAGCAATGGACGATGATTTCAATAGTCCGGTATTAATTGCTGAGTTATTTGAGGTTGTGAGGATCATCAATTCTATTTATGATGGTAAGCAAACTATTACTGAAGGTGATTTAAATGAGCTTAAAGATTATTTGAGTGCCTTTGTATATGATATCTTAGGTCTTAAAGATGATCAAGTTGGAGATACCGACAATATGGATGATTTAATGCAAATCATCATTAATTTGCGTAATGAAGCGAAGAAAAACAAAGATTTCGTGACGTCGGATCGTATCCGTGAACATCTTACTGCTGTTGGTATTCAACTGAAAGACAGCAAGGATGGAACACTTTGGAATAAGATTTGATTAGTAAGGTAAAATTTACAAAAATGATTTATAAAAAAGGCTTAACTCTATTGGCCGCCACGCTGATTTCGTTATCGAGTTTTGCCCAACTTCCTGAGAAGGTAGGGGGGCTTCTTTCGGTTGATAGGACAGCTGCAAACCTTTCTAAAAATGAAAGTCCACTTGCTGGGCTCAAGTATATTATTGACAAGGAGACTACTTTCCTTGTTCCATCACCCGTAAATGCATCAAATTATTTAGCAAATAGACCTAACCTTCCTGATAGGCTTTCATGGAATCCTAATTTTGCATTGGTTTCCAGGAGTTTGAATTGGGGAGTGACATCTGGTCCGATCGAGTTCCAGAAGATGGGTTCTATCAAGCGTTATGGTCAGTACCTTACCATTTGGAAGAGAGATCGTAAAGGAAATTGGAGAGCCCACCTTCGTGCCGAGGTAGAGAATTATGGCAAGAAGAAAGCTAGTCCATTAGAATATTACGAACCTGATGACAAAAACTATCTGAAACATCGTTCTGTAAAGCGTTTAGAGCAACGTGAAGAAGTGGTGTTGCAGACAGATGAGCTTTTCTCTACCATTCTAAAGGCAGATACCAAGACTGGGTATACTGAGTTTATGGCAGATGATGCGAGGTTCTATTTTCCTTGGCAGAATGAAATTGAAGGGCGTGACAATATTTTGGCTTTCTTAAAGAAAGAAAGAATTGAAATCGATACGGATCCCAATGATGTGGGGCGTTCGTACAGTGGAGAATTTGCCTATACTTCAGGAACTGCGACTGTAGGTACAAAAGACAAAGTTGTTAAGTTTAATTATATCAGAATTTGGCAATTGACAGATGAGTTCCAATGGAAAGTAATTCTGGAAATGATGTTTGAGAGATAAGATAGAATCTAACATATAAAAAGAGAGCCGATCAATTTGATCGGCTCTCTTTTTATGTTGATATAATTTCTTTATTTATTCTTCATCTTTAGTAGAAGCAATATTATTTGTTTCTGGGGTCATCCACATTTGCAGTTCATCACAAGTAGCAAACTCACTGTTTATATGAACGAATGTATTCTTAGTCTTTTTCTCAAACCATTCGCTTAAGCTTCTTCTAGTTTTATCTTCTTGAGCGGCTTCCTGAATTTTAGCAAAATCTTGTTCTAGACTAGCTTTATGCGGAGGGATACGCGTTTTAAGATAGGTGAATTTGTATCCAGATTTACCACTTCTAGGGTCTTGGAATTGATAAGGTTTTGAAACTCCACCTTCTTTCAAGGTGTCAATTGCCATAAATACTTCTTTCTCCAAAAGGTCTACAGGAATTAAAGTTGATCTTGAAGCAGATTGTGGGTTTATTACCATTCCACCATTGAACTTAGTTTCTTTGTTGTCTGAGTACATGGTCGCTGCGCTACTGAAGGACATTTTTTTGTCATTCACTTTATCATAAATGGAATCTATTTTTCCTTTGATGCGGTCTAAGCTTGCCTGTGTAGGCTTTGTTGTTACAAGTATATGTCTTGCATTCACTTCTTCGCCTCTACGTTCTAAAACTTGAAGGAAGTGGAATCCGTATTCTGTTTCGAATACTGGGGAGATTTCACCTGCTTTTAAACGGAAAGCCATTGCCGAGAATTCTTTTACATAATTCTCACGAGGTGCGAATCCTAATTCTCCACCTTGATTTGCTGACCCTGGATCTTCAGAATAAAAACGAGCTACAGTACCAAAGTCAGTACCGTTCAGTACTTGTTGGCGGTATCCTTCAGCTTTTGTTCTGAAGACGCTTTTTTCTTCTTTTGTCAATTCAGGGAAAATAACGATTTCACCAATTTCAACCTCTGTATTGAATGCAGGAAGACTGTCTTGGTCTAGTCCTTCAAAATATTTTTTAACCTCTTGAGGAGTAACTGTTATTTTACTAATAATAGTATTTTGGAATTTCTCCGCTCTCATTTGTTCAGATAATACAGGTCTCATTTCTTCCTTGTATTGTAACAATGACCGTTTTAGGAATCCTTCCAATCTTTCTTTACCACCCGCGCGGCGGGTCATTTCGCGCATACGAGCATTCAATTGATCATCAACCTCAGCTTCTGAAACCTCAATAGAGTCTATTGCTGCTTGTTGAGATAGCAATTTGGTCATGATAAGTTGTTGCAAGGCCGTACATTTAAAGTCGTCGCTTGGTGTACCACCATTTGCTAGATACTGCGAATACTGCATATCAACGTCGGATTGCAGGATAATTCCTGATCCTACTGTCGCAACTACGCGGTCAATTAATTTTTCTTGAGATTTAGCTTGGAATGTACAAGCTAATAATATTAATAGAAGTAAACTTGAAAAGTTTTTCATGCTGTCTGTCGTCACTCTTAATCTTAAGTCCGAAGGCAAAATTATTAAATATTATGCCTTTTTTCTACTTTTATAATGTAATAATTGAATTAATACTTAGCCTAAACTAAGATATTCGGGCTAAAATACTTAAACAGCAGTAAACTTAAGGCTATTTAACCATATTTAACAGATGATCACACGCTTATTATTTATTTCCATCTTGACCATGACTGTCACATTATTATCCGCTCAAGGGACAAAAATCCCTCTTTATGTTGGGACCTATACTTCAGATAAGGGTAGTAAGGGGATTTATGAATTTGAGTTTGATACTCAAACTGGGGATGCGAAACTCATCAGAGAAACAGAAACTCCGAGTCCTTCATTCATTGACCGGAGCAGTAGATTTTTGATAGCTGCAAACGAGCTTACTGATGGCAATCAATCTATTTCTTCCTTTGCGATCACTGATAATGGATTGAAATTCATCAATAAAGTGGGAACTGGAGGATCTGCACCTTGTCATATTGTGATGGATAAGGAAAGAAAATTTGCTGTGGCATCCAATTATCTAGGTGGCGCATTGGATTTGTTTTCCCTAGCAGATAATGGCGAAATATTATCAAAAGAAGATACGAAGACATATAATGGTTCTAGCGTTGACAAGAAACGCCAAGAGGCATCACATATTCATTCAACTTTCATCGGGCCTGATAAACTTTTATATGTATCAGATCTAGGTGCTGATAAAATCTATGTCTTGGATGTTGTGAAGGATAAGGATGGGAAACTTCAGTTTAAAGAGGTAAATACATTAACCAGCAAATTAGGTGGAGGGCCAAGGCATATAGCTTTTCATACGAATGGGAAGTATTTATACTCCTTACTTGAAATGACAGGGGATATTGAGGTGTTCAAGAAGGTTGGGAAGGGTTGGAAATCACAACAAGTAATATCCATGCGAACAGCAGGCTTTGATGGCAAGAGTGGAGCGGCTGACCTGAAGCTCTCATCTGATGGAAAATTCCTTTATTCTACAGACCGGGTTGATGCTAATACAATAACGGTATTTTCTGTAGCTAAGAATGGTACGCTGAAGCAAATTCAGGTAAGTTCTGTTTTTGGGAAAGGTCCTAGAAATTTCAATTTCAGTCCTGATGAGCGTTTTGTATTGGTTGCCAATCAATTGACAGATGAAATTGTTTTATTCCATAGAGATAAAAAATCGGGTTTGCTAAGTGATTCAGGAAAACGGATTAAAGCCTTTACACCAGTTTGTATCTTGTTTTGATTTAATCAGTTGCATCATCTGTGTCTGCAATATTATCCTCAGCGAGTTTGTCTGCTTTCACAGGATCACTTTCCAAGCAGTGTGTTTCTTTGTTGTACATTCCTTTCAGGTCGTCAACTACCGTTCCTTTCCAGAGTGGAGTTCCGATAAAGTAGGCTGCTTTTGCGATCATGTGTGCAGCAATAGGTGCTGTCAATAGTAGAAAGAATATAATAGCTATTGATTTGGTTGTTACAGACACATCATCTGGGAACATAATGGCTGCACAAATCAATAATAATCCGACACCTAGGGTGGATGCCTTAACTGTTACAGAAAGGCGTAAATAAAAATCTGGCATCCTTAATACTCCGATGGAGGCAAAAAGGATAGAAAATGCACCTACCGTGCTCAATATTGCTAGAATAATATCAATCATCTTTTTGTTTTTCAATATAGTAAGAGAAGGCAATTGTTCCTAAAAAGGCAATCAGTGCCAAGATTATGGCGACATCCAACAGCACTTCCTGTTCTTGTCTGATACTATAGACTGTAATAATACCAATTCCTATGGTTATTATCAGGTCCAAGGCCATTACTCTATCCACAACCGATGGGCCTTTGAACAGACGTATAAACACCAATAGTACCGAAATGGTTAATATGGGTAATATGACAAAATCGAAATAGGTTTCTAAACTCATCGTAAAATCTCTAATAATTTCCGTTCTACCCCTGTTTTGAGCGTCCTAATAAATTGTTCCTCATCCTTTAGATACATGACATGGATATAAATAGCTTTTTTATCGTCACTAATGTCGATAATAAGAGTACCTGGTGTCAATGAAATAAAGGTTGCCAAAATATTGATTTCAAAATCTGTGGTTGTATTTACCGGATATCTAACAATACCAGGTTTGAAAAAATATTTTGGTGTGATTACATCATATGCAACTTGTACATTCGCTTTAATCAGTTCGTATAGGAAGAAGAAAAAGAAACTGATGATTTTTGGGACACGATAGAAATAACGTTGATCCGTTTCATTTCTATTCATGATCCATAATACACCAAACCCTAGCAAGTATCCGAAGATAAAGTTAGAATAAAACAGGGATCCAGTAAGTGCTACCCAAATAAAGGATAGCAAGAGGTTCATTAAAAAAAACTTGATCATTGTTCAAAAGCTTTATCGCCCAAAACGGTACGGATGTAAGGGCTTGTGTCCAACAATTCATTCGTAATTCTATCAACAACGGTTATAATATTTTCTGCATTAAAACCTATATATAGTGTCACCGAGCATAAAATCAGAATCGGCAATACAATCAATATCTTTTTAAAAGGGGGTTCATCCTTGAATTTATCTTCATAATTTACACCTTCAGGCACATCTTTCCAAAATACGTCGGCCCACATTTTTGAAATCACATACATGGTAACCAAACTTCCTATTATTAAAGCAGCAATAAAGAAGTATTGTTTATCAACGAATGCTTCTTGAAATAAATAGATCTTTGGCCAAAAACCTGAAAGTGGAGGGATACCGACTAAGGAGAACAGCACTAATGCTATCATCAATGAAATGAGGGGATAACTTTTATATAAGCCGCCTAATTTTTGTGTATCCATTGATCCTCTGACCAATCTGATAAATCCAGCGATCAAGAACATATTTGTTTTAACCATGATATCGTGCATCAAGTAAAACACAGTTCCCATGAGTGCCAATTTAGTAAACATGGCAATACCACCCAACATAAATCCAATGTGGCAGACAATCAGATAAGAGAACATCCGTCGAATATTCGTTTTAATCAATGCTCCAAATGCTCCAGTCAAAACGGTTAAAACAGCGAGTGCCATAAATAATGTTCTGGTAAAATCATCTGGGATGAAAATCAAACTGAATACTCTTAAGATGGCATATATTCCGAGTTTTGTCAACAAGCCTCCAAAGGTTGCCGCTACTGCAGATGGAGGTGTATGATAGGATGAAGGCAGCCAATAATACAATGGGAAAACAGCAGATTTAATACCGAATCCCAGAATAAAAAATATCGAGGTAATTCCTACTAATGCTTTATTGTCAAAATCCCTGATTTTTAATGCAAGGTCCGCCATGTTCAGAGATCCAGTAATTCCATATAGGATGCCGATTCCTGTCAAAAAGAATGTCGAGGCCAAGATGTTCATGGCCATATATTTCACTGCTCCTTCTAACTGTGCTTTTCGACCTCCCAAAGTCATTAAAACGAATGAGGAGATTATGACTACCTCAAACCAAACGTAGAGATTGAAAATATCACCAGTCAGGAAAGCTCCGTTTAATCCCATCAATAGGAAATGGAAAATTGGGAAATAACCGTACAGCATTCTTTGCCTACTTAAGCCTACAGAAGAAAAGATGGATACTGCAAAACCTGCTATGGATGTCAAGAGAACCATAGATGTGCTGAGTAAATCGGCTAGGAATACAATTCCAAAAGGAGCCTCCCAATTGGATGCATTCATATGCAGAGATCCTTCAGTGTAAACTTTAGTAAATAAACGGATGGCAATCAAAAGGCCGATAAAGGTACCACCGACACTAAGAAATCTTTGTGATACGGTTTTCCTCCAGGCAATTAATTGGATAATGGCTGTAAAAAGATGTATGAAAACAGGTGCTAAAATGTGATTATCTATCATATATCTTCTTCTTCCGGCGTGTTTAAATCGTCCAAATCATCTGTGTCTACTAATGCATAGACACGCTTTAATAATACAATGGCAAATGCTGTCAATGCGAAACTGATTACAATGGCAGTGAGGATCAATGCCTGTGGTATTGGATCCGCATATATATCTTGAAAAACATTATGATTAGGGTCTATTACTGGAGGTTTCCCTTTCGTAAGAGATCCCAATAAGAAAATCAGGATATTAGTTCCGTTTCCGAGTAACATAATTCCCAACAATAGTTTTACCATGCTTCTTCTCAGGATCAAATAGACTCCTGCAGCATATAAAAAACCTAATACAACAACTAATAATAACTCCATCTCTTAATCTTTGGTTAATGAAATGGTAAATAATATTGTCAATACAACACCAATAACGACCAAGTATACACCCAAGTCAAAAAATAAAGCTGATCCAATCATTCCGATTACAGGCACTTTTTCTTCCCACCATAATCCAGTCATTGGCGGCAGGCCAAAAAATGTTGGCATAACGACACTTGTCGCTGAAATTCCTAATCCTATTGGAATTAATGACAATGGTTTTCTTCTCAATATTTTCATTGTTGCTTCGGTGCCATTGGCGAAACTGTGCAGCACAAAAGCTATGGAGGCTACTAATCCACCAACAAATCCTCCTCCTGGATAATAATGTCCTCTTAATAGAAGAAAGAAAGAGAACAGTAATAAAATAGGCAACAAATACCTAGTTGCTGTTTGCAATATTATACTTCGCATATCTTTATTCTTTTTCTGAAGATTTCAATCTTAATTTTAATAAGCTGTAGACGCCTAATGCCGCAATCCCTAAAACGACAGTTTCAAACATGGTGTCAATCCCTCTAAAGTCCGCTAAGATTAGGTTTACGACATTCTTTCCCTTAGCTAATATATAGGCGTTTTCGCCATAGAAATCACTGGTTTGGGTTTGAATTGGTTCATATAATACCTTCAGTGCTATTATAGATAAAATTGCTCCAAATCCCAGTGCGACAACACTGTCGCGATATCTTTCTCTAGCAGATGCCAGGTTTAAGAAGCTAGGTAATTTGTAAAGGACCAATACAAATAATACAGTACTTAAAGTATCAATAGTAAATTGGGTCATAGCAAGATCGGGTGCACTGTAAAATACATACATCAAACAGATACAATAACCAATCACACTCATGGCTACTACTGATGTTAACCTGGAAGGCGTTGCGATGACGATTACCAATGCCCCCAATAAGATAATTACCACCGCCACTTCGTAAATTGTAAGTGGTGTAAGGTTTTCAAAATCTATTTGGATTGGTCCACTCTGCCATAATTTATAGATCAACAATGCTTCAGCAAAAAGAATGATCTTCATGTGATATGATCTCAAATAGCCATTGTGGAAAAAGTTGGTAAACCATTGAGAAAAACGAACTATATCATTGGCATAACCTGTAATAATTGTTTGCGGAGACAATCGTTGAAATTTTTCAATATAATTTACTTTGGCTTCACTTGGTTTATTGACCATGTAGAGGAATGTTCCTGCAGCCAATGTCACCAAACTTAAAACCAAAACTGTATTGAACCCGTGCCAAATTGCCAGATGCATTTCGGTGTCTCCACCGAAAATAGAATTTGCTGCTTGGTAATTGATGAAATTGCCTGCCAAACTTGGCACAAGACCGAATATCAAACCTAGGATGGCTAAGATCAAAGGTGTTATCCACATTGATTTATAAGGAAGATGTACCTTAGCGTATTCCTGAGGCAAAGGTCCAAAAAAGGGCTTAAACCCAGCCATAAATCCGGCTGCTACTAAGCATATATTGGTAGCAACAGCAATTATTGTCAAGATTAGGATCCAATTTTTTTCTGCGTGCAGGGTTGCTTCATAAATTAAGTCTTTTCCAATAAAACCGAATGTTGAGGGCAATCCAGCACTGCTCAATGCCGCCAACCCAGCAGCTAAAGCTACAGGACCCAAAACTTTCCGTAAACCAGCAAGCTTAGTGATGTCTCTAGTATGAGTTTCATGATCTACAATGCCGGTAACTAAAAACAAGGTAGCTTTATACAATGCATGGACCAATATAAATACACTTGCCGCTATCACAGCTTCTTTTGAGCCAACACCTAACAGAAATACAAGAATGCCGAGAGCAGAAATGGTAGAATATGCAAGAATCGATTTTAAATCTGTCCGAAATAGAGAATGGATTGCTGAATAAAGCATGGTAAATCCTCCGACTCCCATGAGGGTATAGCTCCATAATTCTGTTCCACTTAGAATCGGGAAGAACCTAGCCAATAGATAAATTCCTGCCTTTACCATGGTTGCTGAATGCAGGTACGCTGAAACTGGCGTGGGAGCTTTCATTGCTCCTGGTAACCAAAAATGAAAAGGGAATTGGGCCGATTTTGTAAAAGCACCTAAAAATAGCAAACCTAAAATCAGTGGATATTGAGGGTGTTCTAAAATTACATTTCGATATTCTATAAGTTCTGAAATTCTAAATGTTCCCGCAACATTACCCATCAACACCAATCCTGCAAGGAGAAAAAATCCCCCCATTCCAGTGATTGTCAAAGCTGTCATGGCACTTTTTCGGGATGCTTCTTGGTCGTTGTTGAATCCTATCAAGAAGAATGAACTGATACTGGTGAGTTCCCAAAAAATAAACAACAAGAAAATATTGTCAGATAAGACAAGGCCTATCATTGCTGACATAAAAAGATAGAGATACCCAAAGAACCGATCATAATAGGGGTGACCCTTTAAATAAGTTCTTGCATAGAAAAATATCCCGGTTCCAATCCCGGTGATTAGTAGGCAGAACAATAAAGATAGACCATCAAGTTTTAAGTCAAAGTTAACACCTAATGAAGGGACCCAATTTATTTCTTGCATATAGTTTAGTCCATTCGCAATTTTAGGGATATAGCCTAAGTAGTAGCAGAATAGTACTGTTGGGACCAATGGCAATAATATACTCCAAGATGATTTAAATCGTTTGCCGAATGGGATTAGCAAAATCGAAGAAATCAAACCTAAAAGTATTGTAAATAACATGGGCGTTCTCTTAAAGAATTATGGGATTGGGTTAAAAATAATAAAAAACAGGAATTTTTCGTGTTAAATTAAGATTAAACCTTAAAATTTATAGGGAAAAATCTAGTTTTCTTGGTAGTTTTAAATAATCAACTTTTTAATCATTATGAAATGTAAACCTATCTCATTTTGGTCCATATTTTTGGGATTTCTTTTAATTAGTACCCAATCATTTGGTCAAGAAAATTATGTCAAACCTAAATTAATTAACAA
The DNA here is from genome assembly GCF_002734235.1 of Sphingobacterium sp. 1.A.5. NCBI lineage: Bacteria > Pseudomonadati > Bacteroidota > Sphingobacteriia > Sphingobacteriales > Sphingobacteriaceae > Sphingobacterium > Sphingobacterium sp. 1.A.5. The sequence goes on from NZ_PEBA01000065.1 coordinate 178,714, forward strand.
CGAATCATGGTCATTAGTTTTGATCCCGGACCCACAAACTTATGTGAAGTATGACAGGAATGTCGGGGTCTTAAATTTAATGACATCATGGATACGAGAGAATGTAGATTCTTTAAATACTCAATTCGTTCTTTGTACAGGCGATTTAGTAGAACAAAATGATTTATTAAATCCAGATGGAAAGGCTGCCAATCAAAACAGTAAACAGCAATGGACCAATACGAGTGAAGCTTTTCGCAAATTAGACAATCATGTTCCTTATGTATTGGCTACCGGTAACCATGATTATGGACATGTCAGTGCGGAATATCGATCCACACAGTTTGATAAGTATTTTTCACCCGAACAGAATGGATTTAATGCAAAAGCACTTCGTGAAGTAGGGCCGGCATTAAATGGAAATTCTTCTAATGTGAATGCTATTTATGAATTTCAAACCCCTCATCCAAAGAAAATATTGGTTATGGTACTGGAATTTGCACCTCGAAATGAAGTTATTGACTGGGCAAAGAAAACATTGGCACAACCAAAGTATGAAAACCATGATGTCATATTGTTAACTCATACTTATTTGGATAAAAACAGTAATCATATTAAAACTGAGGGATATAAAATTGGAGATTCAAACTATGGTGCTGCCGTATTCGAGAAATTAGTGAAACCTTCAAAAAATATCAGGATGGTATTCTCTGGACATATTGGTGAACCTGATAAATTTGATGGTCACCTCGGCTTCAGACAGGATAAAAATGCTGCAGGCAAGACCGTTACTCAAATGACATTCAATGCCCAAGCAATGGGAGGGGGTTGGTTTGGAAATGGTGGCGATGGATGGTTGAGATATTTGGAGTTTCTACCAGATGGAAAAACTGTTAAGGTAAAAACCTTTTCACCATTATTTGCCATTTCACCAGGAACACAAAACCTAGCTTATAAAAAGGAAAAAAACCAAGAATTTGAATTTTCCTTGGACTAGAAAAATTGTTGGGCTAAAAAGAGAGCGGTCTAATCATGAAAGATTCGACCGCTTTGTTTTTGCTTCGGCTCCGCTCAGCAACCGTGCTTCGGCTCCGCTAGCAACTTATTATTTTTTCATTTCTTTTGCGCCTTCAATAATTGCTTCTACCACTGTTGGGTCTTGCAGAGTTGAAGTGTCACCTAAATTTTCCAATTCTCCTTCGGCAACTTTGCGCAATATTCTGCGCATGATTTTTCCTGATCTGGTTTTAGGAAGATCTGTTACGAATTGAATAATATCAGGTTTTGCAATTGCTCCAATGATGCGAGTCACTGTTTGCAAAATATCTTGTCTAGTTTTTTCAGCATCGATGTGGTGATTTGCAATGACATAGGCGTAAATACCTTGGCCTTTTACTGGGTGTGGGTAACCTACAATTGCTGATTCAACAACATCTGAGTGCATATTGATTGCATTCTCTACTTCAGCCGTTCCAATTCTATGGCCTGAAACATTCAATACATCATCTACACGGCCTGTAATTCTATAGTAACCTTCAGGGCTTCTATAACAACCGTCGCCCGTGAAATACATATTTTCATAGGTTGAGAAATAAGTTTGTCTACATCGTTCATGGTCACCCCATGTCGTACGCAACATACCAGGCCAAGGGAATTTGATACATAGGTTTCCTGATACATCATTACCTTGAATTTCTTCTCCATTTTCATCCATTAGACAAGGTTGAACTCCCGGCAATGGCAACATCGCGTATCCTGGTATTTCAGGTGTAATACCAGCAATCGGAGTGATCAAATGACCACCATTTTCAGTTTGCCACCAAGTATCTACGATTGGGCACTCGCCTTTGCCGATTTTGTCGTGGTACCAGTTCCACGCTTCTTCGTTGATTGGTTCACCAACAGTACCAAGGACTCTCAAAGAGGACAGGTTTTTTCCTTCTAGGAAATCGTCTCCAAATGCCATCAACGAGCGAATTGCAGTTGGAGCGGTGTAAAGGATGTTCACATTATATTTGTCAACGATGTCCCAAAAACGTCCTGCATCCGGATAAGTTGGTATACCTTCGAACATTAAGGAAGTAGCACCTTGTGACAATGGCCCATAGATAATATAACTGTGACCTGTGATCCATCCGATATCTGCCGTACAGAAATATACTTCTTCAGGTTTGTATTGGAACGTATTTGCAAATGTGTAGCCTGTATAAACCATATAACCGGCTGTGGTATGCACGACACCTTTAGGCTTTCCTGTTGAGCCAGATGTATAAAGAATAAATAAAGTATCTTCAGCATCCATTTCTTCAGCGGGACAAGCCGGGTTACCTTGTGTTTCTACCTTTTTGATTTCATCTTCCCACCATACATCACGTCCTTTAATCATAGATACAGGGGTACGAGTTCTGGTCAGTACGATTACCTTTTCTACGGTGTCACACTGCATCAAGGCATCATCAACGATAGACTTCAATTCCAATATTTTCTGTCCACGGAATCCACCATCTGAAGTTATAACCAATTTACATTCAGCATCATTGATGCGGTCTGCAATTGATCTAGCGGAGAAACCACCAAACACTACATTATGTATGGCTCCAATTCTAGCACAGGCTAAAACAGCAATAACCAATTCAGGCACCATCGGTAAATAAATACATACACGGTCACCTTTACGGATATTATTGTTTTTTAGAACATTGGCAAATTGCTCTACTTTTTGTAGCAATTGCTTGTAAGTGAGGATTCGGTGTGCTTCATTCGGGTCATTGGGTTCCCATATAATGGCTGGCTGATCTCCTAATTTATAAATATGGCGGTCTAAACAGTTTTCTGTAATATTTAATTTAGCTCCTTCGAACCATTTTATGTCTGGATCTTTAAAATTCCAGTTCAGTACATTGTTCCATTTTCTTTTCCAAAAGAAATGGTCCGCCACCTCACTCCAAAACGCTTCTGGCTCTTCTACACTCTTATTGTAAGCTTCTTGATACTCCTCAAAAGATTTTAGCTGAAAATTCATTTTTTAATAAAAAATTATAGGTCTACATTATCTTTACAACAGGAAATTATTTAATTCGGTCAATTAGTTATTTGCAGCGGAAAAAACAAGAACCTGTTTAGCTAATTTAATTTTTTTTCGACTGAAATGCTAATTTTTGTACGTCAGGAACAAATATTGAGTGTTAAATGTTAGCCTAACATGATAATGGGTTTGAAAAAGATTTATTATTTTTTGGTACATACCAACCTGTTGATTGCATTTGCCGCTGTGGCACAATGTGCCTTGACGTATTATGTTCTGAACTTTCCTGTCAATAGCCCTATTCTATGGATTGAGGGGGCGACAACTTTGTTGCTTTATAATTTGAGTTTATATCTGTCACTTCCCCAAGACCCCAGTAAATCTCCCTACCACCGGACTCGGTGGATTGGGAAAAACATGTGGCTTTTCTGGACTTTTAGTGCTGTATCCTTTCTGATTACTATTTGGGCACTGTTTCATGTTCATTTTTTAACATTGGTTTTTTTGGGGTTTATAGGTGTAATCAGTCTTGCTTATGCTGTACCTCTTTTAAAAACAAAAGGTAAATGGATCTCCATGCGCCAGGTTCCTGGGCTCAAGGTTTTTTATATTGCACTAGTGTGGTCATTAAGTAGCGTCGGCTTGCCAGTGGTAGAACTATTTGCTAATGGTGCAGATATCAATTGGTATGCGGCAAATTATTTAGGATTGGTAAAGATTGTATTCCTAGTTTTGTGTACTTTGCCCTTTGATATCAGGGATTATGAACAAGACAGTCTCTATAACCTAAAAACTGTTCCCATATTATTAGGAAAGGAGCGAGCAATCAACTTATCTTATGGTATTGGGCTATTTCATTTAATCTTGATTGCCTTATCCCCAAACTCTTTAAATGTTAAAATTGGTCTATTATTAACAACGATGTTGATTTTGATCATGCTGAGATTCATAATCTATTCCAAGGAAAAACATTATCATCATGTTTATCTTTTAGATCTTTCTCTGATCATTCAATGGCTATTGGTCTTATTATTTATTAAGATGTGAGATGATTTTATCCGCCAAAACATCTGATAATTTGTAATAACTTTCAAACGTCCAGCCCGCCACATGTGGGCTTAGCAATACATTTTCTCTATTGATAAGGTCTTGATACCAGTCTTGATCGGCTAAGGACGGGAACTTTTCTATCGGTAATACATCAAAGGCAGCCCCAATAATTTTTCCTTCATCCAATTTTTTGAGTATAGCTGGGATATTTACAATTCCACCTCTTGCGCCCATCAAGAAAAATATTGGTTTCCTGAAATGGTATAAATATTCATCGTCCACCATTCCTTTTGTTTCTCTCGTTAATGGAATATGGAAACTCAATACATCCGCTCTTTTTACAACTTCTTCCATCGAAACTTCCGTTGCATATTGGTCAGAAAATCCTGTTTTATATTTATCGTAAGCAATTACATTGACATCAAATCCCGATAGTTTCTTGGCCATTGATTTGCCATTATGGCCATAACCAATCAAAGCGACCGTTCTACCTTTTAATTCATAGCCACGGTTTTCTTCCCTTTTCCACAAGCCGGTCCTTACTTCTTTATCTCCACGGTTTAAATTGTTCATTAGGCTTAGCAACATACCGATCATATGTTCTCCAACAGCATCTCTATTTCCTTCATTGGCAGGAATAAGTTTAATTCCTCTGCTTTCAGCGTATAATTCATCGATATTGTCCATTCCTGCACCAGCTCTTCCAATCATTTTAAGAGAAGGATTCAGGTCAATAAAGTCTTTGTCGACTTGGAATTTTGACCTAATAATTAACCCATCATACTCAGGGATCAATTTTTCTGCACCTATTTTGTCTATTTCGGGTTGATAATTGAATTTTACTCCTGCTTTGCTAAGTTTTTCTAATAGAATTTCGTGTATATCGTCAACAATTAAGATGTTCATATGCTGTAATGTTATTTCATGAAGTCTTGTTTGAAAAGCTTAATCAATGCCTGCTGATTCATCCGTTCAGGCATGATTTTCATCATGTTATTTCTTAATGAAATTAGGAATTTATTCTCCCATTGCGCTACTTCACCAATAAATTTTGAGGTGTCAGTAATATATTTAGTTCTCTTTAATCTTCTGGATTCAAAGGATTTAAATGCATACTTTACAGATTTGTTTTTTTGAAGTTCATCTGTCAATACTGCTACATCTTCCATCGCTTGGCAGGCCCCCTGTCCCATGTTTGGAGTACATGCATGAGCCGCATCACCAATAATAAGGATATTATCAAATGCAAATTGATTTAATGGTTTAATATCTATGATATCACTCCAAATAAGTTGTTCATTATTGGTTTGAGAAAGTACTTCTTGAATTGGGTGATGGTAGGAAGAAAACTGTTTTTTCAGATCTTCTATTGCAAAATTTTTAAAGGTTGGGTTCTGCCGAGGTCCATTTATACAAGCATACCAATAGATTCTATCATTGATTAAGGGAGTTAATCCAAATCTGCCTTTATCTCCCCAAGTTTCTGTTCCTTTTTGAAGTTTTAAAGATGAATTGTCTATTGTTGCTCTCCAGCAGCTATAGCCAGCATATCTAGGTTTCGAATCGGGAATTAATTGTTGTCTTAATGGAGACTTGACACCATCGGCAATTATTAGATATTTAGTCCTATAAATGGAACCATCCTCAAAATACAGTTCGATAAAGTCTGTGTGTTGCTTGAAATGTATGGCTCTTTTTGCTAATGATAAATTGATTTGATCAATCTTGGAAAGTAAGAATAAGTGTAAGTCAGATCGGTGAATGGCGAAGTTTTTCTGGTCATATTTTTCGGAAAGTTTTTTTGTATTGGGGTTGACCAATATTTCCCCGTTTTTGTCCAAGATAGCAAAGGAATCTAGATAGTATCCAATGTTTTCAATTTCATTGCGTAGCCCAATATAATCTAAGGCTTGCATGGCATTTGCTGCCAAGCCAAATCCTGCGCCAATTCCCTTCAGTTCTTTTGCTTGTTCAAAAAGGTGGAATTCACGATTTAGGTTTTTAAGGGCAATTGCTGCCGTTAGGCCAGCCACCCCACCACCGATTATTGTGAACTCACTTTGAACTTCCATGATTAAAGTTTTGCTGCAATTTCATTGGTCAAGGCTTCGAAATCCTTAACTGACAAACGCTCAGCCCTCAATTCATAGAGTGGATTGTCGCTCATCCGATCCTTTGGAACCACTGCAGAAAGTGCATTTCTCAGTGTTTTCCTTCTTTGATTAAATCCTGCCTTTACGACTCTCCAAAATAATTTTTCATCACAATCCAATGTTTCACGGTTATTTCTAACCATTCGCATTACGCCTGATAATACCTTTGGCGGAGGGTTGAATGCCCCCGCTTTGACGGTAAAAAGGTAGGAAACATCGTAATAAGCTTGTAAAAACACACTCAAGATGCCATATTCTTTATTGCCTGGTTTAGCAACACATCGTTCAGCAACTTCTTTTTGAAACATGCCAACCATCTCAACTACTCTATTTCTTTCCTCTAATACTTTGAATAAGATCTGTGAGGAAATGTTATAGGGGAAATTTCCAATAACGGCCATTTTATCGCCAAAATATTGGTTGAAATCGAGGTTCAAAAAATCTCCATGAATTAATCGATTGTCCAATTCAGGGTATTTATCTGCTAAAAATTCGATCGATTCATCATCAACATCAATTAGGAAAGTTTCATATTCTTTATTTTGTAATAAAAAATCGGATAAAACTCCCATACCCGGTCCTACCTCTAATACCTGTTTGAATCCAAGTGAAGGAGTTAAAGCCTCAACAATTCGTTGTGCGGCATTTTTATCGTTAAGGAAATGCTGACCTAAATGTTTTTTTGCGCGTACTGAACCCATAGGATGTATTTGTCACAAAGATAGTGTTTTTAGCGTTGTGGGAATTTAATTTAATCGTCCATTTATAGCTAAATGGCAATTCAAGCATAATGTTTATGTTTTTTTGCTATTTTTGACTATATCTAAAAGCATTGACGATGAGTGAAAAATTAAAAATTGGTATTTCTGTAGGTGATATAAACGGGATTGGTTTAGAGGTTATTATCAAATCCTTGATGGATAGCAGGGTAATGGATTTCTTTACACCGATTGTTTATGGAAACACTAAAGTTGCTTCATTTCATCGTAAAGCGATTGGCGTTAATGATTTTAGTTTTAATGTAATCAATTCAGCGGAACAAGCAAATCCTAAACGTCCCAATATGATTAATTGTTGGCAAGAGGATGTCAAGATTTCCCTTGGAGAGCAAAATGAAATTGGCGGTAAATATGCTTTTATATCCTTACAACGTGCTACTGAGGATTTGAAAGCGGGGGTAATTGATGCTTTGGTTACTGCCCCGATCAACAAACACAATATTCAACAAGAAGGGTTTAATTTTCCTGGACATACCGAATACTTACAAAATGCATTTGATGCAAAGGACGTATTGATGTTTATGGTTAGTGACGAATTGAGGGTAGGTGTAGTAACAGGTCATATTCCTGTCAAAGAGGTCTCGGCAGCTATTTCTGAGGATAGTATCCTTCATAAGTTAAGAATGATGAACGAAAGCCTTAAGAAGGATTTCTGGATTCAGAAGCCTAAGATTGCTGTTTTGGGATTGAACCCCCATGCAGGCGATGATGGTCTTATTGGTACAGAAGATCGTGTTATTATCCGACCTGCTATCGAAAAGGCGAATGCTGAGGATATCTTTTGTTTTGGGCCTTTTCCAGCGGATGGATTCTTTGCAGCAGATGCGTATACCAAGTTTGATGCAGTTTTGGCGATGTACCATGATCAAGGCTTGATTCCTTTCAAACATATCGCTGCTCGCAATGGTATTAACTTTACTGCTGGTCTTCCAGTTGTTCGTACGTCACCCGACCATGGTACGGGTTATGATATCGCTGGGAAGAACTTAGCCTCCAATGCATCTTTCTTGGAAGCTATTTTTGAAGCTGTTCATATTGTAAATAGACGCAGAGAACAAGAAGTACTTACTGAAAATCCACTTGCCTTCCGCCGATTGTCAAAAGATCGCGATTAGGTAAACATTTGTATTTACTAAAGGTTCCACCTATTGTTGTCTATAAATTTCATTACTTTTGCACTTTGTTGCTATGAGTGAGAATTTAAGTCATCCCATTTTTCCTATAATTAAAGAATTGGCCCAAACAGAGCAAGTCGCTTGCTTTGTAATTGGCGGATATGTGCGTGATAGAATAATGGGTCGCCCATTTAAAGACGATATCGATATCCTTGTTTTAGGAAGTGGAATTGATTTTGCCAATAAATTGGGTGAGAAGCTTAACACCAAAGTTGCTGTTTATAAATCATTTGGCACAGCAATGTTAGTCTATCAGGGTCTTCAAGTAGAGTTTGTTGGTGCGAGAAAAGAATCCTATAGAAAGGATTCGAGGAAGCCTATTGTAGAAGATGGCACTCTTGAGGATGACCAAAATCGTCGTGATTTTACCATTAATGCTATGGCATTTTCATTGAACAGTGCAAATTATGGTGAGCTGGTGGATCCATTCAATGGAGTTGAAGACATTAAAAACAGGATCATCAGGACCCCTTTGGCACCAGATATTACGTTTTCTGACGATCCATTACGAATGATGCGTGCTATTCGATTTGCGACACAGCTGAATTTCAGGATTGAAGCCCAAGCACTTAATGCTATCAGCGAACAGGCAGATCGCATTCAAATTATCTCTAAAGAAAGAATTGCGGACGAACTGAATAAAATTATTCTAGCTGAAAAACCTTCTATCGGGTTTAAGTATTTATTTGATACTGGACTTCTGGAGAAGATATTTCCTGCGATGTATGATTTACATGGAGTAGAATACATTGACGGGAAAGGGCATAAGGACAATTTTTATCATACTTTGGATGTTTTGGATAATGTTGCTGAAATGTCTTCAGACCTGTGGTTGAGATGGGCTGCTATCATGCATGATATTGCTAAACCTGCTACGAAAAGGTTTGACAAGAAAATTGGGTGGACGTTTCATGGGCATGAAGACAGAGGAGCTAAAATGGTTCCCAAGCTGTTTGCAGATTTGAAGCTGCCTTTAAATGAGAAGATGAAGTTTGTTCAAAAACTTGTCCTACTTCATTTAAGGCCCATAGTATTGGTGAAGGATATAGTTACAGACTCTGCGGTAAGAAGGTTGCTGTTTGAAGCTGGGGATGATATTGATGATTTGATGTTGCTATGCCATGCAGATGTAACTACAAAGAATGAATATAAGAAGAAGAAATATAGGGAGAATTTCGACTTAGTAAAACAGAAGTTGAAAGATGTAGAGGAGAGGGATCATTTAAGAAATTGGCAGCCTCCCATTGATGGGGAAGATATCATGAAAACATTTGGCATTGGGCCAGGTCGATTCGTTGGTATTATAAAGAATGCTATCCGTGAAGCGATTTTAGAAGGGGATATTCCAAATTCCAAACAGGAAGCCTTCAGTTTCATGGTAGAAAAGGGTAAAAGCTTGGGTTTAACTCAAGTTTTATAGAAATTGATTTTTTAAAAAAATATGTATTTTTAAAGCTTGAAATATAGCTTAATCTAATAAACACATTAAATAACATGGCGATTTACAGATTTAGAATAACTTTTGAAGACTACGAAGATGTTTATAGAGAAATAGATATGCCTTCTAAAAGTACTTTTTTGGATTTACACAGAGAGATTCAAAAAACTACGGGTTATGATACTGAGCGTTCATCCTCATTTTATGTAAGCAATGATCAATGGAAAAAAGGGATTGAGATTGCTTATTTGCCAAATGATAGAAAAAAAGCAAATGGGGTTTTGAATGTTGAAGAGATCCGTTTAAGTAAATTTATTGATGATCCACATCAAAAATTCTATTATACGTATAATTTCGACCGTCCTTATGATTTTCACGTTGAACTCATCAAGATTTTAAAAGAAGAAGATGGCAAGGAATATCCTGCGCTTTTCAAGAAGGTTGGTGAAGCTCCAAGAAATCTAACAGCAGCGAATTTTCCTATCAGTCCAGATGATGACGATGAAGATGAATTTGTAGCAGAAGAGGGTGAAGAATACGGAGTGGATGAAGAGGATGATTACGATATGTTTGATGATGAGGAAGGGGAAGAGTCTGAAGGTGGAGAATCAAATAATTCAAAAGAAGAAGATTATTAATATTTATAATATTTAAATTCACAATAGATGGTAGATTAGTCTATCATCTATTTTTTTTGACAGTATCTGTTAGTGAATAATGAGTAAAAAGAAAACTTTGATTGTTGTTGTAGGTCCTACAGCTGTTGGTAAAACAGCTTTAGCGATCGATCTTGCCAATCATTTTAAAACATCGATTATTTCTGCAGATTCAAGACAATTCTATCGAGAAATGAGCATTGGAACTGCAAAGCCTTCGGTTGAGGAACTTGCTCAAGCTCAGCATTATTTTATCGATTCACATTCCATTTCAGAAGAATATTCCGCTGGGGATTTCGAACGTGAGGCATTAGGCTGTTTGGAAGATCTCTTTGAAAACAACAAAATAGTTATTGCTGTAGGTGGTTCAGGTTTGTTTGTGCGGGCATTAACAGAAGGATTGGATGACCTGCCAAAAGCTCCTGAAGGAGTTCGAAATTCTTTGAACAATTGGTTTAAGGAAGAAGGGTTGGAACCTTTGAAAAAAAAATTACAAGAGATAGACCCCTCTTATTATTCTAATTCGGATATTGACAACCCTCAACGTGTTATTCGGGCGATTGAGGTTTATGAAGCAACAGGAAAGCCCATTTCCCATTTTATGACCAATCAAAAATCACAAAGAGATTTTGAGGTTTTGACCATTGGCTTAAATATGGATCGGGAAAAATTATATGAGCGTATTAATCTCCGCGTAGATCTAATGATGGAAGCTGGGCTCCTAGAAGAGGTAAAATCATTAGAAGAATTCCGACATAAACCAGCTTTACTCACTGTAGGATATGCTGAATTATTTGAATATTTAGATTCTAAAATTTCCCTCGAGGATGCAATCTCTCAGATAAAGCAAAATTCAAGAAGGTATGCCAAAAGGCAGATAACTTGGTTTAAGAAGTATGGAAATACGAATTGGTTTCAACCAGGTGAAACAAAGGAGATAATAGAGTTTATCGAAGAAACTATAAAAGAAAAATAGCCCTAAGAAGGGCTATTTTAATAATAGTGTATATGTACTAATAGTTAGATGGATTAGTCATTTGGGATAGAATTGATATACTCGATATCATCGTCTAATAATCCAGATTCTGAATCTGTGACATTCCAAAGTATGTTTTGTAGAAAAGCAACGATGTCTTCATATTTATCCATACCATCAGTTTCCTTAAAATATTGTTCAATATTTATCTTTTTATTTTTCAATCTGTTGATTAAATCATGAAGGCTAGATGAATTTGAAATCACGGCAAGATCATATTTCTCACTTGGTGACGATGATGATTTCGCTGCATTACCACAATACATGTGAAGGTCTAACAGGATAGTTTTATTAGCAGGAATATCTATTGATGTTTTCTTCAGGAGAACACCATTTTGATAGGTTCCAGATCTTGATTTGATGACTAATCCTGCTGGTAGTTCTACTTTTCTGTTGCTAGAAGTTGTGTTTTTCAAATTTATTCTCACACGTACATAATACCCGCTTCCTCTTGAAAAATCTGTTGATACTTCGGCTGGCGATTCAGCTTTTTTAGCATTATTTTTTCCGCTGGCTCTTAATTCTCTTGACTTTTGTTTTGCGGTAGTATTTATATCGCCTTCATATCCGATGATTTCACCTACTTGTTCAATTCCTTCAGGCAACTTATATTTTTGTCCTGTCAATTCTCCTTCGGCTTCGCCCAATCCAGGAATCTCACCAGGTTTATCTTCAGTAATTTGTATTTGGTCATCTCCCTTTTCATCTTTGCTACAAGAAGTATTCAATAAAAATGAAATTGCCAAAACGAGCATAAAAGGAATAGTGTATTTCTTTTTCATAGGATTTAAATAAGGCACTTGTTAGTAATGGTTCAAAGGTATAGTATAATGATTAGGGTATAAATCAGTACTGTCCTAAATAAATATTTTGGCATAAAAAATCCATCTCCATTCGTGTTCAATTGAAGAATTCGGTTAATTACTGGAAAGGTATCCTATGTGTGTTACTAAAAGAGCACATATTGTCCTTTTTTATCAGGTGGTTTTCCTGAAATGAACGGATCATCAGCCCATTTCCACAGATCAATTTTCACGAATATGTTCATCCTGATAAAGTTGACCAGATTCGAGAGGTTCCAATTGTATTTTGCCTTCTTCTGGATGTACTTAAAGAGCAGGATCCCGATAAGTGCAGTCCAT
>NZ_PEBA01000066.1:0-190649 GCF_002734235.1 Sphingobacterium sp. 1.A.5
AATGCCAACGACCTGCTTGAGTGTTTTCATGTTAATTTTTTGATGTGAAACTGAAAAATCAATAGTGAAACTTCCCTTGGACTTGTCTCCTGATGGATATTCAAGCTGGACTGTAATTCCGCCTTACATTCTGTTCTGTCTTAGGAAGCGAAAAAGAGGAAGGCCATCTCTAAAAATCAGTATGCTAAAAAAGCTACTAAGACAGCCCTAGGCTCTCCCTCTTTTCACTAAATACAGCAAATCTATAAAACAAAAAATGTCTCCTACATTTGCTTGACACAAACATAGGAGACAGCCCCATACTTGTTTAACAAAAGCCAGAACGGCTCAGATGAAGATTTTGTGTAGGGAACACAGCACTTCCATTATGATAAAAATTTTGAAACGTCTTTAGTGAAATTCGGTTAATTAATTTCTTGGTTTTATTTGTCTAATTTATACATGAAAATTGAAATAATGTATACCTATTTTGTGGTATTTTAAGAAATTGTTAATGACTTAAGTTAATCAATTGGAATTCAGTGTGATAAATTTTATTTAAGCGGTTTTGTGGGAAATTCAAGGAGTGATAATAGGATCTATTTATAGAAATCAGCAATAAAAAAGCCCATCGTTTGATGGGCTTTTTTGTGGTGCCAGCTGGATTCGAACCAGCGACACAAGGATTTTCAGTCCTTTGCTCTACCAACTGAGCTATGGCACCTTTTAAGATTTTATTCTGTTCTTATCAGGTCAGTTATCTCGCTATTTGCTTGACAACGGTACAAAGGTAAGAAAACAATATTCATATGCAAATAAAACTTTGTTTAGAGCTTGTAAAGAGGTTATTTTCACGGGAATAAAATTTAAATTGTATTTGTGTGTATGTGTTGTGCTTTTAGAAATTTTAATAAACTAAAAAAATTTGAATTTAGAGAATTCTTATAAAAACGATAAGTTTGAGAATTTATAACGTAGATATGAATGGAAATCGTTTAAACAAAAAAACTCAGCGATTACTGAGTTTTTTTTGTGGTGCCAGCTGGATTCGAACCAGCGACACAAGGATTTTCAGTCCTTTGCTCTACCAACTGAGCTATGGCACCTTATTTTACAGACCCGTTACCGAACTTGCGATGCAAATATACCGTCCTTTTTCGAATTCTAAAACTTTTGCAGGAATTATTTTTGAGGTTTTATTCAAAGTCTTGATTTTGATTGAGATAAAATTACATCAAATAAACATTGGGAATGGGCAAATAACGGTATCTTTGCACTTCAATAAAATACTATGAGTAAAAAAGGAAGAGTTTTGGTAGCGATGAGTGGGGGAGTTGATAGCTCCGTTGCTGCTGTCATGCTACACGAACAAGGATATGAGGTCATCGGCATCACGATGAAAACATGGGATTATGCTAGTTCCGGCGGCTCTTCAAAGGAAACGGGATGTTGTAGTTTGGACAGTATCAATGACGCAAGAACATTGGCTGTGAACTATGGTTTTCCGCATTATATCCTAGATATTCGTTCTGAGTTTGGAGATTATGTGATCGATAATTTTGTGGATGAATATATTGCCGGAAGAACTCCGAATCCATGTGTTCTGTGCAATACCCATATCAAGTGGGAGGCATTGATGAAACGCGCTGATAAGTTGGATTGTGAATTTATTGCAACCGGTCATTATGCTAATATTAGATTGCATGATAATGGTCGTCACGTCATTTCTAAAGGGAAGGACGAAAATAAGGATCAGTCTTATGTACTATGGGGAGTGTCACAAGAAAATTTAGCTAGGACACAATTTCCTTTGGGAAGTTTCACCAAGAAGGAAATCCGCCAAATGGCCTTGGATATGGGTCAGAAAGAATTGGCAAATAAATCAGAGAGCTATGAAATCTGTTTTGTGCCTGATAACGATTATCGTTCATTCTTAAGACATAAACGTCCTTCGCTTGATGAGGAGATCGGACCAGGGAACTTTATCCTTTCAGATGGAACAGTAGTAGGTCAACATATCGGGTATCCATACTTTACGATTGGACAGCGCAGAGGTTTGGGTGTAGCTTTAGGAAAGCCCATGTTTGTGATCCAAATTCTACCTGAGTCAAATTCAGTAGTGTTGGGAGAAGAGCACGAATTGGAACGCAGTAAGGCATTAGTAAAAAATATCAATTTGGTTAAATATGCTTCTCTGGAAAAACCTATGGAAGCAATTACCAAGATCCGCTATAAAGATTCTGGGGCTATTTCTACCTTGACTCAACACGGAGATATTATGCAAGTGGATTTCGTACATAATGTAAAAGGTATTGCTCCAGGTCAATCTGCCGTTTTTTATGAAGGTGATGATTTGATAGGTGGTGGTTTCTTAATGAAAGAAGAGAAATAGAAAATTAAATATATAAAAAGGCGATGTAAAAATACATCGCCTTTTTTTATGAATTGAATATCAATTAAGATAATTTACCAACTTCTTGAGCTAAGTCAATGATTTTGTTTGAGTAACCCCATTCGTTGTCATACCAAGATACAACTTTCACGAAGTTATCATTCAATGAAATACCAGCTTTAGCATCGAAGATAGATGTACGAGCATCTCCTAAGAAATCTGTAGAAACTACGTCATCTTCAGTATATCCTAAGATACCTTTCAATTCACCTTCTGAAGCTTCTTTCATAGCTTTTTTGATTTCTTCGTAAGAAGCACCTTTTTCAAGACGTACAGTTAAGTCAACTACTGAAACGTCAGCTGTAGGAACACGTAGAGACATACCAGTCAATTTACCTTTTAATTCAGGTAATACTAGACCTACTGCTTTTGCAGCACCAGTAGAAGAAGGGATGATGTTTTGGTAAGCACCACGACCACCTCTCCAGTCTTTTACTGAAGGACCGTCAACAGTTTTTTGTGTTGCAGTAACAGCATGTACTGTAGTCATCAATCCTTCTACGATTCCGAATTTGTCATTCAAAACTTTAGCAATAGGAGCAAGACAGTTTGTAGTACAAGAAGCGTTAGAAACGATATTGTATTCTGGTTTTAATTCTTTGTTGTTTACACCCATTACGAATGTAGGAGTATCATCTTTAGCAGGAGCAGACATGATTACTTTTTTCGCACCAGCATCGATATGTTTTTGAGCTAATTCTTGAGTCAAGAAGAAACCTGTAGATTCGATAACTACTTCAGCACCTACTTCATCCCATTTTAGGTTTGCAGGGTCTTTTTCAGCTGTTACGCGAATTGTTTTGCCATTTACGATTAAGTTTCCGTCTTTAACTTCAACTGTACCGTCAAATTGACCGTGAGTTGAATCGTATTTTAACATATAAGCTAAGTAATCAGGCTCAACTAAGTCATTGATCCCTACTACCTCAATATCACTGCGTTTTACAGCAGCTCTGAATGCTAAACGGCCAATACGGCCAAATCCGTTAATTCCAATTTTCATTTTTACTAATTTTTATTTATAAAATATTTTACAAGATTCTGTACAGGTTCTCTTATAATGGTTCCCACTGCCAAATGGTTCTCTTTTGCAATTTCCCGGAGCCAATCAGCATAGTTGTTTGCCACAGAACCTGTGAAATTCAATGTTGAGTCCGGATAGGTTTCTGAAAGCGGTATAAGATAAGTTTTAACATATGTTTCCAGTCCTTTCCTGATAATCCCTTCCATATACGGATCATCTTTGTTTTCAAGGATAAAGTCCGCAAAAGAAGTTAAAAAGATGTTCGGGTTCGGGGTATTATAAGTTTTGTCTAATATGGTTTTTCGATCCATATTATGTTTGTGCAAGAGTTTTTCCCGAAATCCCTGCGGCATTGATTCAGTCAGGAAGTCTTTCAATATCTGGCGTGCTTGCCAATTTGTTGAAGCTTCATCAGCTAAAATGTATCCCAATCCATAATTGTTATCGACAATCTTTCTGCCATTGTAATAGGCGGCATTTGAGCCACTGCCTATAATTCCGATGATGCCTTTTTCATTTCCAAAAGTTGAAATTGCGGAAGCCAGCATATCATGTGATACTTTGACTTTTGCATTTTTAAAGAATTGAGAAAATACTTTTTCAATTTTTTCTTGTCTTTCTTTGGATGATGCTCCGGCTCCGAAAAAATAAATTTTACGGATCCTTTCGGCATTATTGATGAGTTGGGTGTTTTTGTTCAGGAGTTGAAAGATAAATCTTTCATCTTGTATATAGGGGTTTATGCCGGAAGTTCTGAATCCATGTAGGACTCTTCCTTTTTCGGCAAGTCGCCAATCGGCGTATCTTGATCCACTAAATACGACTGCAATCATAAGTTTAAATGTTCATTACTTCTGCAATAGTGACCAACTCCTCGTCCAGTTTGAATTCTTTGCCACGCAAAGCTTCTTCTAGACTTGTAGCTACCATTTTGCTTCCACGGATACCCACAGTTGCACTTCTATTGCCTTTTACTAGTTCATTGACCGCGAAGTATCCCATACGGGTTGCAAGTACTCGGTCAAAGCTACTTGGGGACCCTCCACGCTGTAAATGTCCTAATATACTAACTTTTGTGTCATAAAAATCAAATTTTTCTTCCACACGTTTAGCGACATTGTAAGCACCACCATTTTTATCCCCTTCAGCGATGATTACGATCATTGAAGTTTTGTTTCTATCTTTCGCTACTTCAAGCATTTCGATCAATTCATCGATAGCAGTTTCTTTCTCCGGCAGCATGATAGCTTCAGCACCACCCGCAACTCCAGCATTCAAGGCTATACATCCTGAATCTCTTCCCATTACTTCGACAAAGAAAAGTCGATTGTGAGAAGCTGCTGTATCTTTGATTTTATCAATGGCGTCAATAACTGTATTGTTGGCCGTGTCAAATCCTAGTGTATAGTCGGTTCCATAGAGGTCATTGTCGATTGTACCTGGAATACACATCACTGGGATATCATATTCTTGGGAGAAGATTTCTGCACCTGTGAAGGTACCATCTCCGCCAATAGCAACTAAAGCGTCAATTCCTGCTTTTCTAACATTTTCATAGGCTTTTTTACGGCCTTCGGGAGTTCTGAATTCGGGACAGCGAGCTGATTTTAGGATGGTTCCACCTTTTTGTAGGATGGAACTTACCGATCGACTTACCATTTCGGTAAAATCACCCTCGATCATTCCTTCATATCCTCTAAATATACCGGTTACTTTTAAGTCATTAAACAGTGCTGTACGAACTACTGCGCGAATGGCAGCATTCATCCCTGGGGCATCGCCACCTGATGTATAAACGCCAATCCTTCGTATCTTGTTCATTAGGTCTTTCGTATTTTTGTTTTACGAATATAATGTGTATTTCTTACACTATTAAATTTTTTTGGTAATTTGTTTGTGTAATTGTTATTATTGTTGAGGTTTTCACGAAACAATTGATCAATATAAATAAATTTAAATTTTGCAGACACATTTTACAATAGATTGCGTCATTCTAACATTTGATGAGGGCCAATTAAAAGTATTATTGGCAGAAAGGAATGAATATCCTTATAAGGATTGGTGGGCTCTGCCCGGCTATTTTGTGAATAAGTATGAAGAAATGGAAGATGCCGTTGCTCGTATCTTATTTGAAATGACAGGGTTAAAAGATATTTATATGGATCAGCTGGCAGCCTTTGCCGGGGTGAAAAGACATCCAGAAGGAAGGATCTTAACTGTTGCTTATCTTGCTCTTGTGCAGATGGAAGAGGTGAAAAATAAAATCTTTTCAGGGTCCAATTATATGCGGCAATTGAAATGGTTTCCTGTAACAGACTTGCCAGATCTTGCATTTGACCATAAGGATATTATAGAGCTGAGTCTTGACAGGCTCAAAAAAACAGTTACATATTCGACAACACCTTATGAATTATTGCCTGCAAAGTTCACTCTTACCCAATTGCAGCAAGTGTACGAAGCTCTGCTGAACAAGCAACTCGATAAAAGAAATTTCCGGAAGAAAATCAACAACCTAGGCTACCTTAAGGAATTGAATGAATTTCAAAAAGGAGTATCATACCGTGCAGCCAAATTATATTCTTTCGATAAGAAGAAATTCCACAAAACTTTCAGTCAAGAATAAAATACCTTCTTTTTTGATTATCTAACTGATATCATTCCGTTAAAAAAGTGTTAAGCGTCACTTTTTTGACAAAGGGATGATATTATTTAATTTCTATTCTTTACTTTTGAACAATTTTTAGAAAAAGTCAAAAATAAAAAAAGGTAAAAAATGGAGAATCGTAAGGATCAAATCATTGACGCAGCGCTAAAGCGCTTCTCACATTTTGGTTTTCACAAAACCACGATGAATGAGATTGCGGATGATCTGCGAATTACTAAAGCAAATTTATATTACTACTATCCAGATAAGTCAACATTTATTGTTGATGTATTAATAAAACTTGCCAATGATGTTTATGCAGGAGAGAAGGAAATTGTGGAGAATTATTCTGGTGATCTCATGAAAACTATGTATGAGATTTTGGAATACCGTTCGGAGTATACTCGTAAATATTATGTTCTGCATATCTGTGAAAATCTGGATTGGATAAAAGGCTTAGATATCAATGAAGTTATGCAGGATTTTTATAAGCGTGATGTTTCCTTAATGAAGGTTTTATATCAAAAATCTGTTGATCGAGGTGAGTTAATGATGGATGATATTGAATCATGTGCCTGTACCATTGTTGAGATCCAAAAGGGATTGGGCATTATTCACACCATCTCAGATGTAATCACTGGTATTCCGAATGAGTCCAATGTGGATATGATTCTAGAGAGTCAAAAAAGAGCGTTAAAATTAATTTTCGAAGCACGAATAGCTAGCAATAAATAAATGAATAGAACTAAACTTATGGCCCTTATGGTGGCAGGTATGCTGTCAGGATCATTGTTACATGCACAAGAAACCTTAACTCTTCAGGAGGCGGTGAAATTTGCATTAGAGAATAAAGCGGAAGCCAAAAAGGCAAAGCTTGACCTTGAAAATTCTGAATATCAAATTGACGAGGTTAGGGCAGGAGCATTACCACAAGTCAATGCTTCAGCAAATGTCAAATATAACGCGATCATTCCAAGTATGCCAATTGATTTTGGTGGCGAGACACAGTATATTAAAATGGGTCAGCCTTGGAACTCAACCGCAGGAATTTCCGTAAACCAGCAAATTTTCAATCAATCTTTATTTACAGGATTGAAAGCAGCAAAAACTACACGTGAATTCTATCAGATCAATTCACAGTTGACTGATGAGTCTTTGATTGAAAAAGTAGCGAATGCATATTATGATGTATACACAACACAATTACAATTAGAGACCATCGATAATAACCTGGAGAACACAAATAAAACAAAAAGTGTTATCGAAGGGTTAGTTACGGCGGGAATTGCTCGTCAGATAGATTTGGACAGGATCATTGTTAATATAAATAATCTTCAGGCACAAAGACAGATTGTTGTCAATGCCCTAGAATTAAAGGAAAATGCTTTGAAATTTGCAATCGGGATGCCGATTGAAACTGACATTGAATTGCCAGCTGAGACTTTTAATATCAAAGCTGAAATGGCAGCTGCAACTACAATGGATCTGTCTGGTAGAACTGAAATCAAAGTATTGGAAAAACAAGCTGAGTTACTAGAGTTAAATCGCAAAAGTATGAAAGCAGCTTATTATCCTTCACTATCGTTTGGCGGTGATTTAGGTTACCAAGGTTTTGGTAGTGGAATCCCGGGATCAAATGATTTCAATTGGTTTGCTACTTCAGGTTTGGGATTAAACTTAAGCATTCCAATTTTTAATGGTGGTTCTACTAAAGCTAAAATAAACCAGGCTACCATTCAGATTAAACAATTAGAAGTTGATATCGAAGATGCACGCCTAGGATTGAACTTAGCAAATGAGAACGCTAAGGCTCAGATAAAAAACAGTTTGTTGACTGTAGATGCTAACCGCAGAAATGTTCAGTTGTCTAGAGATGTTTTGGATGATACCCAAAATAACTACAGAAATGGTTTAGCAACTTTAACAGAACTATTGGACGCTGAGAATGCATTGGCTACGGCAGAAAATAACCTGAACACATCTTTATTAAACTATAAGATTGCTGAGATTCAGTTGATCAAAGCAAATGGAGAATTAAAATCATTAGTAAACGAATAATAACAACCACATAAATGAAACGTACAATAATTACCCTAATTGTTATCCTTGCTGCAGGAGCTGGTATCTACCT
Source organism: Sphingobacterium sp. 1.A.5 (assembly GCF_002734235.1). Taxonomy (NCBI): domain Bacteria; kingdom Pseudomonadati; phylum Bacteroidota; class Sphingobacteriia; order Sphingobacteriales; family Sphingobacteriaceae; genus Sphingobacterium; species Sphingobacterium sp. 1.A.5. Next base: position 8,231 of record NZ_PEBA01000066.1, read on the forward strand.
TATTCTACAGAAAAATAAGGCTAAGAATGATGCAGATACTGCTGCGGTAGCTGAGAAAAATGCTGCTGTTGCTGTTCGTATCGATACTGCTATCAATAGTGATTTAAATTTAGATTATTTAGCTAACGGTACCTTTATGCCTAAGCAAGAAGTAACTGTTGCAGCTGAGACAGGAGGCCGAGTAGTTCGCGTATTAGTGGATGAGGGTTCGAGAGTTTCTCCAGGACAGACCTTGGCTGTCGTAGAAGGAGACAAATTAAATGTAAATGTTGCAAATGCTCAAGCATCTTATGATAATGCACAAGCGAATTTACAACGTTATGAGAATGCGCTTTCAACAGGTGGTGTTACGCAACAACAAGTTGATCAAATGCGTCTTCAATTTGAAAGTGCCAAAAACAACTTGAAAAGTGCGAAACTAACTGCAGGAGATGTTACTATCAAGACTTCTGTCGGTGGTATCGTGAATTCACGTAAAATTGAGCCAGGAGCATATGTTAGTCCAGGTACGCCTGCATTCGATATAGTCAATGTAAGTACTTTAAAATTAAGAGTAAATGTTGATGAGAAAAACGTTGCTTCTTTGCGAGTAGGTCAATCTGTTAAAGTTCAAGTGAGTGTATATCCAGACAAAGAATTTTCAGGTAGAATCACTTTTATTGCTCCAAAGTCTGATGGTAGTTTGAATTTCCCGGTTGAGATTGAAATTGCAAACAATCCTAACAATGAGCTTCGTGCTGGTATGTATGGCACAGCAGTATTTGGAGGCCAAGGCACTTCAAGCGTATTGGTAGTTCCAAGAACAGCATTCGTAGGAAGTATTTCAGACAATAAAGTTTTCGTATTGAAAAATGGTAAAGCGGTAGAGTCGGAAGTAGTTGCAGGTAGAAGCTTTGGTGATAACATTGAGGTTATCAGTGGCTTGCAAGCTGGAGATCAAGTGATCGTTTCTGGTCAAATCAACCTGTACAACAATTCTCCTGTAGAGATCATCAAATAATATTTGCTAAGAACGAAATTATAAAATGAAGATTACTGAAATATCGATAAAACGCCCAAGTCTAATTATAGTATTATTTATACTATTGACTTTAGGCGGGATATTCTCATATTCTCAATTAGGATATGAGCTGATACCAAAGTTTGAGGTAAACGTAATTACCATTCAAACAGTGTATCCTGGTGCCTCACCTTCAGAGGTTGAGAGTACTGTAACGAAAAAAATCGAGGATGCTGTATCCTCTTTGGAAAATATTAAAAAGCTTGAGTCAACATCGTTAGAGAACGTTTCGATTGTAATGGTAACCTTAAATGATGGTGCCGATGTCAATTTCTTGCTCACCGATGCGCAACGGAAGATCAACGCTGTGTTGAATGACCTTCCGGATGACGTTGAAGCGCCATCTCTTAATAAATTCTCATTGGATGATATTGCTATCATGAGTCTAGCGGTTACATCCAACCAATCAGAGAAAGAATTATATGATCTATTGGACAATAAAATCCAACCTATTTTCGCACGTATAAGCGGTGTTGCGAAAGTTGATATGGTTGGTGGTGAAGAACGTGAAATCCAGGTTTCTGTTGACCCTGAAAAGGCTGAAGGATATGGTATTTCTATTTCTCAAATACAGAATGTAATTGCTCAGTCCAATTTAGATTTCCCTACAGGTAATGTGAGCACTAGGGAAAATAGAACTACGATCCGTTTGGCAGGTAAGGTAGTAGATGTAGAAGAGTTAAGAAACCTTCCTATTACGACTCCTGCAGGTATTACAATCTTTTTAAGAGATGTTGCTGATGTTCAGGATGGTATCAAAGAGATTGAAAAAATCGCTCGTTTAGATCGTAAGAATACAATCTTATTGCAGGTATTCAAACAATCAGATGCCAATGCAGTAGAAGTTTCAAAATTAGTAAAAGAAACAATTGAAACGGTTCAAACAGATTATAAAGACGATGACGTAAAAATCTTGGTAGCAAACGATTCAACAGATTATACCTTGAATGCGGCAAATAACGTTATGCATGACTTGATCATTGCGATTGCTCTTGTAGGTTTTATCATGTTGTTCTTCTTACACAGTTTGAGAAATGCGGCCATTACCATGGTAGCAATTCCACTTTCCTTGATTGCAACTTTTATTGGTCTATTGTTGATGGGTTATACCTTAAACTTGATGTCTTTGTTGGGATTATCATTGGTTGTGGGTATCCTTGTCGATGATGCTATCGTTGTAATTGAGAATATTCACCGTCACATGGAGATGGGTAAGAATAAAGTTCGTGCGGCCTATGATGGAGCAAAAGAAATTGGATTTACAGTATCAGCGATTACTTTGGTAATTGTCGTTGTATTCTTGCCAATTGCTATGTCAACAGGATTGGTTGCCAATATCCTTGCACAGTTCTGTGTTACGGTTATTATCTCGACTTTATTGTCTTTATTAGTATCCTTTACTGTTGTTCCTTGGTTATATTCTCGTTTCGGTAAAATAGAACATATCAATCCAAAATCATTTATTGGAAAAATCGTTCATGGTTTTGAGGCAGGTTTGACCAAGTTTACTCACTGGATTACTGGAATATTAGAGTGGTGTTTGAAAAACTGGAAGACTAAGCTTTCGACACTTTTGATTGCATTAGCACTTTTCATAGGTTCATTCTTCTTAGTTGGCTTAGGATTTATTGGAACCGATTTCTTCCCAGCTTCAGATAAAGGTGAATTTATGATTCAGTTGGAATTAGAGAAGGATGCTTCTTTAGAGAAAACAAACTTCTTAACTCAAAAAGCAGAGTCTGTAATTGAATCAAAACCTGAAGTTGAGAGAATCATTACTACTGTAGGTCAATCCTCAGATGGGGTAATGTCTACTGCTGGTTCCAGATATAAATCAGAGATTCACGTAATCTTAAAAGATACATATACTGAAAGTTCGAAAGTTTACTCGGCGAGGTTGAAACGCGAATTGGAAAATAAACTAGTAGGAGCTAAGGTTACTGCGGTGAACATGGGTCTAATGGGTGCAGAACAGGCTCCATTAAAATTAACAGTGATAGGTTCAGATATTGAAGATGCTCGTCAATTTGCTATTAAAGCAGAGGAGCAATTGCGCAATATTCCTGGAGCTACAGGTGTAAAGCTTACATCTGAAGATGGTAACCCTGAGATCCGTGTACAAGTTGACCGTGATAAGATGACTTCTTTGGGACTTAATGTAGCAACTGTTGGTATGACTATGCAGACTGCATTCTCAGGAAATACAGATAATAAATTCCGTGCCGGTGATAATGAGTACGATATTAATATCCGTTTCTCAGAAAGCGGTAGAGCTGATATCAATAATGTAAGAAACCTTAAGTTTATCAATAATCAAGGGGCAACAATTTCATTGGATCAATTTGCTACTGTATCTTACGGTTCAGGACCAACCCTATTGGAACGTCGTGACAAATCACCAGCTGTTTCGGTTCAAGGTTCGGTGGTTGGTAGGCCAATGGGTACTGTAGCTCAGGAATGGGAAGCAGAATTCTCAAAACTTGAGCGTAAACCAGGAGTTGTTTATATCTGGGGTGGTAATATGGAAAGTCAACAAGAAGGTTTTGGTACCTTGGGTATCGCCTTGATCGCTTCAGTATTATTAGTGTACTTGGTTATGGTGGCATTATATGATAGTTTCTCGACTCCATTTGTCGTGTTATTCTCAATTCCACTATCATTTATCGGAGCCTTGTTGTTATTGGCATTGACAAACCAGACTTTGAATATCTTTACAATTCTAGGTATTATCATGTTGATTGGTTTGGTTGCGAAAAATGCAATCTTATTGGTTGACTTTGCTAATCATAGGAAAGAACATGGTGATAGCACACATGATGCCTTGGTAGCTGCCAACCATGCTCGTTTGCGTCCAATCTTGATGACTACGATTGCCATGGTGTTTGGTATGATTCCTATTGCAATGGCATCGGGAGATGGTGCGGATACCAACAGAGGTTTGGCAATTGTAATTATTGGAGGTCTATTATCGTCATTATTGTTGACATTAGTAGTGGTACCAGTGGTTTATTCAATCTTCGACAGTTTTGGACGTCGTTGGGGTAAGAAACAAAAAACTGATTACGCTACAATGATGGAGGCAGACTACGTTCCGAATGAACATTACATTGATGAAATGGATGTGAAACATAATTAACAAAGAACAATTAATTTTCTAAATATAAAAGGTCTGGGATTCTTCTCAGGCCTTTTTTTATTGTGTAAAGTTCTACGAAATTCACACGAAAAAAATCTGAGAGACCATTATTTTATGTCTTTTTATAAAATGATCGGGAAAAATTTATGCCTTAATCTGATAATAAAACTAAGAAATTAATGGAAATTTAATTAAAAATTGTTGGTTAAACATTTATTGAAATTATGTTAAAATCGATGTTTAAACTTAGATAACGCATGTTTGTAGATATGTTGTATACAGATTTATAATTTACTTTTTTGAAATATAGATTCAACATAAGTGAATTTTCCCGTACTTAGTAATTAAGAAAATCATCGAAACCAAAGGATAAAATTATACAGGTTTTTATGATTTCAATGAGCCACGTATCACACACTAACTATTATATAAATTGGCCTGGAAGTAAAATATTCCAGGCCATTTTAATGTTATGATTAATCTTCGTGATCATCGACTTTGTTAGGATTTGGAGGTAGAGGATTAGTATCTTCTTCAGGACGTTTACCAGTGTCAGATTGAACTTTTTCATTTTCTTCTCTCGGTTTTCCAGTTTCGTCTTTTTCTAAATCTTCATTTTTGATATCTTTTTGTTTACTCATCATAGTTAGTTTTGAATTTAAAATTTCTTTTAGTTACTGTTGTAAGAACAATATTATAAGAAGAAAGTTCAATGGGATTGTTAAATGCTATTCCAAACATTTTTAGGAAGTCTATGTTAATTACACAACAGTGATTTAATATTTATATGGAAAAACAAGAAAGCAAAGGATTTTTTAAGGACACCTTCAATATTTTAAAAAATACCGTGATGGGCTTCATGAATGAAGACAGCATGAAATATAGTGCTTCATTAGCTTATTATACTATATTTTCACTTGGCCCAATTCTGGTCCTTATGATTTCCTTAGCAGGTATTTTCTATGGGGAAGATGCAATCAAAGGGAAATTGTTTGGTGAGTTAAACGAACTGGTAGGTCTTACAGCAGCTAGACAAATCCAAGATGTTATTAAAAACTTGAGTTTATCCGGAAAGTCCAATCTGGCAATGATAGTGAGTATCATCACATTGATAATTGGTGCCACAACGGTTTTCGGAGATATGCAGAATTCTATCAACAAGATATGGCATGTCAAAGCGAAACCTAAGAAAGGCTGGTTAAAAATGATTATGGATCGGCTATTATCTTCTTCATTGATTATAGGACTTGGTTTCTTATTAGTTGTAACCTTGGTGGTGAATGGTATTATCCTAGCAATGACTGATAGACTACTGCGTTTCTTTCCTGACATGACAGTTTATGTGATGGATGGCATAAATTTCTTATTAACATTTGGAATTACATTTATTTTGTTTGCAGTGATTTTTAAGGTTTTACCAGATGTTAATATCAATTGGAGACCAGTAAAAGCTGGAGCTTTATTTACAGCTATTCTTTTTGCAATTGGTCGATTTGGAATAGGTTTTTATCTTCAATCTTCAGATACAGAAAGTACTTATGGTGCTGCCGCATCTATAGTTTTGATTCTTTTGTGGGTTTACTATACCGCTGCAATTTTATATCTAGGAGCTATCTTTACTAGAGAATATGCTACTTATCATGGTATCAGCATTGAGCCTTCGGAATATGCTGTTCATGTTGAACTCAAAGAAATCGAAAGGAATGTAAATGAGATCCCTCCAGCTCCTCTAACTGAGGAAGAAAAGGTAATAGAAAAATAACAACATTGAAAAGGTCTACTTTTGAATAACATTAATTTTCAAAATTAGACCTTATTCATAAATTGATTTTAATCAACCCGTGATCAAATTCTATTTATTGTAATATGCTTTGACTTTGTTTTCGAGATCAATAATAATAGCATTTGCAAAATCTTTACCTGTTATTTTGGTTGCATGAAATAATGCCCCAGGGCTGAAAACATTTACTTCCATGATTTTATCCCCAACTATATCCAGCCCAACAAGATACATATTATCATCTTTAAGTTGTTGAGATACCTTTTTTACAAGTGAAAGGATTTGATCATCAATGATCGCTTCTTCAGGTTTTGCTCCTTGATGAATATTACTTCTAATTTCATCTTCTTTCTGAACCCTACGGACAGCAGCATATTTACCATCTACAATTAGTGGTTCTCCATCCATCATAAAAAAGCGAATATCACCCTTTTTAGCTTCAGGTAAATATTCTTGAGCAATTACATACCCATCTCTCGAAATAGCTTCCACTGTTTGTTTTAGGTTTTGCCTTTCTTTGTAATCGATCATAAAAACATTTTTACCACCTGATCCTTTCAACGGTTTCAATATGATCTTATCTTTCTGTTCTTCCAAGAATCTAAGGACATCTTCGTGGCTTCTTGTCACCAAAGTCTTTGGTCTTACAGATTTTGGGAAATTTTCGAGATACAGTTTGTTGTTGGCTTGTACGAGGTAGTCCGGGTCATTGATTACTAATCGGCCATTCTTTTTGACCAGTTGTGCAAACTGAATCCCAGCTGCTGCTGCCCAAGGTCTATTTATCATATCTAGTGTAGGGTCAAACCTCAACCAAAGTATGTCCACCTCATTTAGATCTACTAATGTTTTTTCGGCATCTTTGAGATATTTGACAAAGTCAGCTCCATTGGTTAATCCATGGCCTGGAGTAATGACTCTGCAATGGGCAGAGACAGATTGCTCATCTTCATAGACAAAATCTGCCAAACCGATGTACAGAACAGTATGACCTCGCTCAAGGGCTTTTAAAGCGAGCATAGTAGTGGTAAATCTTTCCTCTTCTTTATGAGATTGATTGATTAAGATTGCGATTTTCATATATCTATCTTGTAATATTTTATTGTATTAATTTGAAGATGCTTCCTTTTCTCTTGACGTCTTTCCACTGAGGACTAAATTCTGGAAATAAATAGCGTGGAGTGACAGCAGGAGGGATTAGGATTTCTTTTTGCAAGAGATCTTTAATAATTGGTAGGTAGTCTTTTCTGATTTTTCCCATCATTAATAGATGTACATTGTTGCCATCTTTTAGATAAGTGATAAGTTCCATCAATCCTTTGAGGTATAAAGCATCCTTCGTAAGACCTCCACCTCTATAAACTCTCATGACAATCGTAAATGCTGTTTCAGGCAAGAAATTATATTGGTCTACGAGCATAGAAAACGTGTCAATGAATGAGTTTCCCAAAAGCATATTTTGAACGGCGATGACACGGGCAGCAATGATTCTTAAACGATCATTATTTAATCCGCCCACAATATATTCAGCCAGTACCGCCAAACCTTCTTGCAATTCTTCGTACCCCGGAACTCCTAGGCTGAAAATGCTCAATGGTTGTTGTCTCCCATTAAAGTAAGTGACTACGTGTGTACCTATTTCGTGTTGTATCAATGCTTCTGCTCTTTTTCTGGTGACCTTATATTCCTTACTGATATTCAGAACGCCTCGATTGACCATGACGCCTGAGATATCTTCACGAACGCGGACAGGGCTGTTAAATTCAGCATTTTGCCTCTGTAAAAACTTAACCTCGTCACGTGCCATTTTTGCAAATTCGTTCGCAGAAATATAGTCATCAGCTTTTTTTATAGGTTCTTCAGGTTCGGTAACCATCAAAATAGCCATCGCAGATTTATAAAGTTTCTCAGATACATTCCCGAATACCTGGAGGCTTCCATGTAAAAAATCATCTTTTCCACGATCAGCTATCATGCTGACCATATTATCTAACTCGGTCCTTTTGTCCCTAAAGATATAGGCCATAGTAGGGTCATAAATATCTTCGATCCGAAGGTTATATAATCTTCGTTTTACAAGATCAGGGTCAACATGAAGTGGACGATAAAGAAACTTCGGAGTTTTCCAATATTTATCTTTTTTAAATTGGAGCCAAGCTTCATGAGCATTCAAAGGAGTAACCATCAACAGAAAATCAAATTTGGTGCTTTCCTGAGCTAATGATTTATCTATTTCATTCATCAATGGGGTTAACTCTTGATGAAAGTTCAATCTTTGAGCGGTTGCATTTAAATGGGTATAAACTCTTAAAAACTCAAAGAATAACCTTGAAAGACATTTTGCTAGAGTTTCCCGATATAACCTAATCAGCATGGGCAAGACTAGATCGTCAGAATCAACATAGTTTTGTTTGATGGATATTCCCATCAATAGGATCTGTTTATTCTGTAATTCCTTTTTACTATATAAAATAGGAACACCAATAGGTTGTGGAATATTAAGATCCTTTGCAATGGAAACAAAAATTTCCCTAGCTTCTTTTTTAATGTTTTTTTGGAAATATTCGGCTAGTGGGAGGAGGTCTTTTTGACCTACATGGATCATAATATCTTCTTTTTGATTATGATCAGCTACCCACGCTTCTACCAAAAGGCATGCGCCAAACTCTTCAGCTAATTTTTGAGCAATAGGCTTCAGCCATTCTTCTAAATTGAAGTCATATGATTTACATACAATACTGGCATTCTCTGTCTTTGCCAAATCAGCAAGCATTTTATCCCGTTTATCAGGACTCGGAACCCTATAAATAAATATATAAGGAACTATTTTATTGAATATGAATTTTCCAATATTTGGAATTTGGTAGTGTACAGGACTCCGCTTATTAATAGCGCTTAATATTTTTTGAAGTGCTTTATTTTTATCCGGCGTCATAATGGAAATAATGGTTTAAAACCTGTATTGAATTCATTAAAAGTTGTTTGCAAGCGACAATTTTATGTAAATCTGGAGTTCCGGTCCATTCGTCCATAAAGTCTTTTCGGAATTCAAATGATATTACACATCCATGCGCTGCAAGTTTTTTATTTATCAATTGAGATAAATATCCTCCCTTAAATTTAATATTTTCTTGAATATCAATCGGTTCACCATATAGATTTTCTTTTCGTATATATGCGACAAGCTCTTGCACGAGAGGTTTCCATTTTTCAGAAATATAGGCTGTTCCTAGATTTATTTGGGGATTTTTAATAGTGTCAACCACCTCTTCTGGTCCTTCTCTTTTCGCATTATAACTATGGATGTCAAGAATTACGAAAAAACCAAATCTGTCGATTGTTGCCTGAATTAGTTCTTCAATCTCTTTATAAATATTTTCATGGTCTAAATACAGTTCTGTAACAATATCCTCAGGCAAATCCAATTTCCAAACATTCAATCCCCAAGCTTGTTCAGGTCTCAGGTAAACTGAATCATTAATTGTTCTATTAAGATCTAATTGAAATCTAGATGAACCAACAATAAATTGATTCATCGGAAGTTCTGCCATTACAGAGGTAAAAGGATCCTCTTCACGCAATCTTTCAGTATCGTTTAAGTTCAAGAATGGGGCGATTTGTTCATCAATCTGGTGCCCGTCATGAATTGCAAATGCCCAAAATGGACTATTGTTTTCCTTAATGAAATATTTGGTGAATTTTGCCATAAAACTTGATTTCTAATCTAAAGAACAAAGATTTAGAGAATTAGTTTTGGTGAGAACCAATTCCAAGATTAATTGTTTTTATTTTATAAATGTAATACTATCAGAGTGTTTTACAACGTTGTGAAAGTATAACCAGTTAAAAAGGAGGTCATTATGAACCTAATTCAACGCATTGAGCATTGGGGAGATGCCCATCATCCTAGATGGATTGATTTCATCAGAATAGTTCTCGGAATTCTGATTTTTGCAAAAGGTATAAGTTTTATTATGGATCGGGATTCTGTCGCTGCATTGATAGAGCGGACGCATTTTCAATTATCCATTTGGGGTGCTGTTCACTATGTAGTATTTGCACACTTGGTAGGCGGAATATTCATCGCTTTAGGGCTATGCACCCGTCTGGCTGTAGCACTGCAAATACCTATTCTGATTGGAGCTGTTTTCTTTGTAAACATCACAAATGGATTTAGTTTTTTGAATTCAGAATTTTGGTTATCCCTAGTGGTTTTGCTGTTGCTTATTTATTTTTTGATTGTCGGTTCAGGACCGATGTCACTAGATAAGGAAATGAATAAGCCTGGATATAAGAGACAGATTTAGTAGGTGATTCCTACTCAAATTTCTTTTTATTATGTGGAAAGGCCTTGCAACGCAAGGCCTTATTTAATATACGTTAGCAAAATTGAGGAACAGTTCTTACCATACATCAATGCTATCCGAATTGCTGTAGTATACCTTTGTATTATAAAAAGGAACATACCATGAAAACAAAACAAATTGAAAGAATTATAAAACCTGGTACTCCACATTTTGTAGGAGATGGTTTTAGAGTACATAGTTTTATTCCATCTGCTATATCGATGCAACGAATGGATCCATTTTTAGTATTTGATTACAATTCAACATATAATTTTCCTGCAAGTGAAATTCCTAAAGGTGTTGGTGTCCATCCGCATAGAGGATTTGAAACTGTGACTTTGGCTTATAAAGGCAGAGTAGAACATGGCGACAGTAGTGGTGGCGGAGGTATAATTTCTGAGGGTGATGTGCAATGGATGACTGCAGCCTCTGGTATTTTGCATAAAGAATTTCATGAAACTGAGTGGAGCAAAAAAGGTGGCGAGTTTCAAATGGTACAGCTTTGGGTCAATTTGCCAGCACAATACAAAATGTCAAATCCAAAATATCAGGCCTTGGAAAATAAATCAATCCCTAAAGTGAATATTGCTGAAGATAAAGGATTTGTAGAAATTGTGGCAGGGGAATATAAAGGAATAAAAGGTGCAGCATCTACTTTTACTCCTGTAAATATGTACAATGCTAAATTGAAAGCAGGTGGTAGAGCTGAGTTTGATTTTCCTGAGAATTTTAATACAGCCATGTTGGTGCTTGAGGGTACTGTAAAAATCAACGGTACTGAGATTTCTACTGATTATTTTGTACTATTTGAAAACAGTGGTGAGCAAATAGCGGTTGAAGCAAATGAAGATTCTGTAGTTTTAGTTTTGAGCGGACAGCCGATAAATGAACCCATTGCAGCTTATGGTCCATTTGTTATGAACACAGAGGATGAAATAAAACAAGCATTTAGAGATTTTCAAACTGGCAAATTTGGATACCTTCAAGATTAACTAGATTTGAAATATCTAAAATAAAAATGCGCCTTCGCAGATCTACGATGGCGCATTTTTATTTTTAAAAGGATTAATAATTTACAGATAAACCAACGCCGAATCCCATATCGGAATCATAATGAGTTCTGATACCAAAATTTTTGGTAAGGATATACCTCAGATCACCCATATATTCCATATCTGAATTTACCATTACTCCAGCTCTTAACCGTCTTGTAATAGGAATATCTTCTCGCATTAATTGCAAACGAACATTCCCATCATGGTAAACCTCAGCTTGAAAACGCACCAACATAGGTAGCATATAGGCAAATCCAGCAGAAAATAATGCTCTTTCATTTTTGCTGTTTCGCTGGCCAAAAATATTCTTTTCCGGACCATGTTTTTCCATGTTTCGATATCTATAATCAAAACCTATAAAAGGCATAAACCATTGCATTTTCCCAATATAACGACCAAGGTGGGTTTCAACTTCGTAGCCATGCATATCATGATAACCTAATCGCCATTCAGTGGTTAAGCTATAACGAGTATTATGGAACATCATTTCGCCATCGTTACCATTGCTGGCAAAATCATTCTGGAACATAAAATGAATCTGATTGCTTTCTTTTTGTAGTTCACGGTATCCCCAAGCTTTATCAGGTAAATAGGGGTTGGGTTCTTGCTGGTCCGTACTAAAAACTCTATTCATCCCTGCCATCATGTGATAGAGAATATGACAGTGGAAGAACCAATCTCCTTCTACATTAGAAACAAATTCAATTGTATCCGTTTCCATTGGCATAATGTCAAGTACATTTTTCAATGGCGCGTAATCTCCCTGTCCATTGATAACCCTAAAATCATGGCCGTGCAAATGCATGGGGTGTCGCATCATGGAATTGTTATACAAAATTATCCTAAGTGCTTCACCTTGCTTTATTAGAATCTTATCACTCTCTGCAAGAACTCTATTATCCAAACTCCAAACATATCGATTCATATTACCCGTCAGCTCAAATTTCATCTCCCTTACCTTGACGTTTTCAGGGAAATTAGTTTTGGTTGGAGATTTGAGCATAGCATAATTTAAAGTAACAATATCACTTGAACCATGTTGGCTATGATCCATTCCATTGTCCATATTATGGCTTTGATGTTCCATATTATGGCCTTGATGGTTCTCATTCTCCATTTTATGTGATGAATGATTTTCTTTTTTGTCAGGCATATTATGGTTAACCTCTGGATACATAACAGTATTCATGTCCATTTTTTGAAGACTCATTTTCATGCCCATATCGTCTAGGTCACCATTCATCTTCATCATGTCGTTCATCATTTTCATGCCCTCAAAATATTTTAATTTTGGAAGCGGACTGATCAGTTGTTTTATTCCTGAACCTAAATACATAGATACATTTTTGGTTCTGTCTTCTGGGGTTGCCATAAATTCATAGGAAAATCCATCTTCAGGAATTGTTAATACGATATCGTAAGTTTCAGATACGCCTACAATTAACCGATCTACTTCAACAGGATCCACATCATTACCGTCATTAGCAACAACTGTGATTTTACCTCCGGCATAAGTAAGCCAGAAATAAGAAGATGCACCAGCATTGATTACCCTTAATCTGACTTTATCACCAGCTTTAAATTCAGGAAATGTTTGCTCTGAAGTTCCATTCATTAGAAATCGATCATAATACACATCAGATACGTCCATTGCGAGCATTCTTTTCCATTCATTGGTGATCTTGGTCTTGAAATGACCTTCTTTGATTGCTTCTCCATAACTTTGGACAGCATTTTTTTTAATAGCAAACCAATCATTTGCATTGTGAAGCATCCTGTGGACATTGTCAGGATTTAGATTAGTCCACTCACTCAGCACTACAGGGATGCTCGGTAAATCGTCAATTCCTTTCCTGAACTTTGGATCATCGGGTCGTTTGTTTAGGATCATCGCACCATACATCCCAATTTGTTCCTGCATTCCAGAATGACTGTGATACCAATGGGTCCCGTCCTGAATTATCGGAAATCTATACGTAAATGTGCTATTTGGTGCAATAGGTTTCTGAGTTAAAAAGGGTACCCCATCTTCCTTGTTCGGAAGATAAACACCATGCCAATGGAGCGAAGTCCCTTCCTTTAATTTATTGTGAACATGTAATTCAGCCGTATCTCCTTCTGTGAAATTTAAGATAGGCATTGGAATCATTCCGTTCACAGCAATTGCCCTTCTTTCCTTTCCAGCATAATTTACCATGCTGTCAGTAACATATAAATCATATCGGACTACCTTCTGTGAAAAACCTAGGTTCGCTTGAAATACGATGAGACTGAATAAAAGTAATTTTATGATTTTCTTCATATTCATCATTACGTGTGAAATAATTTAATCGCCTTTTTGTTTCAGATTTTTTCTTTTACTTCTCCGCAAGTCATCATTTTAGACCCGTAATAAGGATTTTTCACTGAATTTTCTTTGCTGATCCAATAGGCGCCCTTGTTGTTGTTAGCCATAGGGCAGAACTGATAATACAATTCAATCTCTGTTTCAGAATCTTTTGCTAATTTGTAAATCAGGTCAGATAATCCAATAAATGAGGATCTTTGATTTTCGATGTTTGAATCAGAGGATATTTGTAATGCAGATTTTTCCAGATCTGTCTTTACTTTCATCCAAGTTTTATGTTCAGTTTCGCCTAACCCTGCCATATCAACCTTCTTAATCTCGCTAGCTAGCTTCTTTGCAGCATCAGCTGCTAATTTTGAATCCGTAGCCACCAAAGCATCTTTAATAGATAAGTAATTGGTGAGAACTGCATCCAGTCCATTTTTCTGAACTTCATGTTTGCCATGATTCATATCTTTATGATCCTTGGAATTCGCGTGAGGTCCCTTATTTGCTATTTGGTGTTCTCTGTCATATTTACAGCATTCATGTAAATTTTCATAAACATCATCTGGTGCACGAAACTTAGCATTGTCATAACCTGCTAATGCAATTTTTTTTAAAATTGTTTCTTCGGAAGTTTTGGTGCTATCATAGGTGATTTCAGCCTTTTTAGTATCGATATCCCAATTTACATTTGAAATTTTTGGCTCTGAACCATTGCTATCGATGGTTTTTTTGCACATTCCACAATTACCATTTATTGCTACGGTAATTGTTTTTTCGTTCTTTATTTGTGCTATAGTTGTATTTAATCCCAAACCCAAGATAAGGGTTAAGAAAAATGATATCTTTTTCATTTTTTTTTAATTTTTATAAATAGTAAAATCATAGCAAAACATCATTCTGCTATTAACGAATTGAAAAGCTCCATGGAGCAATATTAGAATACGATTAAACTATTTTGGGAGGGATAAAAATCGATGAGAAACCAGTGGTTTCATGGAAAACCATCAATGTAGAAATTTCATCTTTAGGATGTACAGCACTGAATTTAAATTCGAAAAAGGATGTGCTGAAAAAGCAACAACTATGGTTTGCCATCATTGGGCAATTACAGTTGCTAGATTCTCCACATGAATCGTTACCATCATGAGATTGATCTTTGAAATCTTCATTACAGCAACTATGTGGATCTTCAGAATGATGTTCTTTATGACATGATGTTTCTGCCGGTTGCTCCTGATGCTCTGAACATGCCAGACCTAGCTTTGGACTGACCATAGCTAGAAAGGTGAAACATAATATATAGATAAATCTCATCATAAATGTTAACTACAAAACTATAGAAAATGTTCTAGTAAATCTAAAATAATGCTATTAAAGAAGTAATTATGACAATTCAATAAACAAGAAGGCCCAAGTTGAGGACTTGAGCCATTCTTCACTAACTATTATTAATTATACCTATCTAATTTTAAAAAAGCAGAAATTAATCTTTTCTACCTTTAGGTTGAACCTGGCAAGATCCATTTGCCGAGCAACCCATATTGAATAAGGGCATGATTGAAAATAAAATCCCGAGAGCAACGATCAACCACATTTCTGCCTTAACACCTTGGACAATTATTATTATTCCCATAATTAAACGCAATAAGCGCATGATATTCCATTGAGCTAAATAATGCTTAATCATTTCAATTTATCCTTCTTAATTTTATAAATAATTCAGACCCTTCCCTAGGAGCGATGCTATTATAGCATGGTTCCATTATCTCGATCACAAAAAGTTTGTCAAACAATAACCTGTAATTATTAATAGATCCACCAAATGGGGGTCCCTCACTCTCAAATTCTTTTCCAAACAACAATCCCATAATTTCACCGCCGTCGGCAAGTAACGAACTTGCTTGGTTGACATAATCAGAGCGTAATTTGGGTTCTAATGCACAAAAAAAAGTTTGTTCAATCAATAAATCATACTCACCTTTATGTTCAAAAAAATCACCATGAACAATGTTGATCTGTGGATTATTTTTAAACTTTTCTTTCACATTCTGAATAGCAATAGGAGCTATGTCAATTAATGTCAGATTCGTAAATCCATTCTCCAAGAGAAAAGCAGCTTCGTAAGCATTTCCGCAACCTGGTATCAGAATTCGAGCATCTTTATTTGGATACTTATCCATAAAAGTAACAATGGGAGTAGAAGCATAGCCAATATCCCAACCAGTTTGTTGGTTCTTCCAACGCTGGTTCCAGAAGTTTTGATCGAGTGATGTTTCCATCGCAGTGATTTCCTTTAGAAGTGTGTTACTCTTATCTTTCGAAGAATAACACAAAATTGAAAATTAAAATTTTTTTCCTGTGTATCTTTTGTTACACTCCCTGATATTCCATTAAAACCATATCATATCCTTTAGACCAATAATCCTTGATCCGATTCACTTCTTTAAATCCTTGTTTTTTGTAAAATCCGTCAGCAAACTGAGAAGTTCGTACTATTAATTTCAAGATATGTTTTTGGCTTAAGACATGGTTAATTCGATATTGTGTAAGAACTGATCCAGCACCTTTCTTATGAATGTTTTTATCCATAAAATCCCAGCTTAATCGAGCAGTAATTAAATCATTATCATAATTTATTCCACCAGCTCCAATGATTTTTCCATCCTGAAGGATTACTAAATAATCCTCTATTTCATTTTCAAGATAATGTTTGAGATCATCAGATTCTTCAGGGGCAAAGTAATATGGAACATTTGATTCAAAAACCTCAAGGACGGATTGAAAATCTTCAAATTCGTAAGGTCGTATTAAAAAATCACTCATCACTTGAAAACTGGATTAATCAATCTGATATCTTTCAAAGGATTGCCAATACTTGTCTTTGTAGAATTCGAAATTCATAATCAATTCTTGGCTATATTTTGTCTGCAATTGATCAATGACTTGTGTTGCTTCTCTAAATTCTCTACAAGCAATGAATGTTTCCCTAAGTCCATCAATGGTTTCAGAACCTAAGAAAATATAACCTTTTTCGGCAGGGAGTTGTTCTTCTATATCATCTTCTAATTTCGCTATGCTATTGTAGGTTTCACTACTTGGAAATCCATTTTCATTCTCAGGTTGGTAGTGAATCATGATTACCAAAATCCATGGGTGAGAAGCTTTAAATTCCCAATCTAGGATTGAGGTATTAAAAGTGGATAATATAGTTTTGTTACCTTCAACGGTGCCCTCGAATGCTGCGAAGCTATCATTACTTGGATCATGTCGTACATCTTGGTACTTTTCTACAAATTCTTTCTCTCTCCAAATTAGGTAATCTTTTAATTTATCCAATGGAATTAGCTCTTTATGAACATTCTGTGGACCTAATACATCAATTTTATCAATGCATTGAATCATTGTTTCTTCTCCCAGGAAATTATCCAAGAAGATGAAAATTCCGTTCAAGATATCATCGTGAGATTCTTCATGATAATGGTCATAGACAAATTTGAGGTCAATTTTATCTGGGTAAGCTTCATGAATGACTGGATAGAACTTGATATTATCTCTATCAAAATTCAGGTCATGCATTCTTATAGCGAAGTTTATGTTATTTGAGGCAGGTTTTAATGCTCTAAACTTCCAATTAGGGATCTCTGGTGCTGAATTAGCAAGTTTTTCTGCCCATAGTACATTCTGAATTCTTCCATCAGGAGTGAAAATTAATTCTGCCATTTGATCATCCTCAATTCCTACCAGAAAGAAAACCTCAGGTTCTACTTTTGTTAATTCCGGTGCAAATACGTTTATAAAACGTTCTTCAACTTGATTTCCAGATTTTATTATTTCGTAAAATTCTTGGGCATGAATCTCAAACCAGTTCCAAAAGGTTTGGTATGTATTGTTGTTTTTAGATGTTGAAAGTGCCAAATCATCAAAGATACCCATATTGCATTTGTTTAATTGTCATCAATTTCCCTAAATATAAGGATATAAAAAAACCTATCCTATTATTTAAAATAGGATAGGTTTTCAAAATATTGTATTCTAATACTAAGAAAGTGGCTCTGGTGCTTCTTCTTCGAACAAAGGAAGGTCTTTGATAATATTGTACCAAGAAATGATTTTCTTGATATCTGAAGAATATACTCTAGCCTCATCGTGATTTGGAGCTACTTCTCTGAAATATTCTCTTAAAGTATTGCCATCAGCTTTAACATCAGGAGTGTTACCACCATTGTTTTTAATGGTTTCGAAAACATCTAAAAGTCTGATTTCATCTTCTTCACCATAAATAGTGATATCCTCTAGGGTCGCCATTTTTGTAGTAGAAAGATTCACTACAGATTTAATTTTGCTGCCATCTAAAGATTCCAATACAAATCCACCTTTGTTTTGACCTATCAATTTAAATAATCCTGGTTTACCAGTAACTGATACTAATCCTCTTAAATTCATTTTTTACTTTTTTTATAGGTATTAATCTTCAATAATTTCAACACCTAGGATACGATCACCTTGACGGATATCATCAACAACATCAACGTTTTCGATAACTTTACCAAAACAAGTGTGATTACGGTCTAAGTGAGCAGTATTGTTGCGGCTATGGCAGATAAAGAATTGAGAACCACCAGTATTTCTTCCTGCGTGAGCCATTGATAATACTCCACGGTCGTGATATTGGTTCTCCCCAGTTAATTCACAATCAATTTTATATCCTGGTCCACCTGTTCCAGGCATACCTGTTGCACCTTCGCGAGTATTTGGACATCCGCCCTGAATTACGAAATCAGGAATTACACGGTGAAATGCTAGTCCATCATAATAACCTGATTTAGCTAGTTTTATAAAGTTAGCCACTGTATTTGGAGCATCCTCTGTGTAAAATTGCACAGTCATGTCACCTTTTTCTGTTTTGATTAATGCTTTGCTCATTATTTCTATCCTTTTTGTTGTAATAGCCTACAAAGATAAGGTTTCTGACCTAATTCTAAAGCTGTATAATAAGTTGTTGAATGTCAATGTCTAATGGTAATATGATATTGTTATATTTACTGAAACGATAAATATTTTCAACAAAAATGTCATTTCAAAAATTAGTTATTCGAGAATGGGCAGAGTCAGACCGTCCAAGAGAGAAATTATTGGAGCATGGTCGAAGGTCAGTGTCTGATGCAGAATTATTAGCAATTTTAATAGGTTCAGGATCAAAAGATGAAACAGCAGTTGAATTATGTAAAAGACTGTTGAATTCAGTAAACAATAATCTCTTTAATCTCAGTAAATTAGAAGTGAATGATTTATGCCAATTTAAAGGTATTGGTGAAGCCAAAGCAGTAACCATTATTGCAGCTATGGAAATCGGTAGGAGAAGACAGGGTACAGAGGTGGAGGAAAAGCCTGTATTAAATAACAGTAAAAAAGCTTATGCTTATCTAAAACAAATGTTGGAAGATCTCAATCACGAAGAATTCTGGGTGATCTTTTTAAATACTAGCTGCAAGGTGATCGATAAACAAATGATTGGAAGAGGAGGGAATGATTTTACCCCTGTAGATGTACGCATTATCCTAAGGTTTGCACTGTTAAATAAGGCAAACTCAATTATATTAGCCCACAATCATCCTTCTGGGACCTTAAAAGCTAGTGAACCGGATAAAATATTGACCAGAAAAATTCTAGAGGCCGCAAAATTAATGGATATCCATGTTCATGATCATCTTATTATTACGGATGATAATTATTTAAGTTTCCGTGATGAAGGCCTTTTGACTTAGATTTCTTATCCTATATCAATGTATCTTAAAACCGCATTCAACATCTTTGTGTTATAAATAAAGGAGAATGACATTATGGCGAAATTTTTTTATCACCCAGCAGATTCTAGAGGCCATGCAGACCATGGTTGGCTAAAATCTAACCATACATTCAGCTTTGCAGGTTATATGAATTCTGAACGAATGAACTTCGGAGCTCTAAGAGTCTTGAATGATGATTTTGTAGAAGGAGGGATGGGTTTCGGGAGACATCCGCATAGCAATATGGAAATTATTTCCATTCCTCTAGAAGGGGAATTGGCACACAACGATAGCATGGGCACAGGATCAGTCATCAAAAAAGGCGATATCCAGGTCATGAGTGCTGGTACAGGAATTGAACACAGTGAGTATAATAACAGTGAATCTGAACCTGTAAAATTCCTACAAATTTGGGTTATCCCTAATAAACAAAATGTAGAGCCGCGCTATGACCAACAATCTATTGATTATGAGGCTGCCAAAAATAATTTCTTACAGATTTTATCACCCGATCCAGATGATGAAGGAGTATGGATCCACCAAAATGCATGGTTCCATATTGCAGAATTTGATGCTGGATTTGCAAGACAATATGTGATGAAAGATCCAGAAGATGGACTTTACATATTTGTTCTGAGTGGAGAACTGAATGTAGAAGGACAAAATATGAATAGCAGAGATGGGCTTGGTATAGCTGGAGCTGGAGATATTAAAATAAAAGCAGTTACAAAAGCTGAATTTTTATTGATGGAAGTACCCATCCAATAGTAATGAAATTTCAAAATTTCAATTATATAGCATGTGAAAAGGTTTTACATGCTATTGTTATTTTGCAACTTTGTTTTCTTTTTGTTTGCTTTTTACTATCAATATAAAGTCATTCCCTAGATCTAAATAACCAAATTCATAACAAAAGACATATTCATTTCCTTTAGATGTGCAGATTCTATGAGTATGGTAATCTAAAGCATATCCTTCGGCCAATAATTTGGCCTTATTAGATTTATACATTTTTTCCTCTCCAAGAATCATTTGAAGAATTTTCCTGTTTCTTTTTAGCTGATTGTTGATTTTCTTCATCAGGTTGTTTTCTTTACTATTAACTCTGTTATTAAAAGCATTTCTACAGCTATCATTACAAAAGCGCTTATCGGTTCTCCCTTTAAGGACTTGTTCGCATTCCTGACAGTATTTTACCTGCATGATTGAATTAATTATAAGCGTTTAAAAACGTTTAGATTCGATTTTAAACAATTGTTTTACGAATATAACTATGGTTCATACAGAACTTTGTTTCAGTTACTTAGCTAAGATAAATTAATTAAAAGAAAAATAAATATCTAAAATTGAAATATTCATGAGCACGTTAAAAAATTCAGTTCAGTTATTAGGAAGACTTGGAAAAGAACCAGAAATTAAAATGAGTAGTACTGGAGCACCATACTGTTTTGTTAATCTTGTAACAAATGAATACGGCACCAAGAAAAATGGTGAACAGTTCGAAAAAAGCCAGTGGCATAGAGTTGCAGTTTGGGGTGATATGACCAAGATAATTCAGAAAAAAGGTAAAAAGGGTAGTCTTTGGCTGGTACAAGGTTCAATTGTATATCGTCAATTCGAAGGAAGAGACGGAAATCAACATTATACCTGTGAAATTAGAGCCAATAGGATAATGTTCTTAATGGATCCAATGGCCATGAATAAACCTATGGCAGAAAAAGTAGAAGTTTAATCCATAAAAAAAGTAGGTGGTATTATTCCACCTACTTTTTTATTTTAATTGAATTATATATTCATTATGGATGAGACCATCCAGCTACTTTAGAAACGGTCCTTGGGATATCTACGTTATCCATTTTTTTATGGAATTCTTCTGATCCTACTCCAATCGCATAAACTGGAATATAAGCAGCAGAGTGACTGCCAGATGCCCAACTAACAGAAGAAGCTTTATTGAGAGCTTTAATTGCTAAGTCAGCGATTTTGTCAGAGGTTGCATAAAGGCTTTTGCTAGTTTCATTTTTATGTTCAACGAAGCTTTTCTCATAGGCCTCTTGCAAATCTTCAGTAAAATCTTCACTTACCTTAATGTTTTTCCATAATCCTAGATTTTCACCTAAAAATTCTTTCAATTGATCCCAACTTGCATTAGGATTTTTTGTGCGAAAATCATTTACTAATAATGACAAGGCTTCTTGTGAAATTTTCTGGTTCTCTAAATTCTTGATTCTAAGGGTTGAACTTCCATTTCCTACACCCATACCTCCAGTTTCATGATCAGCAGTAACAATGATCAAAGTTTCTTCTGGATGTTTTTGATAGAATTCATATGCTTTTTGAACAGCATTGTTAAAGTCCAGAACTTCGTGAATTGCAGCTGCACCATCATTTGAGTGACATGCCCAATCAATTTTTCCGCCTTCTACCATTAAAAAGAATCCCTTATCACCTTGACTTAATGACTCTATGGCTGCAGAAGTGATTTCAGATAGATTTAAATCTCCAGGTTTTTGATCAATAGCAAATTTTAAGGATACTGGGTTAGTTCCTTTATTATTCATTAAAATCAATTTATCTGATTTGTTTGCTTTTTTATAGTCATCCAAACCGTATAATAATTTATAGCCAGCTTTTTCTAACTGTGGGAAAAGCGAGGCAACTTCTTCTTTTTTTGCATTTGTTGTAGGTTTTAAGAAACCAGAACCAGCAAAGAAATCAAAGTTTGATTTTATGATATCTAATCCGATTTCATAATACATGTCGCGATCTGGTTGGTTAGCATAAAAAGAAGCAGGTGTTGCATGGTCAATACTCACCGAAGTGGTAATACCTACTTTCATTCCCTTTTCTTTAGCTAGATAAGCAATACTTTTATATGCTTTTACACCAGCGCTATCCATTGCAATCACTCCGTTTTTGGTTTTATAACCTACCGCTAAGGCTGTTCCTCCAGCACCTGAATCTGTTACTCCGTGAGATTGAGAATGTGAAGTCGCAAATGTTGCATATGGAAATTGACTGAAAACTGTTGGATAAACCGTATTCTTATTGTCCAAAGAAGCTTTGTAGATTTCAGCAGCTTGAACTTGGTTCAGACCCATACCGTCACCTATCATAAAGAAAATGTACTTCGGTTGTTTTTGAGCAAAGGTTGAGCCTATAAATAAAAATAAGGCAATTAATAAATTGAAAAATTTAATATTCATACTATCTGAATTAGTTTATTGACAAAAGTAAGGTTTCAGTATTAAGATAATGTTAATTAAGAATTATTGAGTGTTGCAAACAAAATGTTACATTGATTGTTTTTCAATATGTACTTATAAACTAAGGTTATGGAAAACAATTTAATAGAACTTGCTCGTTCCTATTTTACAGAGCATTCTTACAGTACACTTGCTTCTCAAGAAAATATTTCACAAGAGCAGGCAAAGAGAGGAATAGACGCTGTTATTCCTTCGTTATTTTTAGGTTTACAAAGGAAATCCGGCCACGGATTGGGTAGCCTATTAGACACATTAAAATCAAGTTTTTCTGGGTTTGACTTCTCAGATGTACTGAGATTCAGTCCGCCTGTACAAGACGTTCCTCAACAAGGCGATACGACTCGGACAGTATTAAGCTCTCTATTTGGAAATTCTTTTGATCAAGTTATTCCGAATACTGCTAATTTCTTAGGATTAAATACAAATAGTTTAATCCGATTATTCTCAGCAGGTATTCCTGCGGTTATTGGGGCATTGACCAGCAATGGTACTCGATGGGATACAACTTCTATTGAAGCTGATTTAAACAATAACCGAACTAACTTCTTAAAAGCATTGCCAGTTGGTTTACCTTTAAATATTTTGGGTGATGAGCCAAGAGGACCAGTCCTAGCTGAAGATGAGGTAATCACGAGGGAGACCATTGTAGATCCAGCTCGTGATGTCTTGGTTGAAGATCCTATTATCCCTGCGACAGCAAATGTGAGACGCGAAGACCCACCTGCTGCATTGCCTCCAGCAGATGAAGAACGCAGAAAAGGTGCCGGATTATGGTGGATATTGATTCCAATTATCTTATTGCTGTTATGGTTTTTCTTTGGAAAAGGCTGTAATAGAGAAGAACCACCAGTTACTGATGCTCATGTAGATTCGCTGATTACAGACTCTGTGGTAAATGAGGATACTGTACCTACCACTGAAATCGTAAGAGAAAGTATCATGGTAACTTTGCCTAATGATACTGTTATCAATGCCTACAAAGGAGGGATTGAAGATCAGCTGGTTCAATTCTTGAATTCTGATTACAAAAATCTTTCAGATGAAGAATTAAAAGACCGTTGGTTTGATTTCGACAACTTGAATTTCGCAACTGGTACCGCTAATATTCTGCCTGAAAGCCAAGTTCAATTGGACAATTTGGTAGCAATATTGAACGCGTTTCCAGATGCAAAAGTAAAAGTAGGTGGATACACTGATAAAACTGGTGATGAAGCAATCAATAAAAAATTATCAAATGACCGTGCAATTGCTGTTAAGAATGCATTTGATGCACAGGGTGTTGGTAACAGAGTCATGGCAACAGAAGGTTATGGATCTCAATTTGCCGAATTCCCTGCGGACGCTCCAGAATCTGACCGTGTGAAAGATAGAAGAGTAGCTATTAGTGTTAGAAAATAATAACAGATAGATTAGATTAGTTTGAGCAGTCCAAATTTATTGGACTGCTTTTTTATTTTATTTAGATTGCTATTTTTGTTTTATGTTAACTAATACCCAAATAGAAATGATTCAAAAGGATTTTGAAAAATATTACAAATCCTTAAAAACTAAAGGTAAAAGCCTCGATTTCGAATTATTCGGCGAGTATGCTACTTCCATTCTAAATTTTTATTTGGGAAGTTCTGTGTTAACTATAAACGTCAAACCTGAAGCAGCTAAAATTCTTGTTAATCTTTTTAACGCTGGACTAGGCAATGTCATTAGTAAAGAAGATCAAAAAGAAATTGCTTTAGTAATACAGCAGGATAACACATTAGACTATTCAGTTATTCAGCCTATTTTTGAACTTTAATTAGTCCTCTTGTACTGTCCATATTAATTTTGAAAGATCATAGCCACAGTCTTTAGCATATTTTAAGTAGTGAGCTTTTCTATCTTCATTAATAGATTTGGTTCTGGAAAGGATCCAAATATAATCTAGATTGTCACCAAAGATTAAGGCATCTTGATAGTCATTATCAATCATAACAATGTTATAGCCAGAATAAAACGGGCCGAAAAATGAAACTTTTAAAGCACCTTCATTAACATTTCCAGCGTACTTAGCTTTTCCAATACTCGTTTTGGTTTTTTCGGTAGTGATATTGACACCTTCATTTTTAACCTTCACCGAACCATCTTCATTCATACTATATTCAGCAGTAACATTCTTTAAGTTCTTTTCCCAGAAAAAATCAAACCGAGCTATTTCATACCATTTTCCTAAATATTTCTGTAGATCAAAATCTTGGATAACTTCTACATTTGATTTGACCGGTTTTAGATAATTATATATTACTGATCCTATGGCTACAGCAGATAGGGTTAGTAATGTTTTCTTTTTGTCCATCGTAATTTTTTTATATGAAAACAGCTTAAACAGCTTAAATGTTTAAATAGATTCCTAGTTTTGCATAAAATTAAAGAATTGTATTCAAGAGAAGAAGCAAAGAAAATCAAGGAATCCTTTTGGACATCATTCGGGATGTATATGTCGCCGATACCAAGCGCTGATGGCGAAAAGGTAACCTGGGTGAATTACAAAACAGGTATTCGATATCTATTCTTTAGAATGGAAGCAACCAATAAGATCGCTCAAATCGGTATTGAGATTGCAAATCCAGATGAAGGAATTAGAGCCTTGATCTTTGAACAATTCAAAGAGTTTAAAGCTGTGCTGGAAGCAGAATTGGAGGAAGAGTGGATCTGGGATGAACTGTCCTATGATGAAAATGGCAAAGCAACAGCAAGGATTTATACAGAAATAAAAGGAGTCAGTGTCTTCAAAAGAGAGGATTGGCCTGAATTAATTTCTTTTTTTAAACCAAGGATTATTGCACTTGATAGTTTTTGGTCCTCCGCACAATATGGATTCGATCTTTTTAAATAATTACAAATAATATGAAACTAGTAGGGAAAATTCTAGTGTTTTTTATGTTGCTGACACAATCTCAAAATGTTTTAGCTTGGGGAATGACAGGGCACCGTGTTATTTCAGAAATTGCAGAACAACACTTGACAAGAAAAGCTAAACGCAATATTGAAAAATTAATTGGTCACCAAAAATTGGCTTACTGGTCAAATTGGGCAGATTTTATTAAATCTTCACCTGATTCCGTTTTGCTAAAAACAGGATCATGGCATTTTTTAAATACGCCAGGAAACCTTACTCATGCTCAATTTTTAGTAGAACTTCAAAATTCGCCAGAACAAAATTTATATAAAGCCTATCAGAGAGTAAGAAAAGATGTAGTGAATAAGGATCTCTCCTTAGAAGAAAGACAAAGAGCACTATATTTTATGGTACATCTATTGGGTGATGCACATCAGCCAATGCATGTGAGTAGGGCAGAGGATTTAGGTGGTAACAAAATTTCAGTTACATTCTTTGGAAGGGGATCAAATATTCACCGTGTTTGGGACAGTGATTTGGTCGATAATGAAAAATGGTCATACACAGAGTATGCACGAGTTTTAGATTATGAAAAACATTTTTTCAAACAATATACCAATTCAACCTTTGAAGATTGGCTTTATGAATCACATGAGTTGGCAAACCTAATTTATGATGATGTAGCAAAAAATAATAAGCTCTCTTACGACTATATTTTTCGATTTAAAGACCCTATGGAAAATGCTTTACTTAAAGCTGGTTTGAGATTAGCTAAAGAGCTTAATGCTGTCTTCGGTTAAAATCTATAAAACCGCTTTGGAGTTGATGTATGAAATTGCTTATTTAGAAAATGATAAATAAATTATATTAATTATTAAATAAAAATACCTTCATAAAATGTTATATTTGGTTGAGAATCAATTGTTAACATTTTATATTTTCTGAGATGGATATTTTAATTAATAATTTCAATATTTTTTATTTTATCGCGGCTTTGAGTGTGGTATTTAAATTGGTTATCTTGACAAGGAACACCATTTCTAAAGATTGGGAAGCATTAAAAGCGAATTCTTTGATCTTGCTGATCATGTTGTTTATTATTTCAATAATAACTTATTATATAGAAGTTTATAGATAGATCGTTTAATTGTTAAGAGTCCAATCAAAATATTTTCCAGTTGCAAATAGTTTACTTCCATTCATTATAAATTGGAAGTCTATATAATCGTTGCTACAACTCTCCATATCCGAACAACAGAATTTTCTGTCAATTTGAAATTTTAATCGGAAAGATCCACTAAGGTGATCAGGATTTATCTTGAAATTTGAAATTTCGATATTTCCAATCTCTGGACTGCCATCCTTATCTCCCAATACATCAAAAATAAACCAATTCAGTTTATCCAATTCGGGTTGGGGAATTGAATCCAGGAGTTTGGTAGGATGAGTTTCAATAACATTCAATTCCTGAGACTCTAAATCTATTTCAAAATTATAGTCTTTAATTTCCATGCAATAATATTTTTTCCAATTGTTTTCTATCTGAAAATTCTCTTTCTACTTGTTCAAGGTGCCCCTTCTGATTACCTGAGAATTCCAATAATGCCTTCGACATTAAATAGTCATTGATTTTCAAGCTCAATGATATATTTTTTTTATTTATGGTCAACTTAGAATTCGAAACTAAAAAATAACTCGATTTTAAATTCTTAAAACTTATATCATTTACAAGAACATGAAATCTCTCTTCCCACTTGGCAATTAAATCATATATCGTTTGCTCAAAAATAGTTTCCCTAATTTTTTCTTCTAGCTTGATTCGATTTTTTATGTTGAAATATGATTTAGAATAATAAATCATATTATTTTTCAAATATGGAGCTGAATTTCCCTGAATCAATGTCTTAACTGGATACCTTAGGTCAAAAAGATCTACTGTGAAAAATTCCAGATTTTCTAATTCAGATTTTGATTTTATAGGCTTCCTTTTCGAAAATTGCTTAACATAAGCTGAAAGCTCGTCGATAGAAAGTGAAGTATGAGCATAGATAACTGGTAGTTCTGGATTGTTTAAATCTATTTGAATAGTATAATCGTTCGTGCCAATCAATTTGTAATCCTTGTCTTCTATCTGGATAATCATGTAGGCAAATTAATAAATCCTACTAATTTATTTCAAATTCCTTCAATTATATAAGAATAGTTACTTCATGTTTTTTTGAAGATTCATTATGTTTGCATATGAACTTACCATAGTTCTAAACAAAAAAGGTTAATTATGAAACAATATGTATTAATGGCTGCATTACTTGCTAGCTCTGCCTATGTTATAGGTCAAGAGCATCAAGCAATCAATGTATCTTACATGGACAAGACAGTTCGTCCACAAGATGACTTTTACAATTATGTAAATGGAAATTGGATGAAAACTGTTGAGATTCCATCAGACAAAGCTCGTTGGGGATCATTTGATCAATTAAGAGAAAATACCGACGAAGCATCTCTTAAAATCCTTAAAGAATCACTTAATACCAAATTTGAAAAAGGTACTGATGGTCAAAAAATTGCAGATTTATATAAATCATATGTAGATTTTGACACTCGTAATCAATTAGGTATAACTCCGATCCAACAACAACTTAAGGATATCGATCAAGTAAAAAACCTACAAGGACTTTATGATTACTTTCTAAAGTACGGTGCTGTAGGTGGTAACCCGTTTTTTGGTGCTTATGTTTATGCGCACATGAAAAACAGTAATATGAACGCCGTTTATTTGGGTGGCGGAGGATTGGGTTTAGGCAGAACTTACTATCAGAAAGAAGATGCTAAAAACACAGAAACCTTAGGTAACTACAATAACTATATAAATTCATTATATGGTAAAGTAGATCCAAAAACGCGTGACCTGAAAGGCCCCAAAGTTATTGAGTTTGAAAAATTAATAGCTTCAAACTTAAAAACAGTAGAGGAGCAACGTGATGCTCAAAAGCGTTATAACCCAGTTGCGGTAAAAGACCTTAATAAAATGGTTAAGAACATGGATGTTGCAAAATACATTCAGACTTTAGGTTTTAAAGCAGACACGGTTATTATTGGAGAATTGAAATATTATGAGAACCTAGACAAGATCGTAAATGAAGAAAACTTGCCTGTAATCAAAGAATATTTGAAGTTCCATGTAATGGACGACGCTACTAGTTATTTAACAAAAGAATTGGACGAATTAGCGTTTGATTTTTATGGAAAGAAACTAAGAGGTCAAAAGGAACAACGTGCCTTGGATAAAAGAGGTTTGGAATTCGTGAATGGCAGTGCGGGTGAGTTATTAGGTAAAATTTACGTTAAGGAATATTTTCCTGCAGAAGCAAAAGCGGCCTGTGAGGAATTAGTTCAATATTTAGTTAAATCCTTTGATCAACATATTAAGGATTTAGCTTGGATGTCTCCAGCAACAAAAGAAAAAGCTTTGGAGAAATTGTCAAAATTCAACGTGAAAATTGGATACCCTGATAAGTGGAAAGATTACTCGAATCTACAGGTTGGGTCTTCATTGATTGAAAATGTGAAGAACCTTCAGCGTTGGAGTTTTGAAGAGAACCTTGCAAAACAGGGTAAACCAGTGGATAAATCAGAGTGGGGAATGACTCCACAAACTGTAAATGCTTATTATAGCCCATTATTCAATGAAATTGTTTTCCCAGCAGCAATCTTACAACCTCCATTTTACGATTACAAAGCTGATGCGGCTGTAAACTTCGGTGGTATTGGTGCTGTTATTGGTCATGAATTATCACATGGATTTGATGATTCAGGATCTCAATACGATGGTAATGGGAACTTGAACAACTGGTGGACAGATGAAGACAGAGAGAAGTTTGAAGCTGCAGCTGATGCTTTGGTTGCTCAGTTTGAAGCTTATGAACCAGTTCCAGGGGTATTTGTAAACGGAAGATTTACTTTAGGTGAAAACATTGGAGACCTTGGTGGCTCCTCAGTAGCATTCGATGCGCTGCAAATGTACCTTAAAGACAAAGGAAATCCTGGATTAATCGACGGATATACTCAAGATCAACGCTTTTTCCTTTCTTGGGCAACTATTTGGCGTACAAAGACAACTGATGAGTTTGTAGTGAATCAAGTGAAAACAGATCCACACTCACCAGCACAATACCGTGCTACAGGACCGATTATCAACCTGGATGCTTTCCATAAAGCTTTTGAAACAAAAGAAGGTGATAAGCTTTATCTTCCAAAAGAAAAGAGAATAGTAATCTGGTAGTAGAAATAAAAAAAGCCGCTTTTAGCGGCTTTTTTTATTTTATGTCGACAGTTAAACTGATGTATCATCAACATTTGCGTCGGGTGCATTTTCTTGAACAGATTTTATGCCGTTACTTCTGCCAGCTTCACTTTCATACATCTCACTAGTTCCTATTATTTGGCCATTCCCAGCTTTAAGATTGAAATAAAATTTCCCGTTTTTAGCCGTTATTTTGTCGAATTTGGCAGAATCCTGTGAATTCTTCTTTACAGAGGCAATCCCATTCTCGCATGCCGCCTTCGTGGTATAACCTTCGCTGCTTAGGATGACCTGTCCATTGGCAGCTTTTAGGTTGAACTGGAACTCTCCATTCTTCCTAGTCGAAATTACAAACTTTCCCATAGTTTAAATATTTAGTATGTACTAATTTACTAAAATTCAATAAAAAGTATGTGTTGTAATCATTAAAAATTTTAATTAAGCCAATACTTTGCCGTCAAGATAATACCATGTTCCATGTAATTTCTGAAATCTTGACTTCTCATGATGATTAAAATCATTGCCTGCTGAATCTAGATAAAAGGCCCTAAATTCAACCGTATTTTCTGTCGCCTTGATCACATCTAATCCTATCCATTGGTTCTCTTTACTCCATTGTTCTATTTCAGCTTTTTTCTGAAATCTACGGCTGGTAGGATGAAAAGTTTCATATAAAAAATCTACCATATGTAATACAAACGCAGAATATCTGGCTCGCATCAATTGTTCGGCACTATCAGCATTTTTGTAATTATCATGTATAATCATACAGCACTTTTGATAGGGCATATCATTGCCGCAATAACAATTCCCATTCATATTCAGAACATTATCCATTAAGTGTTTTTTATGTTAAATGTTGGTCTAATACTTGTTTTACGAAGATACTGATGTTTCCATTGTCATGGAAATATCTATATAAGCATTGTTACAAACTATAAAGTCAAAAACGCCGTTATACAAGCAAACAAGTACCCTAAATGACAACATTGAAAAATGAATTAGTAGGAACATGGCAACTACTATCCTATATAGAAGTACCAATTAATGGTACAGACTCAAAATTTCCAATGGGACAATCCCCAAAAGGTTTATTAATATATGGTGCTGATGGATATATGTCCGTTCAGATTGCAGACTCCGAAAGAGAAAATTTCAGCTCTGAAGACAGATACCTGGCTAATGATCAAGAAATACAATCCCAAATTAGAGGCTTTATTGCATTAGCAGGTTCATATAAAATCGATAATACCAATGCAATTGTCCAGTATTCAATTACTACCTCTTCTTTCCCGAATTGGGAAGGTCAATTTCAGGAACGAAAAATTGATTTTGAAGGCGATATTCTTTATCTGAAATCTGTAACTCCAATTCTGTCTAATGGAATAGAGGTAAACAGCTATATGACATGGAGAAGAATTGAGAAGGAAGAATTCAGCTCAAGGAGGGAGCGGTTCATGGAAATAACAAATGCTGGGCGCTCAAAATCGCGGTTTGAAGACTTTTAATTAGTCTTCGGATACGGTAATTTTTTTACATTTATATGTATCTGATATTTTTTCAAAATTCCGTACCTTTGTGCCATCAATTCAAGCTATGAGTGATTCTATAAAACACGAGTGCGGAATAGCACTTATCCGACTTTTAAAACCCCTATCTTATTATCAAGAAAAATACGGTACGCCCTATTACGGAATCAACAAGTTGTACTTGCTTATGGAAAAGCAACACAATAGAGGCCAAGATGGAGCCGGTATTGCTACTATCAAGTTTGATGTAAAACCTGGAAACCGCTATATTTCTAGATATAGAGCAATGGGGTCAACTGCTGTTGCAGAAATCTTTGAATATGTTCAAAAGAAATTCGCCGCCGTTAACAAGGCTTATCCTGAAGAATCTAAAGATACACAGTGGTTGAAAGATAACGTAAGTTTTACAGGTGAAGTCCTGTTAGGTCATTTGCGTTATGGTACTCATGGTAAAAACAGCATTGAAAGCTGTCATCCTTTCTTAAGACAAAATAACTGGATGTCCAGAAATCTAGTTGTTGCAGGAAACTTCAACATGACCAATGTCGATGAACTGTTGCAACAGCTCTATGATTTAGGACAGCATCCAAAAGAACAAGCTGATACGGTTACTGTACTTGAGAAAATTGGACACTTCCTAGATGAAGAAAACCAAAAATTATTTGATCAATTCAAACAAGAAGGATATTCAAATATCGAAATCTCTGCTCAAATCGCTAAGAATATCGATGTTTCTAAAATATTAACTCGCTCAGCGAAAACTTGGGATGGCGGTTATACGATTGCTGGTATTTTCGGACATGGCGATGCATTCGTTATGAGAGATCCAGCTGGTATCCGGCCAGCATTCTACTACCAAGACGACGAAGTATTGGTCGTAGCATCTGAAAGACCTGTTATCCAAACAGCATTTAATGTTCCGTTGAATTCTGTAAAAGAAATAAAACCAGGACATGCCTTAATCGCGAAAAAAGACGGAACAGTTTCTGAAGAAATGTTCAGACAACCTGTTGAGCAAATGTCATGTTCTTTCGAGCGTATCTATTTCTCAAGAGGTTCTGATGCTGATATTTATCAAGAACGTAAATCATTAGGTAAATTGTTGATTCCTCAAGTACTTAAGAGCATCAATAATGATATCAAGAATACAGTCTTTTCATTTATCCCTAATACAGCAGAGGTTTCCTATTATGGTATGATGGAAGGCATAAATCAGTATGTAAGAGATTGTCAGAAGGAAACATTGTTAAATCGCCTTGATAAGATTTCTGATGAGGAATTGAACGAAGTGCTAGACCTTAAGCCTAGATTTGAAAAACTGAATGTGAAAGATGCAAAACTGCGTACTTTCATCACTCAGGATGCTGACCGTCAAGACATGGTTCAACACGTGTATGATACCACTTATGGTATTGTAAATGATCACGAAGATACAATAGTGGCTATCGATGATTCAATCGTAAGAGGTACTACCCTTAAGCAAAGTATACTTACAATCCTAGATCGTTTGAATCCTAAAAAAATTGTTATTGTTTCTTCTGCTCCACAAATTCGTTACCCTGACTGTTATGGTATCGATATGTCGAGAATGGGTGAATTCGTCGCATTTGAAGCAGCAATATCTCTATTGCGCAAGAATGGATTAGCACATATAATCGATGAAGTTTATCAAAAATGTCTTGCATCAGTAACAATGCCTAAAGACCACGTGGAAAACTACGTCAAAGCTATATATGAGCCATTCACTGATGAACAGATTTCTGAAGAAATATCAAGAATTGTAAAACCTCATAACCTAAAGGCCGAGCTAGAAGTAGTATTCCAAACATTGGACAACCTGCACGTTGCCTGTCCTAACCACAAAGGAGATTGGTACTTCTCAGGTAACTACCCAACACCAGGAGGCAATAAAGTCGTAAACCGAGCATTTATGAACTGGATGGAAGGTAAAAATGTGAGAGCGTATTTTAGTAGTTAGATATGAGATATGAGATGTGAGATTTGAGAAATGAGATAGACCCACAATTTCAAGTCCTAAAAATAAAAAGAGCCGTGAAAGATTAATTTCATGGCTCTTTTATTTTTTAACTTGGATTTTTTAAATCAGAATGGAATTAAATTTAATTTACCTCCCTAATTTCAAAATATCAAATTTAATATCTCATATCCCACATCTCATATCCCACATCTAAATCTTAGTTCAACACCGTCTTTCCTTTAATACTTTCTTCAGCTTCTTGCGTTGCGATAAGAGTAGTTGAAGGCATCAAAGGAGATTTCTTAACGAATTTGGTATTTGCAAGGTATTCTTTGTTACCTGCGTAGATAAACATCAGGCTCCCACCTTTGATAGTATTGATGATTGGTTTTGCCAATTCACGTGGTAGGGCAGGGCAGCCGTAGCTTCTTCCAAGTCTACCAGTTGATTTGATGATGTCTGTACTGCAATAATCTGCACCATGAACAACAATAGCTCTTGGTCTTGCTTGATCATTGATTCCTTTTTCTAATCCATCAAGTCTGAGGGAATAACCATTTCCGCCAAAGTAAGTTTCTGAGGCATAATAGAATCCTAAAGAACTTTGAAAGGATCCATTCCTATTAGAGAATGAGGTGGCATAATTTTCACCACTATTTCTTCCATGAGATACTACGGAATGGTACAAAAGCTTTTTAGCTTTCATATCCAAAACATACATTCTCTTGTCAGTAGAAGGCAGCGTAAAGTCGATGATCGTCATGATGTTCCTGTTTTTTGGACTCAATTGGTTGTAACCTTGCATAGCTTGCTCGAAGGCTTCCCATTTGATGGTCCCTTGTAACTTCATTTCGTCATACAACTCTTTAACCGGATCTTTTACTAATTCTTGTTCTGTTTGTTTGATTTCGATTGGGGCTTTAACTTGCTGAGTGTTGTTTAGGTCTCCAGTCATGGTGGAGGTCGCAATGGCCCATAATGAAATAAGCAATAGTTTATTCATAAGCACTTTTCCTAGTCTACGTTTACAAATACAAAGCTAGGAAAAATATGACAATCAAAGTGTTAAATAACGTTTAATCAATAACTACGACCAGGGATTTGAAGGGTTTTGACGTATCATAAACAAATTTAGCATGAGATGACGCATTTCTGACACACATATGTGACCTTGGGGTCGTACCCAAAGACCAAGAATACTCAACGATCTTCCCTTTTGGATTATTAACCGGAACACCATGAATATAGCCCCCATTGGTGAATCTAGACGCATATGGCGCAAATCCCTCAATCGTTTTGGTGCCATCGCCAAAATAAAACATCTTCGATTTCTGCTCTTGAACCATAAAAATACCAACAGGCGTTTCCATCTGATGTGGTGGCTTATGTAGACCCGAAGTAGCAGGGTTCATACTGCGAATTTTCCACTCATTTTCACCAGTTCTTTCTACGGTCATTATATTTTGGTTTGTAACATCCACGAAGTTAACATGAGTGATTTTTAAAGAATCACCGATTGCTTTCACATATCTTTTAGGTACAAACCATGTTCCTTCAAATGAAATCCCGTTCACTTTTACCATCTTCACAGTATCAGAGCTTTCCAAACTTACAAGAGATCCATCACGACCATAAATAGATGGCTTTGCGCTGTTCTCTTCTTGATATAAGGGTGCAGATTGATATTTTTCAGTTCCCAATGTATCTGATACACGTTTATAGGCATTTCTAACAAAATGCTCTACAACTGCTGCTTCGCCATTGCGATTTTTATAGTTTTGAAGAACTCCATAATTATGTGGGGCTCTTTGAAAATTCTCAATAAATGCCAGCTTTTCCTTTATTTTCTCAATCTGGAATTGACGGGTAGTATCCTTATAGGGATATGTTTCCTCTAAGGTATGTTGGTCGTAGGCAAGGTCTTTTTCAAGTTTTATATCTGCTGCAGTCCTTGGACGTTCCCGTTCAGCTTTCTCAGCCTCTTCTTGAGCTTTCTTTACTCTCTCTATGGAATCTTGCTTTCTTTTTTCAGCTGCACTAATGTTTTTTGACGAGTTCTTACAAGATGCGATAGTTAAAAAAGCGATAAGTAAGGACCAGAAAAAGTATTGTTTCATTCGTTAGTTTGGTGTTTTTAATCAATATCACCATAATGATATTAAAAATCATTCCATTATTTCCGATTTTTGCAAAATATTTCTATTATTCGTCAAATGAAGCTAAATAACTACATAACTATAGCAGTAGGTATTATAATTAATGACCGGAATGAGCTTTTAACTGTTCAGAAAAAGGGGTCATTGTATTATCAATTGCCAGGAGGGAAGATTGAAGTCGATGAAATTCCGATGGAGAGTTTAATCAGGGAATTGAATGAAGAATTAAATATACATTTCACTGCAGCAGATTGCCAATTGATCGGAGTACATGAAGCACAAGCGGTAAATGAGGTAGGTAAAACGGTTAAAGGATATGTGTTTAAGTGCCAATATTCTGAAAAATTAGAAAATCTTCAACCTTTAGCTGAGTTGAATGAAGTGAGATGGGTGAAGAAGTCGGAGATTACAGAAATAAAATTAGCAAATCTGTTAAAACAGTTTGCTTTACCAATATGGATGGATGAATAATATTTCTATTAGATTAAAATAAAATATATTATAGTTATTTAATTTAAATAATTTAGTTTATTTTTAACTAAAATTAAATTTAACTTAATTATAACCAATACTTTAATTTAATCTTGAAATTTATGAAACTATGGATTCAGAATGCTTTGCGCTTATTGGTAGGAGCCTCCATTTTATGGTTATTTCTGCATTTTACTTTACCTAAAATGCCAAAATCATTAATGATTGTTATCATTTTACAATTCTTACTTTATATGGAATTGTTAATTAGATATAATATGAACCTAAGGCGATGGAAAAATCAAGATCAAGATTTGAAATCAGCAGGATTAGTTCCTAGCTTTAAATTTTTTGGGATAAAGATAAAACTCCAATGGATATTTTATTTAATTAGCATAATAACTATGTTAGGCGCCTTATGGTTTGAATATGATATCTCTGCTTTTGATAATAGATTTTATACAACATTAATTGTCCTAGCAGTAGGAATTATTTTGATGGAGATTATTATTTATTATTTCTATCAAAGAAGACAATTCCCTGCAGAAGAATAGATAGGAAAATAAGAAAGCCTCGTTTTCAAAAACGAGGCTTTCTTATTATTGAACTACCTATTTATTAAAAGTGGAATGTTACACCAACTGTTGGCGCTAATGAGTTAACATTTAATCCGTACATATCAGTTGTAACTTTTGTATCAGTTGATTCTTCTGTTACTGAAGAATTATTGTAGAATAATCCTCTTACTTTAAATTCTACTCCGATATTTGAAGTTGGGAAGTAAGCAATACCAGGAGCAAGTTCAACTCCGTAATTGGCCGTTGTAGCTGTTTTAGTATCATCTGTTTTTTGAGTTCCCCATGCCATTGGAACTGATAACTGTCCAAAGAATTTAACAGGTCCATCATTTTTGCTATACATTCTTCCAAATGGAGTTAGAACAAATGCTGACTCTGTTCTTTCAGGATAATTTGCCTGTTCAAATTTTGACCATTCGTAACCAATACCGGTACCGATAGCAATATTATCAGCCACAAAATAACCAACATTAGGATTAATAATTAAAGAATTGTTTTTGTTATCTGTATCTTTAACTGAACTGCCGTGGAATCCAACTTGACCGCCAACCATAAACTTGCCTTTTTCAGTTTGTGCGTTTGCTGCTAATCCTAAAACTGCTACTGCAGATAATGTAAGTAATAATTTCTTCATGATTTTAAATAATTTGTTTGACTTTATTGTCATATATGGTCAATAAGTCAATACCTGTGCCAAAGTATATTGTCAATAAATGAGTTTATTTATGTTTTTTATGGAATAAATGTGTAAACAGCTGATGGTTTGTAAGTTATAGGATTGTCAATTAAGTGTAAAGCAATATTGATGACAATAAAACAACAATTTGAAGTTTGTGTACAGCCAACTGAGGGTATTTTTATTAAAAGTCTTAGCCATACTGGCAGTCCGATTACAGAATAATGACTGACATTTCAACAATTATGCTGACATAATATTTTAATA
The DNA here is from genome assembly GCF_002734235.1 of Sphingobacterium sp. 1.A.5. NCBI lineage: Bacteria > Pseudomonadati > Bacteroidota > Sphingobacteriia > Sphingobacteriales > Sphingobacteriaceae > Sphingobacterium > Sphingobacterium sp. 1.A.5. Next base: position 45,825 of record NZ_PEBA01000066.1, read on the forward strand.
TGTCATGCATTGATTCTTTTTCGTATTCTACTTAAAGCTTGGGGGGTGATACCAATATAGGAAGCGAGATATTTTTGCGGTATATTTTGAATAAGATGAGGTTGTTCTTTTAATAATTGTAGGAATCTCTCTTCAGCATTTAATTTCAAAAGAGATATCTCACGTTGTGTTTTTAACACAAATAATACTTCAGATGCTCTTCTTCCAATTAAATTTCCTACTGAAGAATTTTTATACACATCTTGTAAATCTGAATATGAAATCCTTAGCATGCTAGTTTCTTGTAAAGTTTCAGCAGAATAATAGGAGGGCCCTTGTGTTACGAAAGAATCATAAACACTGGTGAACCAATTGTCAAAGGCCATATAAACGGTAGTGTCATGTTCGGGCCCGGGAATATAAAAACGGATAATTCCCTTTATTATAAATGATAAATATCGTTCCGTTTGGCCTGCTTCAATCAATCTATGTTTTTTCGGAAATTCTTTGAAAATTAGTTTGGATTGAAAATATTCCCAATCTTGGTCCGGCATTTTTGCTTGGATCAGTTCCTCCATTGCTGTCCTTAAATTTTCCATAGAAAGGTTTTATTACAAAACCAATAAAGGTTATTATTGTTCATTTCTTACACATTCTTTAGATTTACAATCAGAAAAACTTTATGGAAAACTTCGGGCGCCCCAAACTTACATCTGCACTCTTATGGTTAATGACCATTGTATCTGGGGTAGTCGTTGCAAACAACTATTACAATCAGCCATTATTAGCAGAGATTGCTGCTGAATTCAAAGTAACAGAAGCTGAAGTCAGTAAAATAACGGTTCTTACACAATTGGGCTATGCCTTTGGTTTGTTGATGATAATACCACTTGGAGATAAACTGTTTCGTAAGAAATTAATTCTTGTAGATTTAGTAATCGTATTTCTGGCACTTATCTGGATGGCTATTTCTAAGGAACTTTGGATGATGTCCATGGCCAGTTTCTTAATAGGATGTACCTCTGTTATCCCCCAATTATTTGTGCCTATGGTGGCAGATTTGTCTAATTCTGAAAATAGATCCCAAAATATTGGAATGGTGATGTCGGGATTGTTGCTTGGGATATTACTGTCAAGGTTCATTGGTGGAATTGTTGGCGATATTTGGGGTTGGCGGAGCATTTATTGGGGAGCAGCTATGATGATGGTAGTATCTTGGATATTTATTTATAAGATGTTGCCTGAGATGAAACCGAATTTTCAAGGTAATTATGCTTCCTTGATGAAATCTGTTTGGCATTTAGCAACAACAGAACCTATACTACAGCTGGCATCCTTTAGAGGTGCTGTAAGCTTTGCATCCATGTGTGCCGTATTTACAACGCTTGCGTTCCATCTAGAGCAACCTCCGTTTGAAGTTGGACCTTCCGTCGCTGGTACATTTGGTTTAATTGGTGCTGCTGGGGCGCTAGGAGCTGTCCTAGTCGGTAAATTAAATAAAATATGGAGCCGTTACAAGATCATAACGGTTTCACTTATAATACTTCTTTTAAGTTGGGGTTTTATATATTTTATGGGCAACACCTATATTGGTTTAGTGATTGGTATTATCCTAATTGATCTGGGATTACAATCTTCTCATATTATGAACCAGTCGGATTACTTTGCAATAAAAACTACAGCCACGAGTCGCCTGAATACTGTTTACATGGTTTCATATTTTATAGGAGGCTCCTTTGGTTCCTGGATTGCAGCTCAAGCTTGGGGAATTGCAGGATGGACTGGGGTGTGTATAGTAGGAGTGACCTTTGCTTTATTAGGCATAGGGTCACATTTACTGTTGGGCAATAAAATTAGACTGGCCAATGAAACAACCGGCCAGAACATTCAATAAACACCGTGGTTACAGCCATGGTTGGTGTCCCCACCAACCATAAAAAATATTACCACCGTGGTTGGTGTCTCCACCAACCACTAATATTAATCCAACTTTACAGTATTCAATCTCAACGAATTCAAAATAACTGAAACCGAGCTCAAGCTCATAGCTGCTGCTGCAATCATAGGTGACATCAGGATGCCAAATGATGGATATAATAACCCTGCAGCAATTGGGATTCCTATGACATTGTATAGAAAGGCAAACAAAAGGTTTTGTTTGATGTTCCTGAGCATTGCTTTACTTAATTTAAATGCTTTATGTACTCCGACAAGATCTCCCTTAATTAAAGTAATTTCAGCACTTTGGATTGCAACGTCTGTACCTGTACCCATTGCAATACCAACATCAGCTTGGGTTAAGGCAGGAGCATCATTGATACCATCTCCGACCATGATCACTTTTTTGCCAGATTCTTGAAGATCTTTGATACCTTTAAGCTTGTCCTCAGGAAGCAAGCTACCTTTAGCATGTTTGATACCAGCTTCTTTTGCTACGATATCTGCTGTGTTTTGGTTGTCTCCCGTGAACATGTAAACTTCCACTCCTTCATCCATAAATCTTTTTATAACCTCAACGCTACTTTTCTTGAGCGCATCAAATGCAGCCACAAGTCCTGCGATACTGCCATCGATTGCAAGAACAGAAACAGAATTACCTTTCTTTTGTAGTTCTTCGATTTTCTTTCTCATTTCTGGACTGATTTCAACCTTTTGTTCTTCCATCAATCGTGGTGTTCCTAAGATTGCTGTCATATGGTGAATCTTACCTTTAACACCCTTTCCTGAAATATTCTCAAATTGGACAACATCTAATAGATGAACATTATCATCCTTAGCTTTATCTGTCATAGCTTGGGCAAGTGGATGAGTACTGTTTTTATTCACAGAGGCCGCAATCTGTAAGATGTCTTTTTCAGCGAATTTATCATTTGCAGAAACTACTTCTGAAACAGAAGGTTTCCCTTCAGTGATCGTTCCGGTTTTATCAACGACGAGAACGTTGGCTTTCTCAAGTTTTTCGAGAGCCTCCGAGTTTTTGATTAGTATACCGTTTTTAGCTCCCTTGCCAATCCCAACCATAACAGACATAGGTGTTGCCAATCCCAATGCACAAGGACAAGCCACGATTAATACGGCAAGCATATTGGAAAAAGCCAAAGCTGTACTGCTGGGAACTGATGAAATATTCCAAAGAATAAAAGTTAAAACAGCAATGGCAATTACCGCAGGAACGAATATCTTTGAAACACGGTCAGTTAATTTTTGAATTGGGGGTTGGCTACGGCTGGCATTATTGACCAACTGAATAATCTGTGCCAATAAGGTTTCAGAACCAATGCGTTCAGCTTTTATCAAGATCTCGTGATTTCCATTAATGGTACCCCCAATAACATGATCATCGATTGATTTTTCAACAGGAATAGGTTCTCCCGTAATCATTGCTTCATCTATCGACGTATCCCCCTCAGTGACTATTCCATCAACCGGTACTTTGTCACCCGCTCTTACTCTGAGAATATCACCAAGCTTAACATCATGAATAGATATTTTTCTTTCTTTTCCATTTTCAACAAGAATAGCCTCAGCGGGGCTCAATTTAATAAGCTCCTTAATCGCTGAATTTGTTTTTGAATGAGCTTTAGCTTCCATGACTTGCCCTAAAAGAACTAGCGTTAAAATAACAACTACCGATTCAAAATAGAGGTGAACCTCGCCATGATGGCCCTTGAGTTCTGCAGGGAATATCTGTGGGAAAAAGAAAGCAAGTAAGCTAAATATAAAAGCTGCTGCTGCACCTAAACCAATCAAACTAAACATATTTAGATTCCATGTTTTGAAAGATGTCCATGCTCTTTGGAAAAACATCCAACAAGTATAAAATACAACAGGAAGGGTTAAGATCAATTGAATCCACGCATTTACTTTGTAAGGGATAACTTGGCTTACTGGTTGGCCAGGCAACATATCGCCCATGGACAAAATAAATACAGGTACCGTACATGCTACAGAGATCCAGAATTTTTTAAGCAGACTCTTGTAATGTTGGTCATCCTCTTCTGTAACTTGGTTAGGGACAAGTTCCATTCCGCAAATTGGACAATTTCCAGGATGATCTTGTACAATTTCAGGATGCATCGGACAGGTATATTCAACCTTGAGATTAGTATCTGGAATTTTTTCCAAATTCATCCCACAGACAGGGCACGAACCAGGCTGGTCATAAACCTTATCGCCTTCACACATCATAGGACAATAATACTTGCCAGCATTATTTTCATTTTGAACCGGTTTATGATGTTTATGGTCCTGGTGAGAAGGAGCATTGAAATCTACTTTTTCAATTGGTCGCAAATGCATATTACATACGGGGCATCTACCAGGCTCGTCATAAATCTTATCCTTCCCTTCACAGAACATGGGACAGATATATTGTCCACTTTCAGAAAGCTCTTCCTTGTGTTCGTGATGAGATTTAATTTCTGATGATGTATCATCATGAATTTGATAATGACCACCTAATTCATCCAGTTTGTCCTGAAGATCAGTGGCTGAAACAGGTGTGTCTGATTCTATCTCGGCTTCCCCCTTTTCAAGATTGACCGATGCGGTAACACCGGGGACCTCATTAAGTTTCTTCTCAACATTGGTTCGGCAACCATTGCAGGTCATTCCAGTAACTTTATATGTGTGATTTTCTTTCATCTTAATTCTTTCGATTAATATTAATACAAAATTCGATAGTATTGGGTTCAGAATTGTTACATAATTTCAATAAATTGTTATAAAATTATGCTGAATTTGCAATAACATCGTACATTTATATAAACCTAAAACGAATGACTATTTCCAGAAGAGAGTTTATTTATAAGTCTGCTTTATTATTTCCGGCCTTACATTTTTCATCTTTATTTGCAAAAACTAACCTGCAATCCACTTTGAGAATCGGTGCGATTGGGATCAAGGGTATGGGCTGGTCAGACCTTAATTCTATCCTTAAAATATCTAATGTTAGCTGTACTGCTATTAGTGATATCGACGATTCTGTTATTCAGGATAGATTAAAAAACTTAAAAGAATTGGGGCAAAATCCCAAAGTTTACAAAAATTATAAAGATCTCTTAGCTGACAAAGAAGTTGATGCCGTGATAATAGGAACTCCTGATCATTGGCATTGTTTAATGTTGGTAGATGCCTGCAAAGCCGGTAAAGCAGTCTATGTTGAAAAACCAATTGGGAATTCAATAGTTGAATGTAATACAATGTTGGAGGCTAAGGATAAATACAATAGTATCGTTCAAGTAGGCCAATGGCAGAGATCTCAAAAACATTTTAAGGATGCCATTGATTTTGTCCATTCTGGTCAATTGGGAAAAATAAGATTAGTAAAGGCATGGGCCTATTTGGGATGGAAAAAGAGGGTGCCAAAAGAACCTGATGGTCCAGTTCCAGCAGGTGTGGATTACAAAGCATGGTTAGGACCAGCAAAGACTCGACCTTTCAACCCTAATCGCTTCCATTACAATTTTAGATGGTATTGGGATTATGCAGGAGGATTAATGACTGATTGGGGAGTCCATTTATTGGATTATGCCCTGTTGGGTATGAAAGTGTCTGATCCGAAATCTATTATGGCAGCAGGTGGTAAATTTGCCTATCCAGATGATGCCGGAGATACCCCGGATACCCTGACAACAGTATATGAATTTGACGACTTTAATATTCAGTGGGAGCATGCTACAAGTATCTCAGGTGGACCTTACAATCGTGAACATGGAATAGCTTTTATCGGTAATAATGGTACTTTGGTTCTAGATAGAAATGGCTGGGAAGTTATTCCTGAAATGGATAGAATGAAGGCTGTACCATATCAAAAAAAGGTGGACAATGGCCTGGATTTACATATGGAAAACTTTGTCGAAGCAATAAGAACTAAAAATCCAAATTTATTGAATGCTCCATTGGAAGTAGGCAGCCATATTGCTAAATTTTCCCAAATGGGTAATATCGCATATAGAACAGGTAAAAAGATCTATTGGGAAAAGGAAAAACAGAGATTTAAAGAATCAGAAGCCAATAAATTACTGGCTGCTGGCTATCACAATGGATACAAAATCCCGAATGTTTAGATAATAGGAAAAAGTGATGACTTAGGGTCAACAGGATAGTTTTCTTTAAGGGTTTTAAAGAAACGAGTGTTGAGCGGATTATCTTCTAAAATAAAAGGTACATAAATTTGGTTATTATGGACAGAGATCTCATAATAACCAAATAATATCTGGTTGTTTTTCTGAACCGACTTCACAGCTTTAACCTGTTGAACATCAATTAGAATGTTAAAAGTAACTGTATTCCCGCTCAACCATTCTATCATAACCACATTCGTATTCGGATTGAACCAAATATGTTGATCTTTGGCGTATTTTAATTGATTGTTCAACAAAAATAATTGACTCATTAAATAAAGGCTGATTGGTAGCATCAAGAGGATGATTTTAACTTTCAGCGCTAAAAAAATAGTAATGATAAATAATACCACACCGATCCCAACACTAAACAACGTGTTTTTTATGGTCTTTTGAATTATTGAGGCGCCGCTTTCTATCAAGTAATAACCTTGCTTATTGCTTTTTTGAATGGACATAGATTTCCCTTTCATCATCACCCTTCGGGATAAGAAATAGATCAATATTCCAACAAGTATTACAATAAGTAAGATTTTGTTCATGATTAATACTGCTCAGATTCGTTAGGATAGTCTTGTGATTTTACATCAGAAATATATTGCTTTACAGCATTATTTATTTCCTCATTCAAGTTTAGATATTGTCTTAAGAATTTCGGTTTGAATTCCTGTGTTATTCCCAACATATCATTTACGACCAGTACTTGTCCGTCTGTCTTATTTCCAGCACCAATACCAATCGTTGGGATATCTAACATCTTTGAAACTTCTTCGGCTAAGGTTGCAGGGATTTTTTCCAAGACGATTGCAAAACAACCAGCCTCTTGCAAAGCTAGGGCGTCTTCTTTTAATTTTGCCGCTTCTGCATCTTCCTTGGCACGAACACCGAAATCGCCAAACTTATAAATTGACTGAGGTGTCAATCCTAAGTGACCACAAACAGGAATGCCTGATTGCACGATTTTTTTAATATTATCGATAATCTCCGTTCCGCCCTCTAATTTTAATGCATGTACACCTGATTCTTTCATCATTCGTACCGCTGCTTTATAAGCATCTTCGGTAGCTCCTTGGTACTCGCCAAAAGGTAAATCTGCAATCACCATAGCACGTTTAGCACCTCTAGCAACAGCCGAAGCATGATAAATCATATGGTCAAGTGTAATAGGAAGGGTGGTTTCATAGCCCGCAAAGACATTGGCAGCAGAATCCCCAACCAGAAGTACATCGACTCCAGCATCATCTAAAATCCTTGCTGTAGAATAATCATAGGAGGTTAGCATACTTATTTTCTCACCTCTGTTTTTCATATCGCGAATAATAGACGTCGTAATTCGCTTGATGACTTTGTTTACTGACATGTTAGATTGCTTTTATTGCAAAAGTAGGCATTTTATTAGGAGTATCAACCTGAATCTTAACCTATTGCTTAAACTGCACTGAATTATAGAAAATTAGCAATTATTCTTATTTTTGCGACATGGCTCAACAAGAGAAAAATCTATTTAAATTTCCAAAATTCAACGAATTGATCATCCATGAGGATGATAACCTTATTGTTATCAATAAACCTCCTTTTGTAGCATCTTTAGATGCCAGAGGTGGTGATGAGGTCAATATCCTTCGTTTGGCAAAAAATTATTTCCCCGATGCGCAAGTCTGTCATCGATTGGACAAGGATACCTCGGGAATACTTTTGATCGCCAAAAACCCCGAAACATACAGGTTGATATCTATAGAATTTGAAAAACGAAGGGTAGACAAAACATATCATGCAATTATTGGGGGAACTCATATATTTGAAAATCTTGTTGTGGACCTACCTATCTTGAACCAAGGAAACAAGAATGTTACTATCGACAGGTATAATGGTAAACCAGCGGAGACCATTTTCAATAGTTTAAAATATTTCAAGAATTATACGCTGGTGGAATGTAAGCCTATTACAGGTAGAATGCACCAAATACGTATTCATTTGGCAACTCAGCATGCTGCAATTGTAGGTGATGCCATGTACAGGGGAAAACCAGTTTACCTTTCACAGATCAAAAAACGAGGATTTACACTGTCAAAAGATCAAGAGGAACTGCCGATTATGAAAAGATTTGCATTACATTCAAAGGCAGTGAAATTCACATTGGATGGCAAAGAATATGCTTTTGAAGCCGATTATCCGAAAGATTTTGCTACTTTGTTAAAACAACTAGAGAAATTTGACTCCTAATCATGGCTGAAAAAAAGAATTCAACAAAAAATATCCTTTCATGGGTTTTAATAGTCGTTTTAGCAATCCTCGTAATCACGCCGACAACTAGAGTCGCCATCCAAAGAGGACTGATGAAAATTGGACTCTTTAAACCAGATGTTCCTGAACAACCTACGCCAACACCATCAGCTGCCAACAGCGAACAATCTGCATCACCCATGGTGATGACCGAAACAGTGACCTTGTCTGACGAAACAGGCAAAACCGTTCAAACGCATAACCTCCAAGGTAAAGTAGTGTTTATAAATTTTTGGGCAACTTGGTGTGGACCTTGTCGAGCAGAAATGCCATCCATCCAAAAATTATACGATAAATATAAAGACAATGAAAAAGTGGTCTTTATGTTGGTCGAAATTGAACATAACCTAGAGGGTGCTAAGGAATTCTTGGCAAAAGAAAAATTGAATATGCCAATTTACTTTCCAGAAAGTGATATACCATCAACTTGGTTGAGCAATTCTATCCCATCGACTGTTGTGTTGAACAAACAAGGTCAATTAGCATTTGACCATAAAGGGATGGCAGATTATTCCACTAAAGAATTCGAAGATTTCTTAATCTCCCTAATCAATCAATAAAAATAATGACTAAGCAAGAGCTAATCGAAAACATAAAAAGTAAAAAGAGCTTTTTATGTGTAGGTTTAGATACCGATATAACTAAGATTCCTGAACATCTTTTGGATGATGAAGACCCTATTTTCTCCTTTAATAAAGCCATAATCGAAGCAACATCAGATCTTTGTGTTGCCTACAAGCCAAATATCGCTTTCTATGAAAGTTATGGTGTTAAAGGTTGGGAGTCTTTAAGGAAAACTTGTGAAATTCTTCCGAAAGATTGTTTCAGCATTGCTGACGCAAAAAGAGGAGATATTGGCAATACCTCCAAAATGTATGCTCAAGCATTTTTTAATCCGGAATCTTCAGGTTTAAATTTTGACTCGATTACCATTGCTCCTTATATGGGCGAAGATTCAGTAACTCCATTCTTGGATTTTGAAGGTAAATGGGCAATAGTGTTGGCATTAACTTCAAATCAAGGCAGCTTGGACTTCCAAAACTTTCAGAATGCGCAAGGAAAACAGCTATTTGAAGAAGTTATTGATAAGGTAAATACTTGGGGAAGTTCAGAAAACATCATGTATGTAGTGGGGGCAACTAGAGGCGAAGCATTTACAAAAATCCGTGAGCATGCACCAGACCATTTTCTATTGGTTCCTGGAGTTGGAGCACAAGGAGGGTCTCTGTCGGATGTCTGTCAATATGGGATGAATAAAGATTGCGGGTTATTGGTAAATAGTACACGTGGAATCATTTATGCATCCAAAGGCAGAGACTTTGCAGAAAAGGCTAGGGAAGAGGCTGTTTCTTTACAAAAAGAAATGCAAGAGGAACTTGAAAAACATGGAGTTATCTAATCTTATCTAAATTAAATCTTACTTTTTGTTAAATTCTGCATCTTTGGCATAATAATTTGTGGAGATGCAGGGTTAATGTGTTTTATGAATAAAGTAAGGTTCTCATTATTTTTTACAGGAATGCTGGCAAGTGTTGCTTGGTTCAGCAGCTGTAGTTCAGTTTATTTGCCAAATGTTCCGGCAACACCCATGTTCAACAATAAAGGCGAGGCTTATATAGCTGCCCACGTCAACACCAAAGGAAATGTAAGTGGTAACCTTGGCGTTGCAGTTACAGACCATGTTGCCCTCATAGGAAATGGATCCTACCTAAATTATAAATCAGACAACAATGATTTCAAACAATACCTTTATGAAGGGGGATTAGGCTATTATACTGTCGTTGGCAAAGCTAAACGTAGTGTGTTGGAATTCTATGCTGGCTATGGCGTAGGAGCAACAACAGATGTCGATAAAAGAGCAAGTACAACAGGTAGTGATCCTGTCGAAACCAGAGACCTGGATTTCAATAAAATATTCGTCCAAGCAAATTTTTCGTCAACAAGAAAAAACAAGATTAATCTTTTTGGTAAGAAAAGGACTCTAAACTATGGAACTGCAATCCGCATGAGTCGTGTCAAGATGGATAGATTTGAATTAAATGGCGTTTCCAGTCAATTGGAAGAGAATTTATATATCGAACCTATTTTCTTTACAAGACTTGAATTGAATAAAGGATTTCAGATCCAGTATACAAATGGATGGAATATTGGATTGATGGACAACCAATATCTAAAACCGGGAAATGCAGTATTTACCCTTGGTTTGACTTATAATTTTGGTAGAAAATAAAAAAATATGAAAAAAATTATTGGAATAATAACAGTATGTGCAGTAATGATGTTGTCTGGATGCCAAGTGAACAAAAAAGCACAGATCAAAGCACTAGCAGATTGTGAATATGATGTAGAGTCTGTTGATCAAGTAAAATTCAATGGCAAATCACTGGATTCTTTCAAAGGTTCAGATGGAAACTATAATATGTCTTCCATTGCAAGCTTAGCCATGGCGCTGTTTAGCAAAGAATTACCATTAGAAGGAAAAGTTAACTTGAAAATCACTAATCCTGAAGTGCAGAAAGCAGCTTTTAATTCATTCAAATATGTAATTGAAATTCAAAATTCACCATTATTTGAAGGTACAGTAGATCAAAATGTCAACCTAAATCAAGGTGAAAGTACAATCGTGCCAATGACATTCAAAGCTAATATCTTCAATAAAGCAAAAGAAAATGGATTCGATAAATTCTTTGATGAATTGCTGAATAAAAAGTCAGAAGGGTTTATGGTACTTAAAATTAAACCTTCCATCCGCATAGCCGGACAGAATATATACTACCCATCCTATATTACGGTAGATAAGAATTTCGGAAGTAAGATTTTTAAGTTGTTCAAATAGGCAAAAAAAGAGCAAAACCTGAGTTTTGCTCTTTTTTTGCCTAGATGTGAGATATGAGATATGAGTATTGAGAATTTTCGGAAAGACTTTTTGAAAAGCACATCTCACATCTCACATCTCACATCTCACATCTAATGTCTAATAGCTTTCTTCCCAACCACCACTTCCTCTATCATTTTTCCTTCTTGGTTATAGATTTTAAAGGTTCCTTGGTTTTGGTCAAGGTTTACTTTGATGAGGTTGACATTCGAGTTGATGATTACAGGGAAATTAATATCCTGGTCAGGTTTCAGGATTTCATGTCGGTGCATATGGCCACTCAGCATAATTTGAGCACCAGCTTTGTTTAATATTGGAACAAATTTATTGCGGATATCTTCCATGCCATGCCAGCCCAGTACAGGTGGAATATGGCAAATTATAATCTTATACTTGGCGTTTTTGTAGGCAGGGCTGCTAACAGCTTTCTCAAGCCATTTTGCTTGTTCCGTTCTATAAGCGTCCATATCCACGATTCCACTGTATTCGATATCGCTGTCAGGTTTATCCTCGCCACAATCCAATACAATAAAGCATGCATCCCCTTGATTAAACATATAATACAGTTCTCCTGAGCTCGTCGGGAAATATTTCGGATAGGAAGTTGCAAATGGACCTCGAGTTTCGTGGTTGCCACGTGAATAGTACATGGGCTTTTCACTTGCAAAGAGTTTTATGGCAGTATCCATGAAACCGTTGTACATCTGTTCTTCACTTAACAGATTGTCAACCATATCACCATTGAAAACAATAAAATCTGTGTTTTCTAAATCTACTTGCTTAATAAGGCTTGTCATCACATCATTTTTACCGTGAATATCATTGATCACAGCAAAAGATACGTTGGATTTTGGTCCAGGAGTAGAAAAGGTCAGTGGTTTTTCCCTATAAACATTTGTTGCAGCATACTCACCATATTGGACACTCGTTCCCTCATGTTTCAATACTTCTTGGTTATAGACACGATATCTATACTTAGTACCTGGTTTTAGACCTTTTAAATCGACCTGATGAACAGTTCCTACGTTTTTAAAACCATATTTCCCTGAGAATATCTTAGGACGTTCCTGCTGATAAAAATGAGTCTTATCATCAGGAGCCAGTTCAACCCAGCCAATAGCATCCTTATTGCTGGTCCAAATAATGGAAACAGTAGAGTCTGTCAAAGCTTGGATATAAGGTAAATGACTGATTTTTATTTTCTCCTGGGCATTTAATGAAACAATTGATAAGCATAGAGAAAGTAGTAATATAAAATTCCTTTTCATAGGTTTCGATAGAATTAAGGTTAGGTTGTTAAAATTTTAGACAAGTTAATAAACAGATTTATCTGAATCAATTTGTCTATATGATTTTTACGTTAATTTATGCGATAGATTTTTTAAGGTTTTCCTTATACATATCATAAGTGTAAACATTATATGGGAGTAATTTATTTGCAAAGAATTTAGATAACAGGCAACAAACTATTAATGGAATAAATAATGTATAACCATTTGGAGTAATGTTGCAGATAATTATTATAGCAGTAAATGGAGCATATATTGCAGCAGAAAGTGCTGAACCAGCACCAATCAATGCATAATTTATAGGACTAATATTCATCCCTAGGATTGACTTGCAAAAAATTGCAATGGACAAGCCTAAAAAAGCACCTGCAATAATACTTGGTGCAAACACACCACCGTCACCACCAGCGCCAAGAGTGAGAGAAGAAGCTAGAGGTTTTAAAAGAATCAGTAATAATAAATAGCCAATAGAAATAGATTCTGTATTCAGTACTTCATTTAAACCATGATAACTGTCACCAAATAATACTGGGAAATAAAAGATTAATAACCCAACTGAGATCGCTCCTAAGTTTACACGGACAAAATTGTTGTTAATATTTCCAAAAAAAGTCTTGGTATAAATCACCAATAAGGTAAAGCCCACTGCTAAAATACCAGCCAAGCAACTTATGATCAAAAAGAAGGGTATTGATTTCCATTGCCAATCAATGAGATAATTTGATATGATAGGACCTTCTCCAAATGAATAGATAAACAACGAGGCGACAAGGGTTGATGCCAAACAACTTATTAAAATCGTTTTTTTGAAATTGCGACTGATAACTTCAATTCCAAACAATAACCCCGCTAATGGACTTGAGAATAATATTGCCACACCTGCCGCAGATGCTGCACAAATTAATTCCCTTTTGTAAAGTTTAGCAGAGAAATTTTTCTTGTAAACTTCATTTCCAATGGTTGCGGTAGCAACGACTGTAGAAACCTCAATACCTGAAGAACCACCGAAAATAACAGTCAAAAAACCATTTAAAAAGTGAGAAGGGATTTTAAAAAGCGGCAAATGATCTTTTCTACGGTCCAAAGTATTATAGATTTCCGTAATTCCTTTGTTTTTCCTCCCTTTAAAAGCATATTTCCTCAAGAAATATATCATGGTAATTCCAATCGTAGGAAAAATTATAAATAGATAAGGATTTGTTCCAGAGATAAACTCAAAGACTTTATGTTCAGTCTTTTCTGTAATAAATCTTAGTATAGTCGCTAGTAGAGAGCTTAATAATCCGACAAATAGTGAAATGCCAAAAAGCTTAAAGTAGTTTTGTTGAATGATTCTTTTTCTATTCATTTCGAAATGACAAGTTATCAACGCTCACTAAAGGTTGATCTTTTGATTAGAAATAAGGAAATTTGAGTTCGTCAAAGGTAGGTATTCTTTAACGAAATGGATAAGTGTATCAAGGCAAATGTTACAGGGAATAGCATTATTCTTCTAAGGTCAATGCCTTTCCTTTATGGGCCGCTATATGATCTGTTTTATTACTTTTAATTTCGTATTGAGGGTCTTCAGGACTTGCATGGTGCGTATATCCTTTGTAATTAAAATCTTTAGTGTGAATATTAATGATCGTGCCAGAAACACGCCCAGCTTCGGAATTCCAACTTACCTGATCTCCAATTTTGAATTTCTTTTCCATGTTCTACGAATTAAATAGGTTTATATCCTCGTAATTCAATTTGCCATCAATAATTTTGGCAACTGATGTATAGGGATGTTCAACAGATTTCTGAACCCCCATAATATGCCATACAGTCCAACCCTCAAGTTTCAGATAATCGGCAACCATAGATCGATGACAACTCCACCATACGGCTTCTGAACACATAAATGCAGTTTTTTGTTCGATCGCAAGATTTTCCAACTTTTGTATTCCATCAATAAATTCCTCAGATTCCATATAATCTGCATAACCACGGAATGACAGATTCCTCCAACCTGTGTTTCTACTGTCTTTATTTGGCCTTCTCCTACCTCCCAATTCTCCTAAATGTAGATATTCAATCTGATGGTTTTTTAATACATCCAGCAAATTATCCTGATTGTACTGTGGATATTTTCGTGAACCAGGATGTCTCCGAATATCAACAAGCAAAGTGATTGCGAAAGATTTTAATATCTCCAGGAATTCATCGATGGGATGAGTGGAATGACCAATGCTATAAATTTCCTTTTTCATCCTCATTCAATGCTAATAAATATTTGTCAATGTAGAAGTGCTTTTCTTTTGATTTATACTGTTGGATAAATCGAGGATGTTCTAATATTACTAGGTTTTTGAACAAACTTGTTTCCTTATTTAATTTATCAATAAAGGTGGCGTTTTTCTTTCCCAGGATATAAACTTCATCAGTCCTAAGACCCAGGTCAATATGTTTCTTTAACGATTCAATCATGAAATCTTTCACCATTAAAAAAAGTTTGGGGTCATCGTAATAATTAGCATTTACAAATTGGCCGGGTTTCAATTCTCTAATAATGGCAAGGGGAAAAGGGGAGTTGATATAGTGGTTTTTATAAAAAAGTTCAGGACCACCGTATTCCTTGATCATGTCGTATATATACACTGATGATATTTCATGAGTCCTCGCGCTCAGCATTGGAATTCCACATTCACTTTCCAGTCTTTTAGTATCCGTAAAAGGAACCCCGGTTACTCCAGCGCCATGTCTGCTGGGATTGATGCCAATTATAAATTTACGCTCAAGATGATCATCATAAAATTTATGGTAGAATTGACGCATTACCTGCATGGTTTCAGGGTTGTCAAAAAATGGGTTCAATACATGGAAACCTTCAGGCAGCTCGCCTGAATAATGCAGATGTTGATTGAAATCAATGATTTTGTCAGCAAACGTTTGCGGCATAAGGTGCTTTTCTCAAAGCAACAATATAAACTCACAAAAGTTTAATTTAATTGGAACTGTCCCTGTTAAATGTGTTTCCAACTGTCCATTCAATAAAATCTGCCTTACCCATATGTGCTTTAATGGAAACGCCTGCATTTATGTTTTTATAAACATAATATCTAGCGCCTGCCCTAAGGAAAATTCTTTTTATCTCACCATTGAAACGTTGGTTGTGCAAGTAATAACCGACATTTCCATTCAATACCAAGCGCTCATTCAAAATATGGGCTACATAAAAGGAGGGTCCACCAGAAAGTTTAGAACTAAGTTTTCCGGATTTGTCTCCTGCGATTTCCGCATCATTTCCTGATGAGGAATAGAACAGATCAAAACCGCCGCCTAATCTCCATTTATAAGATACATGTCTGCTCGCATAAGCACTCAAGGTTGTTTTGAAAAATCTTTCATCCGAATCGTCCTTTAATTGTTTGAACCCAGCACCATAATTTATATGATAGAGAATTTTCTTAGAAAATGGTTTTAAAACGGAATCCCTATTTATCTTGAGTTCAGGATTCAATTGATAATTTACAGAAACAGTCAAGGGAACTAGGTTTACACCTTTGTTTGGTAGGCGAAGGGCACCATTTGAAAAATGGTGGAAAGCCAAGCCAACACCTGCTTTCCAATGTGGGTTGATTTTATATTGAGCTCTAATTCCCAAGTCGATGAACACATTGTTTTTTGACCCTATGACCAAATTCAATGGATTTTCATTTTCATTATATGGTTTAAAGTTAGCTGACAAGCCTAGTCCGATCCTATAATCATAACTCCAACGACTATCTTCTTTGGGTGAAATCGGTGTTTGGACAAAGCCATAAACAGCAAATGGGCTTCCGAGAATATCAGTGTTGAACGTACTGGAATAAATTCCAATACCGTAAATTGGATAATTGTATATCTGATAGTATTGATCTCTTTTTGCTCTCTGTTTCCAGCCAATTTTAAAATTCAGACCGTTGTAATAGGCACCTTCATAGGTAGTGGATTTCAAGCCTTTTTGAGCTAATATGCCACCATTTTCAGTTTCTAACTCAAAAATAAGTGGACTTGATTTCAATTCTTTTTTAATTTCAGAGATCTGACTTTTTGCAAAAGATGGTATAATAAGTATTAGAAAAATAAAATAAAGCCTGATCACAGAATAATAGTTATGGATTTTACATTAAGTCGTCAAAAATAGTAATAACTTTAACGCATAAAACGTAGGCAATGTCATATTTGTTTCAAATGAGTATTGCAATTCGTTAAAACTTAATTATTGTGTCAAACTTTATCCTTATCATTTTTTGCCTGTCCGCTGGAATAATCAGTAGAAAATTCAATTGGGTAGCCAAAGATGGTTTCAAAGCATTGAACGCTTGGGTTCTTTACTTCGGATTACCTGCAATATCTTTCAATTTCCTTCCTAAACTTCAGTGGGACAATAGTTTGTTGTTCACGATGTTAGGGCCAATATTGGTGCTTTCTGGATCAATTTTATTCTTTTATATCCTGGAAAAAGTCACTAAGATCTCTAAACGAACATCGCACACCCTGATGTTAATTGCTGGACTCAGTAACACTTCTTTTGTCGGTTTCCCTTTAATAACGGCATATTTTGGAGTCGAGGCATTGCCTATTGGAATCGTAAGTGACCAAATGACTTTCTTTTTGCTCTCAACAGTCGGGGTCATTGTTGCAATGAAAGGAAGCCTTAAGAAAAACAAAAAAGTTGATTTTCTTTTTATCTTGAAAAGAGTATTCACATTCCCACCATTGATAGGTTGTTTGTTGGCATTATCGGTCCCGAGGGTTATCGATCTCAGCAGCTTAGACGAATTCTTTAGAATTTTGGGATCCACAGTTTCGCCTATAGCGTTGTTCTCAATTGGACTACAATTGAATTTTGCTATTGTAAAAACCGAAGTTCCAAATATAATTTATGCGCTACTTTATAAATTATTAATCGCGCCGGGTATTGTAGCTTTAATAGCAATATGGTTGGGATTAAAAGGTGAAATTCCTCAGGTATCAATGTTTGAGATGGCAATGCCTAGTTTAGTGGCAACCAGTATTATATTAAATCAGTTTAAGTTAAATTCGAAAGTTGGAAACAGTGTTATTGGCTTGAGTATTCCAATAGGACTTTTGACCACATACATGTGGCACCATCTATTAACAACTTACTTTTTGTAACCTAAATGTTATCGAAATATTTTGGGAAATGCTTATCTTTATTGCTATTAATTCAACGAAACACGGATTATTTTTAGATTTTAACATACTTAAGTAGTTTATGAAAAGAGTTTTATTCTTTGCCTTGTTGGCAGGGATTCAGTTGTCTAATGCTCAAGAAAAGCACGAGCGTTATACACAAAAGATTGAAGGGACGAGTTTAGAATTTACGATGGAAGCCATTCCGGGCGGAGAATTCAATATGGGGAGTGCAAAATCTTCCAATGCTGATGAAAAACCAGTTCATAAGGTAAAAGTAGATCCATTCTGGATGGGAACATATGAAGTTACATGGAATATATTTGAACCCTTCCTTTATAAAGACTTTGAAATCACGAAATCAACTGATGGTAAAGTTCCTGCAGAAGTAGATGCAGTAACCAGACCAACAAAACCATATTTAGATATGACATTTGGATTTGGTAAAGATGGGCAACCGGCATTAGCAATGACGCATTATAATGCCATCCAATATTGCAAATGGTTATATGTAAGAACAGGAGTATTTTATAGACTCCCAACAGAAGCTGAATGGGAATACGCTAGTAGGGCGGGGTCGGAGACAGAATATTTCTTTGGTGATGATGTTGCTCAATTAGGTGAGTATGCTGTGTACAAAGAAAATTCCTCCGGTAAAACAACAAAAGTTGGTACCAAAAAAGCAAACCCTTGGGGCTTATTTGATATCTATGGAAATGTAGCTGAGTGGACTTATGATCAATATGATGCCGAGTTCTATAAACAATTTGAAGGGAAAGTAGCTGATAATCCTGTGAATGTGCCTACTAAACTATATCCACATGTTGTACGTGGTGGATCTTTTGAGAGTGAGCCAGCAGATTTACGTTCAGCATCAAGAGGAGCATCTGATCCTTTCTGGAAACAATTGGACCCTCAAATTCCAAAATCAAATTGGTGGTTCCCAGAAGCACCATTTGTAGGGATGCGCTTAGTACGTCCTGTGAAGCAACCATCACATGACGAGATCATGGCTTACTATGACAAAGCGCCAATCAAGGATTTTTAATAATATAAACCGAAAATAATACTCAATTTAAATCTATATTCATGGAAAGTTTAAAACGTAGGGATTTTATTAAATCTTCCTCAGCTTTAGTGGGTGCTGCTGCCTTAACCAGTAGTTCTGTGAGCAGTGTGTTTGCTGCAGGTTCTGACGTGATTAAAATTGCCTTAATTGGTTGTGGTGGTCGTGGTACAGGAGCTACATTTGATGCTTTTGCATCTGGTCAAAACATCAAGTTAGTAGCAATGGCTGATGCATTTAAAGACAATCTGGATTCTACTTATGATACGCTAAAAGAAAAGTTTGGTGATAAAGTAGACGTGCCTGATAGCCGAAAATATGTCGGTTTTGATGGTTATATCAATGCTATTAAAGATGCCGATGTGGTTTTGTTAACAACTCCTCCGGGATTCCGACCATTACACTTCGAAGAAGCTGTGAAACAAGGAAAACACGTGTTTATGGAAAAAGCGGTAGCTGCAGATATTCCTGGTGTCAGACGCGTTTTAGAAACTGCCAAAGAAGCAAAAAGAAAAAAATTGAATGTTGTAGTAGGATTACAACGCCGCTATCAAACAAACTACCGCGAGGCAATCAAGAGAGTTCATGATGGTGCAATCGGGGATGTTGTTTCTGGACAGGTATACTGGAACAGTGGTGGTGTATGGGTGAGACCGCGTAAACCAAATCAAACTGAAATGGAATACCAAATGCGTAACTGGTATTACTTCAATTGGTTATGTGGTGACCATATTGTAGAACAACACGTTCACAATATTGATATCGCAAACTGGGTAAAAGGAAAATATCCGGTATCAATCCAAGGAACAGGTAGCCGTGCACACAGAACTGGAAAAGAATATGGCGAAATCTACGATAACTTCGCTATTGAATTGACTTATGATGATGGATCGGTGGTTTATAGCCAATGCCGTCACTTCGAAGGTATTCCAAATAGAGTAGATGAAACCTTCCAAGCTACTAAAGGTAGGATGTACCTTTCTGCTGGAAATCAAGCAGTTCTATGGGGTCCTGATGGAAAAGAAATCTATCGACATGACTCAAAAGGAAATCCAAACCCTTATCAACAAGAACACAAAGAATTATTTGAAGCAATTGCTAAAGGTGAATATAAATTCGATAATGCTGAATACGGTGCTTACAGTACGTTGACAGGTATTATCGGTAGAATTGCTGTTTACACAGGAGAAGTGATCTCTTGGGATAGAGCATTAGCTTCAAATATCGATTTGATGCCTGAAAAATTTGCTTGGGATGCAAATCCGAAAGTAATGCCAAATGCTGAAGGATTTTATCCTGTGGCAGAGCCAGGAATCAACGTAGAGAAATATATCTAACAGTGATAAAATTCTGTAATTTTATCACATTGATGGTAATTGGTTGCTGGGCTTTTGCGCAGCAACCAATTTCTACTTTACAGAAACACGAACTTTTTGGAAGGGCACAAGGAACAACCTATACCATTACCTATTTTGCCCCAACACAAAGTATCTCACAATCTTCCATCGACAGCATTTTTAATGTTATCGATCAATCCATGTCGCTATACAAAGCTGATTCAGAAATCTTGAAATTCAATGATCCCAAAACTTCGAAGCTTGTTTTGGACCCGCATATGTTGAAGGTAATCAGGGAATCCTTTAAGATGCACAAAGAATCAGATGGTCTCTTTGATATTACGGTGATGCCATTGGTGTCTCTGTGGGGCTTTGGACCCAAAAAGACCGAAGGTATTCCAGATTCCTTAGAAGTCAAAGAGGCTTTGAAAACTGTAGGAATGGACAAATTAAAACTTAGAGGAAAAACCTTAAAGAAAAAAGTGAAAGGTGTAGAGATTGATCTCAATGGGATTGCTCAGGGTTATACCGTAGATGTTCTTCATGATTTTTTGTTAGCCAATAAGGTACAAGATTTTATCGTTGAAGTAGGAGGAGAGATTCGAGCGCATGGAATAAAACCTGATGGAAGTACATTTAAGGTTCTAGTTCAACGGCCAGAGGAGCACTCACAAGGAAAAGGTTATATCTTGAATCTAAACAATAAATCCGTCACTACCTCAGGAAGTTATGAGAAGTTTCGTAAAGTAAAAGATTACAGGTTTTCACACCATATGGATCCAAAAACTGGTTATCCATTAAAGTCACAAACTATATCGGTAACAGTAGTAGCGAATACAGCAATGGAAGCTGATGCTTATGATAATATCTTTATGGCTATGAAACCGAAGGATGCAATTTCATTTGCTAATTCAAAAAATATAATTGATATTTATTTAATGTATCTAGAAGATGGCCAAGTAAAAGAGGCTCAATCTTCAGGTTTTCAGAAGTATTTGCTAGCCGATTAAATACTTAAATTTTTAAACTTATTCCTAAATGAAACGTTCAGATTTTTTAAAAAATAGTTCTCTTTTGGTAGGAGCTTCCTTGTTTTCGAATGGACTATCTGCCAAAGACCAATCCTCAAACGTTATGGATACTAATGCTGCGAATCAACCATTCAAATTAAATTATGGCCCACATCAAGGGATGTTCAGTGCATCTGCTGGAAAGAATTTCCTAGATGAAATTCAATATATGTATGACTTAGGTTTTCGTGGTATCGAAGACAATGGTATGCCAGGCAGATCGGTAGATGAACAGAAAAAAATAGGTGATTTATTGGCAAAATTAGGGATGACGATGGGCGTCTTTGTTGTTCCAAAAGGCGGGAACGGTGCCAACTCATTGGCAGCAGGTAAACAAGAGTTTGTAGATATTTTTACAAAAGGATGCCGTGAGTCAGTAGAAATTGCAAAACGATGCAATGCGAAGCATGTGACCGTAGTGCCAGGAGATTACGTGCGTAATCTTCCAATTGGTGTGCAAACCGCAAATGTAGTCGAAGGATTAAGAAAGGGAGCAGAGATTTTTGAACCTCATGGGATAACAATGGTGTTGGAACCCTTGAGCGATACACCAGACTTGTTTCTGAGATTTACTGATCAAACTTATGAAATATGTAAGGCAGTAAACAGTCCTTCTTGTAAGATCCTTTATGATGTATACCACCAACAAAAAAATGAAGGAAATTTAATTCCGATGATGGATATTTGCTGGAGTGAAATTGGATATATTCAAGTAGGAGATAATCCTGGACGGAAAGAACCAACAACTGGAGAGATTAATTACAAGAACTTATTTAAGTGGTTGTATGAGAAGGGATATAAAGGAGTGGTAGGAATGGAACATGGTATGTCCAAATCCGGAAAACAGGGAGAAGAAGCATTGGTGAAAGCGTACAGAGAGGTGGATTCCTTCTAATGCTAAAGGGTTTTAGTATTGAAACAATTTCGATATGAAATTTTGATATTAGCATATTATATCTATCTTTAATTACATGATTTTAATAAACCTGTAAAAATAAAAATGTCTTCATCTATTAAATTTAAATTATCTCTCATGATGTTCCTCGAATTCTTTATTTGGGGAGCTTGGTTCGTTACGCTCGGAACATTTTTAGGAAACAACTTAAAGGCTTCTGGATTAGAAATCTCAAATGTTTTCTCTACCCAGTCCTGGGGTGCAATCGTTGCACCATTTATTATCGGAATGATTGCCGATAGATATTTCAATGCTGAAAGAATCCTTGGAGTTCTTCACTTGGTCGGCGCTTTTTTGATGTACCAACTATATCAAAGTGATTCTATCTCTACCTTCTTTCCATATGTACTTGGTTATATGATTCTTTATATGCCAACATTGTCATTAGTGAACTCTGTATCGTTTAGACAAATGAAAAACCCTGAAAAGGAATTTTCATTCATTCGTATTTGGGGTACAATTGGTTGGATTGTAGCAGGTTTGTCCATCAGTTACCTCTTCAAATGGGACAATGCACAAGGCCTACAAGATGGATTGTTGAGAAATACCTTTATGATGGCTTCAATAGCATCATTAGTATTGGGTCTATTCTCTTTTATGCTGCCAAAAACTCCACCAGTGAAAGCTGGAAAAACAGGCGAAAAAGAAAGTATATCCAAAATTTTAGGATTGGATGCTATCAAATTATTGAAAGACCGTAATTTCTTGGTATTCTTTATATGCTCCATCTTAATCTGTATTCCTTTAGCCTTTTACTATCAATATGCAAATCCTTTCCTTACAGAGATCGGATTGGCGAATGCTACTGGTAAAATGACGATCGGTCAGATTTCAGAAGCATTATGTTTGTTGTTGTTGCCTGTTTTCTTCACAAGATTCGGATTTAAAAATACCATCTTATTAGGGATGTTGGCATGGGTGATTCGCTATGTATTATTTGCGTACGGTGATGCTGGTCAACAAACTTTCATGCTCCTCTTAGGGATTGCATTACATGGTATTTGTTATGATTTCTTCTTTGTATCAGGCCAGATCTATACAGATTCAAAAGCTGGAAAAGACAATAAAAGTGCTGCTCAAGGATTGATTACCCTAGCTACTTATGGTGTAGGTCAACTAATCGGATTCTGGGTGGCAGGATACGTAAGTGATATGTATGTTGATATTAAAACTACAGATTTAGCGCTCTTCTGGAACAAACTTTGGATTGTCCCTGCAGGAATTGCATTTGTGGTTATGATTATATTTTTGTTGTTCTTTAAAAAAGAAACAATACAAACTCAAACAGAAACTAATTAAAATTTAAAAGATAATGGTAGAAAATAATGTATATGATGCAATTGTTATCGGATCCGGAATCAGTGGAGGTTGGGCAGCCAAAGAACTTACTGAAAAGGGTTTGAAAACAATCATGTTGGAGCGTGGTCGCAATGTGGAGCACGTAAAAGATTATCATGCCAACAAGGACACTTGGGAATACCCACATAGAGGCGGTAGAACAGTACAGATGGAAGAAGATTATCCTGTTCTAAAACGCGACTATCCATTGAATGAAAAGAACCTTGATTTTTGGGTTAATGAAAAAGAAAGCCCATATACCGAGACCAAGCGTTTCGATTGGTTTAGAGGATATCACGTAGGTGGTCGTTCATTGATGTGGGGACGTCAAAGTTACAGATTGGGGGACCTTGACTTCGAAGCGAATATCAAAGACGGACACGGAGTGGATTGGCCAATCCGTTATAAAGATATTGCGCCTTGGTATAGTTATGCTGAAAAATGGGCAGGTATCTCGGGTAACCGTGATGGATTAGATGTCCTCCCTGATGGAGACTTCATGCCAGCTATGGATTTCAATGTTGTTGAAAAAGACCTTGCTGAGCGCTTGAAAAAAGAATATGGCGGAGCTCGTCACTTTATCATGGGCCGTACTGCAAATATTACAAAACCTCATACTGGTCGTATCAATTGTCAATATCAAAATCAATGTTGGTTAGGATGTAATTTTGGTGCTTACTTCAGTACACAATCATCAACATTGCCACCAGCAATGAAAACTGGAAACTTAACGTTAAGACCTTTCTCCATTGTTAGTAAAATCATTTACGATAAGGACACTAAAAAAGCAAAAGGTGTTGAAATCGTAGATGCAGAAACAAATAAAACATACGAATTTTACGCTAAAGTAATCTTCGTTTGTGCTTCAGCATTCAACTCAACATGGGTATTGATGAATTCAGCGACCGATGTTTGGGAAGGTGGATTGGGAAGTAGCAGTGGCGAATTAGGTCACAATGCAATGGACCACCATTTCCGTTTAGGTGCCGGAGGTAGAGTTGAAGGTTACGAAGATAAATACTTCTTTGGTAGACGCCCAACAGGATTATATGTGCCACGTTTTGTGAATATTCCAAGCGACACTAAACAACGTGATTATGTACGTGGTTTTGGATACCAAGGCTCCGGAAGTCGCGGAAGATGGTCTGGTGAAATTGCCGAAATGCAAGTTGGCGGGGCATGGAAAGATGCTCTGTGCGAACCAGGAAATTGGAGCGTAGGCTTTACAGCATTTGGTGAAATCCTCCCGTACCATGAAAACAAAATTTCCTTGAATAAAAATGTCAAAGACAAATGGGGATTACCTGTATTGGATATGGACATGGAAATCAAGGACAATGAGTTGAAAATGCGTAAGGACATGACTGAAGAAATGAAAGAAATGCTAGAAAAGATCGGCGTTAAGGATGTGAACACTTATGATAGCGGTTATAATTTCGGTATGGGTATCCACGAAATGGGAACTGCGAGAATGGGTAGAGATCCAAAAACTTCGGTATTGAATGGCAACAACCAAGTATGGGATGCGCCAAATGTATTCGTAACAGACGGTGCTGCCATGACTTCAGCAGGATGTGTAAACCCTTCATTGACTTATATGGCATTGACGGCAAGAGCAGTAGATTTCGCAGTAAGTGAACTTAAAAAAGGTAATTTATAATAGACTAAACCCAATATTATGAGTAAGAATAATTCGAGAAGAGAATTCATCAAGAATTCTGCAATCGCAGCAGCAGGAATCAGTATTGTGCCTAGGCATGTTTTAGGAGGATCTGGTTTCATCGCGCCAAGTGACAAATTATTAGTAGCAGGTATCGGTGCTGGAGGTAAAGGAGAAAGTGATATAAAATCTTTCGCTGATAGCGGTAAAGCTGAAATCGCATTTTTATGTGATGTTGATGATCGCAGAGCTGCAAATTCAAGAAAACGTTTCCCGAAAGCTAAATATTATAAAGATTACCGTGAGATGTTGGAAAAAGAACACAAGAATTTGGATGCTGTTTCTGTTTCAACACCTGACCACAACCATGCTATCCAAGCATTGGCTGCAATGCAGTTAGGTAAGCACGTGTATGTTCAAAAACCATTGGCTCACGATGTGTGGGAAGCAAGGGTATTGACTGACGCTGCTAAAAAATATAAAGTAGTAACACAAATGGGTAACCAAGGTGCATCTAACGATGGACCGAGACAAGCTCGTGAGTGGTATGAAGCTGGATTGATTGGCAATGTGCATACCGTATACTGTTGGACAGACCGCCCTGTTTGGCCTCAAGGTATTCCTTGGCCATCTCAAGCAGCGCAGATCCCTTCTGAATTAAACTGGGACCTGTGGCTAGGTACTGCTCCGCAAAAAGATTTCGTAGACAAATTAGTTCCGTTCAACTGGAGAGGTTGGTGGGATTATGGTACAGGCGCTCTTGGAGATATGGGATGTCACCTTTTGGAACTTCCTTTCAGCGTATTAGGACTGTCTTACGTTCAAGATGTTCAAGCATCGGTAGGATCAGTATATGTGGATGAGTTTAAACGTGGATATTTCCCTGATAGCTGTCCTCCATCAAGCCATGCTACTATGACTTTCCCTAAAGCAAAAAGAACAACTGGACCTGTGACTCTTCACTGGATGGATGGCGGTATCCAACCGGCACGCCCTGAAGAATTAGGACCTAATGAAGTTTTTGGTGACGGTGGTAATGGAATCCTTTTAATCGGTGACAAAGGTAAAATCCTTGCCGATACGTATGGAGAGAACGCAAGGTTATTGCCAACATCTAGAAAAGAAAATGTAGCACTGAAATATGAACGCGTACCTGGTGCGGCTGGTGGCCACTATGCACAATGGGTAGAAGCTTGTATTGCTGGATATGGCAAAAAAGAAGTCAGCGCACCATTTGAAATCTCTGGCCCATTGACTGAAGCTTTATTAATGGCTAACTTAGCAATCCGTGGTGCTGATTTGCGCGTTGATGGTAAATATCCTGGACGTAACTTGAAGTTATTATGGGATAACCAAGCAATGAAAGTGACTAACTTTGATATCGTTAACCAATTCGTTAAACGTCAATATCGTCAAGGTTGGGATGTTAAATATACACTCTAATTAAAACAAAATGAATAGAAGAGAAGCATTAAAAAACGTTGCATTTATCGTTGGTGGTTCTGTTATCGGAGCTAACTTATTCTTGCAAGGTTGTACAAGACCAGCTTCAAAGGAAGTTGCATCTTTATTCGAAGGCGATACACCTGATTTCT
Source organism: Sphingobacterium sp. 1.A.5 (assembly GCF_002734235.1). Taxonomy (NCBI): domain Bacteria; kingdom Pseudomonadati; phylum Bacteroidota; class Sphingobacteriia; order Sphingobacteriales; family Sphingobacteriaceae; genus Sphingobacterium; species Sphingobacterium sp. 1.A.5. The sequence continues at coordinate 72,563 of NZ_PEBA01000066.1, forward strand.
TGGGTGAATTGGCTGAAGCTATTCTTCCGAAGACATCTACTCCAGGTGCAAAAGAAGCAGGAGTGGGGCAGTTTATTCCTGTAATGATTCGTGACTGTTACGTAGAGAAAGACCAAAAAGCTTTCTTGGACGGACTGAACAAAGTGGATGACCGCGCACAAAAAGAATTCAAAAAAGGTTTCGCGGAACTCTCAGCAGAAGAAAAACTGCAATTTGTAAATAATTACGACAAAGAAGCTAAAGAATATCAAAGCAATAAAAAAGAAGATGATGCCAATCATTTCTTTACCATGTTGAAACAATTGACTTTGACAGGATTCTTTACTTCAGAAGTAGGAATGAAACAAGCATTGCGCTATGTTAAGATCCCTGGAAAATTCGACGGTAATTATCCTTACAAAAAAGGAGATAAAGCTTGGGCGATTTAAGCTCAAACAATTCATAAAAAAAAGCCCCAAATCGGGGCTTTTTTTATTTCTTAATCTGCATCAAAAAATGGGTCTTGCCATCTTTTTGTATACAATAGGTTTCATCATTAAATTGCTGTATAGATACCTCATCCCCATAGTTGAGTTCTTTGAGAAAATTCATTTCTAACCTCTTCATCGAACCATCCAAGATCGTTTTAGGATCCATCGCATCAAAGCACCATTCCATATATTTAACATTGTTTGCATGGTATACAATGTCCAAATCTGAAAGTTTCACTTTATATTCCGTCATCAGGTTGAATTCCACATTGCCATCAATTTTATCAACCGGTTTTTTAGTCGCTGTTCGGTCTCTATAAAATTCCATGTGATCGGTGCTCAGAGCAAAAATATCCGCCCTTCTTGACTTGATATTGAAGACTACCCATAAGCTGCTCGCAGTTATCAAAACCTGATCATCCAACAATAACTCGAAGTTACGGATAGCTCGAGTCCCTGTAAAATCTTGAAGCCACGTGCGAACCTTAATAGTCTGTGTATATTTCGGCAAAGCATCAATTTCAATCAACATCCGTGACAAAACCCATGACTGATCGACAGCTATCATTTTTTTGTAGCCAAATCCCAATGACTCCGAATGATCACTCCCTGTAATCTGAAGGATATTGTTTAATTCACTGTATTTCAACTGTCCATTAGGATAACATTGAGTGAAATTCAATGTCCATTCCCTTTCGAATATGCCCATCTCCGTTTTTTGAATATTACGCAAATGTAACTAATTTAATATTCTGCACTAAAATCTTGCTGAAATATATATTAATGTCTAAATTAACGTTAACCTTAGTAAACCTCATAATTGATTCAAGAATGACAGGAACATTAATTGAAAAAGAAGACGTCGATAAATTCAGAATTATCCCCGCCGAAGTTGATAAGACCATAACATTCTCAAACAAACTTCAAGGTGCAGTACGTTTGGGAAATGAGTTCAAATCTAAAACTACCATTGTTTTTAATACAGAGGACGGTCCAAAAAGAATTGAAACTACGGTTTGGTCTCTTACTGATAAATATATTCAGATAAAGCATGGGATCTTAATCCCTTTGAAATCGCTTATAGAAATTGATTATTAAAAAATCTATTAAAGAATGAGCACGTTGTTAGGGATAACAAACGTGCTCTTCTAATTTACCCAGTTCTACTTAATAGTTGTTTTCATATCTTCCTGCCCTAGAATTAGGGATTAAAGATCAGCATGACAAACACCACGAATAATACCAAGTGCATTATTCCTACAATCGGAGCGGTTCTTTTCCCCGAAAATGATAGCATGCTCAATATCAATGTAATTACGAAAAGGATAGTTTCTGTTGATGTCAATCCAAATCGAACTGTTTTATTCGCTATTAATCCAATAATCAATACTGCCGGCACCGTCAATCCAACAGTTGATACAAAAGCTCCATGGCAGAGATTGATCGCGCGCTGGAATTCATTGTTCATTGCTGCCTTGACCGCAGTCATTGACTCAGGTGTAAACACTATTATCGCAATCAGGACTCCTCCCAATAATGGTGGCAGGCTCATTACCTTAATGCCATGATCAACCAGGACTGCCAAGTTATGGGATAATAACACAATCGGTAAAATCATAGCTATAAGCAACAATGTTCTTAAAACTATTTCCTTCACACTGATTGGTCCTTCTTCATGCTCATCAATCACTGTCACTTTATTCCTATCTTTAAAGAGGATTTCCATATTCCCTGGAGCCGGCTGAACATACAGATGTTTGTGTCCTTTGACTTGAAAATATAAGAACAAAGCATACAGCGCAATTACTAAACCTGAGATTATACTAGCTTGGATAGCTGTAAACTCACCATTTCCCTGTCCTGTAATGTAATTGGGCAACATCATCGAAATGCCGCCCAACATAATGATCATAGATAGATAAGTCAATGTCCCTTGAGCATTATATTCTTGTTCGCCATGCTTTATTCCACCTAGAAGTATACATAAACCCAAAACCAAGTTCATAATGATCATCATGACCGAAAAGATTGAATCCTTTCCAATAGTTGGGTTTTCTTCAGGTCCAAACATCATGGCTGCAATCAAAATAACCTCAATAGAAACAATGGATAGGGTCAATATCAAGGTCCCATAGGGCTCACCTAACTTATGCGCCAATTCATCAGCCTCCTTCACAACACCAAATGCAGCAACGATAATCGTCAGCAATACCAATAAAAAAATGCCAATCGCAGCAAAATCATTGCTGTACATCCCCTCAATACTTTTACCAAAAAACATAAATAAAAAGACCACCAACCAAATTAGAATTAATCGAATTATTGAGTTTTTTGTTAAAATATTATTCATTTATTTACCTCACCTTTTATATATAACTAATTGATAATTAGTTTTTATTTTGCAAAATTCCGCATTATTAATAACAAATGTTTTTACATATGTTAAAAAAGGTACCACTCTTGCTAGCGCAAGTCTCCGACTTGTGTTTCTATGCTAGCGCAAGTCTTAGCGCGTTGGATTGCTGGGTGGCCTGACTTGTGCCTTAGACTGACTCGTGTTTTTGCCTTGGCTGGTGGTGTCCCCACCCTTCACGCCATGGCTGGTGTCCCCACCAGCCAGCAAGCCAGCTTAATTGATTATTTACGATCAGGCTACTGACAAACACCTGTCATTAATTGTTGTAGTTTTGAATAGTTTAGTGGTCGGTGGGGACACCGACCATGGCTTAGTCACCAGTATAAACAAAAAATAAAATCAAATTATGTTTGCAGTAAAAGTAGAATTCGAAGTTCATGAGAATTATATTTCTCAAAATAAGGAGAGAATAACTGCCTTTTTAATGGCATTTAAGGAAATGGATCAGTCCAGATTTAGGTATTCCGTATTTCAAGAAAAAGATACCAATAAATTTATTCACCTCTCCGAATATCAAGATGAAGAAATTCAGAAGGAATTGTTATCCAATCCGGTATTTCTTAAATTTCAAGAAGAAAGGGACAAGAATTTAAAAACCCAACCATCTATAGCTTGGTTAAATTGTTTATTTTAGTTCTGTCAAATCACTTACCTTATGATCAAAAGACTAACTACAATTCTTCTGGTATTAACCATATCTTCAAGTTCGGCTTCCGCTCAGGATCTGGATGGACTTTTTAATAAAGTAAAAAAAGGTGCTAAGAGCATTTCAAAATCACTTTCATGGGAGCCAGGGAAGGCCGTGTCAACTTCGCTGAAAGATACATTAGCAGGATTTTATTGGATGAATGATCAGTTGAAATCAAGAATTCCAGATACTCTGTCAACATTCCACCTGAAACCCGGCTATTACAAAACTACACTCAGGTCTTATTGCCTGCATGCTGGAACTTACGGACCATCAAGAGGCTCTGGATATCAATTGGCAAATTTCGAAGGTACCCAAAAAAAACTTATTATATCCATTTTAGAAAAATCTACCGAACATCCCAATATCAGTCAATCTGATGTGCAAACCTTAATTTGGGGAATTGAAGCCGGTAATAAATTCTCATCATATCCAACAGATTTTCAAGCAAGAGTAAAACCATTACTTTCATTAAAAGATATTGCAATAATGGAAATTAATGTAAAGGATATTGTAGAAAGTAATCTTCCCTCTGAAGTACAGCGATTGATGAATACCTACCAATCGCTAAGGCAAGAGATGCAGTCTGCTCAAATGAGCTTTGATAAATTGGAGGATATTGCTGTCAAAGTCGGAGCGCCACCAATAGGCGTAGGTAGTATAACAATTGATGAAGGAAAATGGTCTTATCTGAATTCAGGCTATTTTATAAAAGTCGATCCACAATCCTATTCCACTTCGGACGTAACATTGTACCGACCTAGTTATGCAGATGTTTCTTATGATAGCCAAAACAGAATTTCATCATATACGAATGATGGATATAAATTGACCGTAAATTATAAGGATAATGGAACTCCGGTTCAGCTTGGAGATTATACCGCAAATGTCCAACAAATAGAAAGTTATACCGTTGAAGGACCAGGTCAACCAACACAAACCGTGCCTGCTGAAGGAGGGAAGTATATTGATTTTGGAATGGACTTCGTAAATGATGCGCTGCAAGGTGCCAAAGATTTCAATCTTGATCAAATGCTTAAAGACAATACAAATCTGTCTCTCGACCAGTTGCAAAATGCCTATAACGATATCAAAAAATGGAAAGGCCGTTATGATGACTTAAAGAATATCCATGATGACTTTAATATGGATCAAAATCCACCCCAAGATTTAAATAAATATATCAAAGACAGTTATGTAAACGAAACCATCCAAAAGGCGATGGAGGTTTCTTTAAATCCTATAGACAAGAAAGGCCAAAGTGAATGGTTGAAAAATCATTTCAAAATGGTCGGTGACTTCTTCTTTTATTCAATTTGTAAATTGAGAGGTGATGACTGCAGACCTGATAATGACCCTAAAAACCCTAAACTTCCAGATTATATCGCCCAACCCGGAAACACTAATGCACAGCGACTTGGATTAAGTGAATATAAAAAGTAATAGGACCGAGTTAAAAGATCCTATTGCATTCAATCACAATCAATTGATTATTCACATCGGTGGTAAAGAAAAGAAATGTTTTGCCACCGTCTTTGATCTTGTGTTTTTTACGGATTACATCGACTTTTTCAGGAAAATTCCGAATAGCAATGTTTGCTTGGGAAAAAGGATTGTTCTTTTTAAGAACAGAGTAGGGAAGGACCTGTTTAATTTCAAAAATTCTCCCCGGAAATTCTGGATACAAAGTGTCTGAAGTATAGAGATGCGCATGTTGATGGATTTTACCTAACCCAAATGCTTTACCAATACTTTTAAAAGCTCCTGCTTTATTTATCGCAACATCGGGGTCATAGAGATAATGTTTCGGCAAGGAAAAACGGCTCAGCGTTGCTCGTTCCTCATCATAAGTGAATTCAAAACTTTGTAGCTGGTCCGCAAATAGTCGAATAGCCAAGATTTTGGTTTCTCCGAGATACCCTCTTTCTTGAATGAACAACAATTCCTTGCAGTCATTGTCTAAGCTAATTACATAAACAAATTTTACGTGTTTTAATGATGATGATGCCGTACTGATGTCCAACAGGGGAGAAAGTTTACTGATTACATATTTTCCCTTCCTGAAAAATAGATCTTGGTTTGCAACGACATTCGGCTCACAATCCTCCAATAGAAAAACTTTACCTTGGTTTATACGACGTGATGGATCGACATAGATATAGTCAAAAGACTTATCTTCGCTTTCCTCCAAAAACTTAATACCATCGGTTGCTTTACAAATCAAATTAGGTACACGTAGGATTGTTGCATTATAGGCGACAATCTCAGATAGCTTCTCGTTAAGTTCACAATGTATAACCTCATGTGCCTCTTGAGCTAGGTAGCAGCTGTCCACTGAAAACCCGCCTGTAAGATCTATGACACGGCTGCCTTTTGAAATTAGAGTTTGTTTGATAAGGGCGGTATGCTCCGAAGAACACTGCTCCAAATTGATTTTATCAGGATAATAAATGCCTTCACTGTATGCCCAGGTAGGTAATTTTTTGACACTGCGCTGCCAGCCATCGATCTGGGAGGCTAATTCTGCTGAGCTCACATTGGGAAAAGGGCTTTTCTTCAAGGCTATCTCCGTCGGCGATCTCTCACGGTTGGCCTTAATGAATTGTTGGACTTCCTTCTCTAATATGAATCTATTCATCTTTGTTTTTCACAAGCATTTGGCAAGTGTAACTATCCTTAAGTTCGCGAATAATTTCCTTATTTACCAATACCCTGTCAATTGTTTGTTGATTGTAATAGCGAATCGTAATCAATTCAAGACCCGCAGCAACAGAAACCTTGTATCTTTTGTTGAGTTGTTCCAGCAAATTCAGTACATTTTCTCCTGTATCATCAACAGCAACTGAAAAACTGATCGCCGAATTGTGCATCATGTTGATCTTGATTCTGTTTTGATGAAATGAATCAAAAATATGACTCAAATTGTCCTCAACGATAAACGAAAAGTCACGCGGTTGTATATTAATGAATACTTGATTTACCTTGAATATAAATGACGGTACAGGTAATGTTTGGTTCGTTGTTTTAATCTGTGTACCCGGTTCTTCAGGATTAATGAATGAACGAACATTCAGGGTAATCTTTTTGTTCTGAAGGGGTTTGATGGTTTTTGGATGAATAACAGTAGCGCCATAATAAGTTAATTCTATGGCATCGGTATATGATAATTCGGGAATCAGTTCGGTTTGATCGAACCATTTAGGATCCGCATTCAAAACACCAGGAACATCTTTCCAAATAGTGATATTCTCTGCGTTTAAGCTTGCTGCAAAAATGGCTGCAGAATAGTCAGAACCCTCACGACCTAAAGTTGTCGTAAAATTCTCCGAAGTAGACCCAATAAATCCTTGCGTAACTACAACATAATCATCCAATATAGTAGGTAAATCCTTTCTTATTTTGTCCTCGGTTTTTTCCCAGTCTACCTTTCCCTCACGGTAAGTATTATCTGTAAGAATAAAGTCCCTTGCATCGACCCATTGTGTCGGTACGCCTTGGTAAGAAGAGTAGGCAGCAACAATCTTGGTCGAAAGAAGTTCTCCAACAGATACAATCTGATCGTATAAATAATCATAATCATCTTGTGGTTCTTCCTCAAGAATCCATTCGATCTCTACAAAAGTGTTCGCAATATCATCATAAACAGGATGAGTAGGATCAGGAAATAATTCATTCAAAATATTAAAATGTTCCTGTTTTAATTGGTCCAATAGTGCAAAACATTCCCCGTCTTGCTTCAAATAACTTTCAGTTATTCTGACCAATTTATCCGTTGTCTTTCCTATGGCTGATACAACGATCAATAATGATGAATCTCGGTGTTTTTCAACAATAGAAACTACATTTTTAATATTCTCTGCACTTTTAACGGAGGCACCGCCAAATTTAAAAACCTGCATTTATGCTACTGAATTGAATTATAATACTCTTTTAATTTTTTTATGTAATTCTTTCCAGTTTGGGTCATGCAATCCAGAATGTCTTCATAAGGAATGCTAAGATAAGTAGGTCCCTCAGCATATGGTTTGATTTCATAAGAATTATAGTAGAATATAATACCTTCCTTAGAAATACCATAGTTAGCTGCCAAAGCAAATTCGTCATTCTCGAAGAAATATTCATCCTCCAAACTGGCCGTATCTGCTAGACCTTCTTCTCTACGAAAGAATCTTTCTGCAATTTTAGTAAATTCTTTCATCTTATTCTCAGAAATAAATGTATTCAGTTCTAATTTTTCATAATTATGAACATCGTAAACACTCCAAATGGTAAATGAATTGCCATGGGCACCACCAGAAAACTCATAGGTGGAACTGTTCAGCATAATTAGATCTGGACTGTTCAATTCTACTCTTACAATAGTTTCTTTATCCCAAGCTAGATTATACTTAACATTATTTTCTTCAATAAAATTCCCATAGCTTTCTATAAAATTCCCAAGATAAACTTCAATTGAAGGCTCCCCATCCAATAGAATGTTAGCCTTAACAATGTTGTTCATGGCGCTGTCTGAAAAGATAGGATAAGTAATTTTAGCATATGTCGTGTCTGCATTTCCATCATTTTCAGCAAAATATGGGCTGATTTGCATAATGGAGGTATCCCTGTAGGATAAAGAATCCGTCCTTGGACTGATGTTTTGTTTATGGGTTTTGGAACCATCAGTTTTATTACTTTGGCATGAACTTGCATTGCCAATTAAAAGGATCGTCCCTAAGAATAATATTTTCGCTGTTTTAAAAATCGATACTAACATTTATCCACTCCTCATCTAATTTCGTGTCGTATTTCTTGTAAAAGTCTATGGCAGGTTTATTCCAATCCAATACTTGCCACATCATTCCAGAAAAACCATTTTCTTTAGCATAGCTTATGGTATGGTCAAGAAGTTCTTTACCTATTCCCATTCCACGCATTTCTTCTGTAACGATGATGTCCTCTAAATAAAGACGGCGTCCTTTCCAAGTTGAATAACGAATATAGTATAAGGACATGGCAATAATATGGCCATTATATTCTGCTACAAAAGCCCACCAAACAGGGTTGCTTCCGAAGCCCGAATCTTCAAATTCCTCCATGCTGACGGTCACTTCCTGTGGCGCCTTTTCAAATAATGCCAATTCTCGGATCAATTCCATTAGTCTTGGACAATCTTCAAGAACAGCATCGCGAATGGTTAAACTCATTATTGTGCTTTATAATGTTTGATGACTCTTTTTCCAAAAATAGTACTGCCCAATCGTACCATGTTACTGCCCTGTTCGATGGCAATCTTATAGTCCGAGGACATACCCATAGACAAGATATTAAAATTTTCGTCTTTACGGAAATACGTCGTTTTGATGCCATCAAAAAGCATTTTCAATTCGTAAAATTCTTCTTTTATGATTTTTTCGTTTTCCGTATTGCTGGCAATGCCCATCAATCCTCTGATCCTAATATTCTTAAGGGATTCATACTCCTCACTGCGCAACAATTCTATAGCTTCTGCATGATCAAGCCCAAATTTTGTGTCTTCATCAGCAATAAAAATCTGCAATAAACAGTCTATTGTTCGATCATTCTTCAAAGCATGCTTATTGATCTCGGTTAATACTTTCAATGAATCTACAGAATGGATAAGGCTCACAAAGGGTGCTATGTATTTTACTTTGTTGGTTTGAAGGTGACCAACCAAGTGCCATTCTATATCTTTAGGAAGTTCTTCATATTTGGCAACGAGGTCTTGAACTTGGTTTTCACCAAAAATTCTCTGACCTGCATCATAAGCTTCCATAATGTCCTCGTTAGGCTTAGTTTTTGAGATGGCAACCAATGTAACGCCAATTGGGCTTAGTTCTTTTTGTAATTCTGTAATATTATTAGCTATACTCATGATGAAAAGGGTTCGCATTGATGAATTTAAGAAAGCTATGTGCAAGCTTTTCTGTATTTTTGTACAAATTTACAAAATGCATCGATTAATACTTGGATTACTTCCGTTGTTTTTTATTAGCATTTCTTGCAAAAAGAAGGTTCCAGAAGGGATTTTACCTCAAGATGATATGGTGGAGTTAATGACAGACGTCCATATCCTCGATGGATATATCTCAAACATCCCTGTAGATAGTGCCAAAAAGGTTATTGACCCTTTATATGAGGAGCTATTTGCAAAATATGGACTCGATTCAACATCCTTTAACAAGAATGTCAACTATTACTTTGGTGATCCAAAGTTAACAGTAAAAACATACGACCAAGTGGTTAAAAGTTTAGAAAAGAAAGAACGTAATTTCTATAGTACTGACTCCTTGCAAAATGCGATCTCTCAAGATAGTATTCGACGAGTGACTCAACTGCAAAACAATGCCTCCATAATGACCAACATGATCATGAATGCGAAGGCAGATACCTCAGAGCTGACAATAGCAGAAAGAACACGTAGATTTTACCAACCAGTTGGTTTAATGCCATTTTGGGAAAAGAATATTTTTGAAAAAAGAGGGGCTGCAACTATTGGAGACAGCCCGGTGCCGACGATTCAGCAACCGAATCTAGAAACAGTACCTGATACGTTAAAGCCTCTACCAAATCCAAATGAGTTAACACCACTGGAAAGAATAGATACAGTACCATTTAATCCGCGGAATCAAAAATTAAAACCGGTAAGAAGACCGAGAGAAAGACCCGCAGTTGTACAATAAGAAATGATTTATCCACAGAACGCAGTAGAAAAGTTAGGGTTTACCGAAATAAAAGAACTTATAAAGGCAAAATGTCTCAGTGAGCCAGGAAAGGAATTAGTGGACAAAATCCAACCGCAAGTAAAACTGGAATTGATCGACCGTTTCTTGCGACAAGCAAATGAATTCAAAGATCTGTTGGTTCATGATGCACCTCTTCCTGTAGACCATTTTTACCCCATAAAAGCAATCATTGAGAAAGCAAAAGTGGAAGGCTCCTTTCTCTTAGAAGAGGAATTCCATAGAGTATTACTTTCTTTAAGGACCGTTTACGCAATTATACGTTATTTCAACGACCGTGCTCAACAATATCCAAACCTTGAGCTATTGTTTGAACACCTGCCAATTGAAAAAAACATCCTCCGAAGCATCGAACAGATTATAGATGAAAGAGGGAAAATAAAAGACAATGCCTCAAAATTGTTGCTGGAGATTACCTCACAGATTTCAAAAGCAGAACAAGAGGCCAGAAAAAGATTAGATACTGTTTATAAGCAAGCCCAGCAAAATGGTTGGACGGCTGATGGTAGCCTGACTATAAGAGATGGAAGGTTATGTATCCCAATCCTGGCTGAAAACAAACGAAAAGTCAAGGGCTTGATACACGATGAATCTGCGACAGGACAAACAGCTTATATTGAACCCGAAGAAGTATTCCATTTAAACAATAAAGTCAGGGACCTGGAATTTGAAAGAAGAAGAGAAATCGTCAGAATTCTAACTGCCTTGACTACAGAGATACGTCCGCACGTCCCTTTATTGTTTGCATACCACGGCATGTTAACAAAATTGGACTTTGTAAGGGCAAAAGCTCTTTTTGCTTTGGATATCGATGCTCAGATGCCAGAACTTTCCAAAGAAGCAGAAGTGTTTCTGGTAAATGCTAAACATCCATTGTTATATCTGGCTTCAAAACAAGAAGGTCATCATTCCGTTGTCCCTTTGAACCTCAAAATAGATGATATTGATCGTGTATTGTTGGTGTCAGGACCGAATGCTGGTGGAAAATCGGTCTGTATGAAAACGGTAGGTCTCTTGCAGTTGATGTTTCAATCTGGACTGCTGATTCCATGTGAACCGACTTCTAAATTGGGAGTATTCAAGCAATTTTTCGCTGATATTGGTGATGATCAATCAATTGATAGTGATTTGAGTACTTATAGTGCCCATTTGTCAAAGATGAAGCACTTTACACAATTTGCAAACGCCAGGACCATGGTGCTAATTGATGAGTTCGGTACAGGTACAGATCCCCAATTTGGTGGACCAATTGCGGAGGCTGTATTGGAAGTGCTCAACAAAAAGAAAATCCGAGGTGTCATTACCACTCACTATTCGAACCTAAAGGTATTTGCAAGTAACACGGAAGGAATAGAAAATGCCTCCATGCTCTTCGACAATGAAGCAATGAAACCTCTCTATATCTTACAGACAGGAAAACCAGGCAGTTCCTATGCTTTTGAGATTGCCCAAAACATTGGTTTACCTAAAGAGGTTATCCATCTTGCTAAACAAAAGATAGGTGTCCAACAGAAAAAAGTAGATACACTGTTGGTTGATCTGGAGCGTGAGAAAAAAGAAGTTTATGATACCAAGGTTGCCATCAACCTACGTGAAAAAGAAATATTGGGACAACAGTCTGAACTCAACGAACTGAAGACCTACTTGGAAGAAAATAAGAGACAATTGCTCAAAGATGCCAAGGAAGAAGCAAGGCTGATAATCAAAAATGCCAATAAGCTGGTTGAGAACACCATTGCTGAGATCAAAACTAAGCAAGCAGATAAAGAAGAAACTAAAAAACTGAGGGCTGGATTGCAGCAAGCTTCTGAAAATCTTAAGGAAAAACAGGTTAAGGAAGTTAAGAAACCTACAATAGTAGCAGCAGAAAATGCTGAAGTAGAAGTAGGGGATTGGGTGAAGATCATAGACACTGGAAATGAAGCCCAAGTAATCGAAATTGCAAAGAATAACCTAATTCTAGCTCTTGGTGATTTGAGGACCGTTGTCAAGAAAAACAAAGTTGAAAAACTTAGGGGCAAGGAGAAATCAAATGCTGCCAAGCGGTTCAAATCAGTTTCATCTGGCAGTGTTGCTGATTTCAGTCCGGAAGTAGATGTGCGAGGAATGAGAACGGAAGATGCCCTAGGAAAAATAGAGCAGATCCTCGATCGTGCAGTTATGATAGGGTATCCATCTTTAAAGATCGTTCATGGTAAAGGTGATGGAATCCTCCGAAAGTTTATCCGAGATTACCTTGGAAAATACAATCATGTAAGTCGCTTTGAAGACGAGCATGCCGATAGAGGCGGAGACGGCATTACCTACGCATACCTGGACTAATGCGCCGTGGTTGGTGTCCTCACCATCCTTGCCGGTATGCCAAAGCCGGTCCCTGAGCGGAGCCGAAGGGCAGGCTTTGGCACAAGTCAGACCATTTCACGCCGTGGTCGTTTTCTCCACCATCCTTGTCGGTATTCCAAAGCCGGTCCCTGAGCGGAGCCGAAGGGCAGGCTTTGGCACAAGTCAGACCATTTCACGCCGTGGTTGGTGTCCACCCCTTCCTTGTCGGTATGCAAAAGCCGGTCCCTGAGCGGAGCCGAAGGGCAGGCTTTGGCACAAGTCAGGCCATTTTACGCCGTGGTCGGTGTCCTCACCATCCTTGTCGGTATTCCAAAGCCGGTCCCTGAGCGGAGTCGAAGGGTAGGCTTTGGCACAAGTCAGACCATTTCACGCCGTGGTTGGTGTCCACCCCTTCCTTGTCGGTATGCAAAGCCGGTCCCTGAGCGGAGTCGAAGGGCAGGCTTTGGAACTAGTCAGGCCATTCACGCCGTGGTTGGTGTCCTCACCATCCTTGCCAGTATGCCAAAGCCGGTCCCTAGCGGAGCCGAAGGGCAGGCTTTGGCACAAGTCAGGCCATTTTACGCCGTGGTTGGTGTCCTCACCTTCCTTGTCGGTATGCCAAAGCCGGTCCCTGAGCGGAGCCGAAGGGCAGGCTTTGGCACAAGTCAGACCATTTCACGCCGTGGTTGGTGTCCACCCCTTCCTTGTCGGTATGCAAAGCCGGTCCCTGAGCGGAGCAGAAGGCTAGGCTTTGGCATAAGTCAGACCATTCTAAGCCGTGGTTGGTGTCCCCACCAACCACCAACCTTCATCCAACTCAACTCTAAATTCAAAGAAATTAAGGAATTAAACTTCAATGTTAAAACCCTAATTTTTTGCAATTACCCATACATAGTTGTCATGGAAACTGTTAAATCCACAGCAAAAGGAAAAAACTTTTCCACATTTTGAAAAATGTTAAAATTTGTTAAACTATCAAATTTCAATCGTTTTCATTGCAATATTTTCAATCAACTAAGGTAGTTGTTTATAAAACTATTCAACTTTTAAAAAATCGCTTACTCGAATAGGACAAATAAATGCAAAAACGTGGTTGTGAGTATATTAAGTTTATGTTAAGTAACTCTGAAAATCAATATGTCTTTTTACTTTTGTTCAGAATTAATAACAAACCGTATGAAGAAATCTTTACTTTTCTTTGCTCTGGTACTTGCAAGTTATGGAACTATCCAAGCGCAGGTAACCACAAGTAGTATGTCCGGGGTAGTAACCCAAACCAATGGTGAAAAAACTACCGGCGCAACAATTAAAGCTATCCACACTCCTTCAGGAACAGTTTACACAAGTTCATCCAATGAAACTGGTCGTTTTAGTTTGGCAGGTATGCGTGTTGGTGGACCTTATCGTATCGAAGTGACTTATGTGGGTCAAGAGCCAGTTGTTTATGAAAATGTTTTTTTACAACTAGGTCGTTCATTTGAATTGAATCCTGTATTTGGTGATAGTTCAAATTTAATTGATGAAATTACAGTTACTGGCGTTAAAAAAGGCCAAAGTTTAAAAACTGGTGCTTCAACTAGTATTTCGAACAGAACAATCCAAAACTTACCAACTATCTCTAGAAGTCTAACTGACTTTACAAGATTAACGCCTCAAGCGGATGTTAAAGGAGATGCATTATCAATTGGTGGTATGAACAACCGTTTCAACCAGTTGACAATCGATGGTGCTGTAAGTAATGACGTATTTGGTCTAAGCAGTGCTGGTACAAATGGTTCAAGTACAGGTGTTTCTCCAATTTCATTAGATGCTATTGAAGAAATGACTGTCCAAATTGCTCCTTTTGATGTTAGAGCTGGTGGTTTCGCTGGTGGTGGTATCTCTGCTGTAACTCGTTCAGGTACTAACCTTGTGCAAGGATCAGCGTATTACTTTACAAGAAATCAAAACTTAACAGGTAAAACTCCTTTCGGACTTCTTAAAGATGATCAAGAAAGAACTAAATTAGTAGATTTCAGTGAGCGTCAATATGGTGTTAGAGTAGGTGGTCCAATCATTAAAGATAAGTTGTTCTTCTTTGTAAACTATGAGAGAACAGATAATAATACGCCACTTGGATTTGCTCCAGGATCTGATGGATCAAATTTTACAGTTGAACAATTGCAAAGAGTTGCTGATAAAGCTAATCAATTAGGATATAATCCTGGTAGTTTTATGGGCCAAGAAGCAAACAATAAATCTGACAAGATCTTTACTAGATTTGACTTCAACATCAACGAAAAGCATAAATTAACTGCGAGATATAGCTATGTTAATGGATCTGCAACTGATTTAGGTCGTTCTCAAAACTCAATTACTTTTGAAAATGGAGCAGTATTAAGAAAAAGTACTACTCAATCGGCAGTCCTTGAGTTAAACAGTAGATTTTCAAATGTGTTATCAAACAATCTAGTTGTTGGTTATACAAATGTTACTGAACCTAGAACTACTCCAGGTAATCCGTTCCCACGTGTATTTATTGATTTGGGATCAAGTACAAACATCAGTTTAGGTGCTGAACCATTCTCAACTGTTAACCAATTGGATCAACAAGTATTAACACTTACTGATAACTTAACTTTATATAAAGGTAACCATACATTGACTTTTGGTACTCATAATGAGTTCTACAAAATGTACAATGGTTTTATTGGTAGTGCATTTGGTAACTATACTTTCCGTAATTCACCTACTTCAGATATTAATCCAGCTACTGGTCAACCATATACAGCGATTGAAAACTTTGAAAGAGGAAAAGCGGCAAGTTTCCAATATAATTACAGTAATACTGATGACCCTAAACAAGGAGCTGATTTCTCAGCAATGCAATTAGGGTTTTATGTTCAGGATGAATATCAAATGTTCAGCAACTTGAAATTAACAGGTGGTCTTCGTGTTGATATTCCTATTTATTTAACTGATCCTCTTGAAAACCAAGATTTCAACAACTCAATCATTGCTCAAAGATATGATGTAATGACAAACAGAATGCCTAAAGCTACTTTTATGTGGTCACCTAGGTTAGGATTTAACTGGGATGTTAAGAGCGACCGTTCACTTATCTTACGTGGTGGTGTTGGTATCTTTACTTCTCGTTTCCCATTCGTTTGGTCTGCAGGTGCATATACTCAAAGTGGTGCTTTATTGGGTGGAAATCAGCTTAATGCTGGTGCTGGTGCTCCAAACATTGATTTTATTGCTGATCCTAATGGTCAACCAAAAAATCCAGGAGAAGTTAAGCCTTCAGGAAATATCTCCGTATTGGACAAAAACTTAAGATTACCGCAAATCGCAAGAACTTCATTAGGAGTTGATTACCAATTGCCTTGGGGTGTAATGGGTACTGCAGAATTCATGTACTCTAAAAACTTAAGCTCATTCCGCTTTAGAGATCTAAACCAAAAAGATCCTATCGGACAATTAGAAGGGGCTGACAATAGATTATTGTATGCGCCATCGAAAGATGCAAAAGTTCTTCCAAACTATACTCAAGTAGTTTATATTGATAATGTAAACAAAGGCTACTCTTGGTCAGCAACTGCTCAATTGTCAAAATCATTTAGCAATGGATTCTTCGGTTCATTAGCATATACTTATACTGAAGCTAAAGATTTATTCTCAGGTTCTTCATCTCAGAATCAATCAAATTTCTTCAGAACGGCAACTGTCAATGGATCAAACAATGTAACTTTAGGACATAACCCATTCAGCACTGGTAGTAGAGTGATTGGATACGTTTCTTATTCTAAAGAATATTTGAACCACTTAGGAACAACTCTTTCATTAGTTTATACAGGTCAATCTGGTGCTAGATTCTCTTACCTTATTGCAGGTGACCCAGGAAGATATACAGCAGGTAGTTCAAGTGACCAATATTCATTAATGTATATTCCAAGAGATGCATCTGAAATTAAATTTGTTCAAAATGGAGATGTTACTCCAGAACAACAATGGAATGCATTCAACGAATTTATTGAAGCAAATCCTTACTTGAAAAATAGAAGAGGACAATATGCTGAAAGAAATGGTGACAAAGCACCTTTTTCACATAGATTCGACTTCAGAATTTTACAAGATGTTTTCACGAACATTGGTAACACCAAAAACAAAATTCAAATCTCATTAGATGTTATGAACGTAGGTGCGTTGATCAACAAAAAATGGGGTGAGCAATATAGCGGTGGTGGAAGTTTCTGGGATAACTCATTTAGACCAATTAACTTCGATAGTTTCCAACAAAACACAAATATCCCTCAATACAAATTGGGTAATTTGAATGAAAACACTCCTTATTTCGTGTCTGATATTCCTTCAAGATGGTCAGCTCAATTAGGTGTTCGTTATATCTTTAATTAAGATTTAACTTTATTCTAAATATAAATCCCTCGCATTCGCGAGGGATTTTTTTATGATCTTAAATCAGAAGAATCTAGAAGGGTTTATTACCATAGTTTTGTTGAGATCTCAGAAACCTTAAAGGCTTTTCCAAAATTATTATTGTCGTGAGTTACTGTAAGCGTAATATCTTGCCATTTAAATCTTTGAGTTGTTCCATTTGTTGCTTTTGCTATTTCATCCATTTCAACCTGATGTTTCAAAAATTCCTCAAATTTATCTTTCATAGAATTATCATTATATGTTAGTTCAATTCCGCTGGTAAAGAAATATTTGTCACCTTCTTTTCGCAAGTAAATTTGCGGACCGCTGGGAATGACTTCTTGGATTAACTCTATCTGAAAAGGTTCTTGGCCAGTATATTTCTTTTTGGATTTAATACCTTTGAAATCCAACCAATAAGCAGATCCATCATACATTATAGGTTTGCCCTTGTTTAAATTTACCTCCGCTTTGACCACATAATAATAACCTGGTTGTCTTTCCATAAATCCCTGTAGATCATATTCCAGCTTACGTTTGCTAGGCCATAATAATGGTTCGTCACCCTTAGCGAGATATTTGTGGTCTAAAAATACCTCAATTTTTTGCCCATGATAGAACCCCATAGGACCAACATCTTCCTTGCTACAAGAATTCAGAACCAATGCTGCAAGAATTAAATAAATTTTTTTCATAATCAGTTGTTGTTAATATACTTAACTGTTACGAATTTAGTTGTTGTAACGCTACATGATATTAAAAATTAATAAAAAATTAATGTAAACTTAATAACCGCGTTAACTAGGTTTAAAATTTGATCTCTATAATAGTTACATCCCTACAGGGTTGGTTGCGCTGGTTGATCTTTTCTATAATAGTTGCACCCCTACAGGGTTTGATGGCGCCTTATGTCTTTTTCTATAATAGTTACACCCCTACAGGGTTGCGTTTCGTTGTATAATCATTTCTATAATAGTTACACCCCTACAAGGTTAAATGACATTTGCATATTTTGAGTGGCTGGTGGGGACACCAGCCACGGCGTGCGGGCGTTGGTTGAAGTTGGTCCATGAGCTTCGACCTTAGGCTTCGTTTCCTGGGCTTCGGCTCCGCTCAGCCACCGGTTAAAGGTGTTCCCAGATTATCGGTCCCTGAGCGTAGTCGAAGGGCGGCTCCGCTCAGCCACCGGTTAAAGGTGTTCCCTGATTATCGGTCCCTGAGCTTTGTTTCCTGGGCTTCGACTACTGAGCCACCGGTTGAATGGCAGCTGTGTTCAATAACAGCAATGATAATCAGCCCTCGGCTGCCATACAATAATTCAGTAAATTCTGTAAATTCTATTTATTCTGTTCAATCCTGTTCAATCCTGCTGAATTCTGTAAATTCTGTAAATTCTGTAAATTCTGTTCATCCTGCTGAATTCTGTTAATTCTGTAAATCCTGTTAATCCTGCTCAATCCTGTTAAAAGTTAGGTTTCAACAGATACTTATCATAGAATCTAAAGATATGTTCGGTAGCTTCTTCGGCGCTGTCGACCATTCTATAAAGATTAAGGTCTTCTTCGCTGATATATTTATTGCCGAGCATGGTATTTTTGATCCAGTCGAAGAGGCCGTTCCAGTATTCAGAACCTACCAATACAATAGGGAAGCGGGCGATCTTACCCGTTTGGATCAGTGTAATTGCTTCAAACAGTTCGTCCATAGTTCCGAAACCACCTGGCAGGACGATATATCCTTGGGAGTATTTCATGAACATTACTTTTCGAACGAAGAAATAGTTGAACTCCAATAATTTATCACGGTCGATATACTTGTTATGGAACTGTTCAAATGGTAATTCAATATTCAGTCCTACGGATTTCCCACCGGCATTATAAGCACCTTTATTTGCTGCTTCCATTATTCCTGGGCCACCGCCCGAAATAACACCGTACCCGCGGTCCGCTAAGAGCCTCGCGATCTCAACAGTCATCTCATAATATTTGTGCTCATCGGGTGTCCTGGCAGAACCAAAGATCGAAACACAGGGACCAATCTTAGCTAACTTCTCAAAGCCATCTACAAATTCTGACATGATCTTAAAAATCTGCCAAGAGTCTTTTACTTTTATTTCTTGCCAAGTTTTGTTGGCAAATGAATTTCTGATTTTATCATCTTTAACCATACGGCTCAATTAATTTTATTGCTTGCAGGTCATATTCCTGCTGTTTTCGATGTAATATAGGATTTTAAATTAAAATTATCGAAAGGATGTTTATTGTTGTGATTTTCATAAAATTCAATAATTTTTTCAATAAAATTTTGAAAGAATAAACTGTTTTTATAAATTTAAACAACGTAAACCTATTTACTGCTGTAAATTTCATAAACCGAAAATGAATAGACGGAATTTTATTGCTAAAACCGCATTAGGTGCAGCTGCCATTACCATCTTGCCAAGGCATGTCCTTGGAGGAAATGGATTTCTGGCTCCAAGCGACAGGATAAACCTGGGTTATATCGGTGTGGGAAAGCAGGTTCCGACATTATTGAACGGACTGATGAAATTGCCTGAAACGATGGTTCTAGCAGCTGCAGATGTTGACAGTACCAAACTCAATAAATTTATTGGAGATGCCAATAAATTGAATGCGGCCAAATCAGGACATCAAGTGGAGGGATACGGCAATTATCGGGATCTTTTAGCTAGAAAGGATATTGATGCGGTTGTAATTGCTTCACCTGATCATTGGCATGCAATGCATGTTATCGATGCAGCAAAAGCTGGAAAGGACATTTATTGTGAAAAACCGTTGGCTTTGACGATAGACGAGGGTAGAGCCATGGTCAATGCCGTAAGAAAATACAAAAGGGTATTGCAGACAGGTAGCATGCAGCGTTCGCAATACAATTTCAGACAAGCAGCCGACTTGATTCGCAATGGTTATATAGGTGAAATTAAGGAAGTTAATGTGTCCGTTGGTGAGCCCGTAAAGGAGTGTGATCTACCTTCATTGCCAACACCTGCACATATTGACTGGGACTTCTGGATAGGACCTTCCTTATATAGGGGTTTTAGTCCAGTACTTTGTCCGCCAATCGGAGCGCCAGAATGGGCAATGTGGAGATTGTACCATGGATTTGGTGGCGGTTATATCACGGATTGGGGAGCTCATATGTTTGATATCGTACAATGGGCATTGGGAATGGATCATTCAGGACCAGTATCTTTTACGCCTCCTGACATCCCTCAAGCCAAAGAAGGACTGTATTTCACTTATAAAAATGGTGTGAATGTCCACCATAAGAACTGGGGTGCTGGAAATGCAATTCAATTCTTGGGTACCGAAGGTAAGATTGAAGTGTCACGCGAATTCCTCAGATCAGATAAAGATAATCTTCCGAAACTTGAAATAGCAGAAAAAGACAGAAAAGTATATTACTCCGAAAATCATTATAAGGATTTTGTGGACGCCATCAAAAAACGTTCTAAGCCTATCTGCGATGTAGAAATTGGGCATAGAACCGCAACAGTCTGCAATGCCGCAAATATTGCGTACCAGATTCAGAAACCTATAAAATGGGATCCAAAAAAAGAAGTATTTGATAATCCATTTGCCAACAACCTCAAGGGGAGGGCATACCGAGGAAAATGGGATTATCTCGATTTTTAACTTAGGCACACATAGATTTGTTTCATAAACCGATGCGCCAGATATTCGAAAGAATTCTGGCGTATTATTTTGCTCATTATTTTCGTAATTTTGAAGAATGAACTTTTCATCAAAACTATTAGAGCAAGCAGTTGAGGAATTCGGTAAACTTCCAGGGGTGGGTAAGAAGACAGCTTTACGATTGGTATTGCATCTTTTGAAACAACCCGATGCGGAGGTCAGCAGGTTTACAGAGTCCTTGGACCGGTTAAAGCGTGATATCAAATTTTGCCGTACTTGCTTTAATATTTCAGATTTGGAACAATGTGAAATCTGTGCTTCGATCAAAAGAGATAAAGGGTTGATTTGTGTGGTCGAGGACACACGAGATGTTATGGCCATTGAGAATACCAATCAGTACAGCGGTGTGTACCATGTACTAGGAGGTTTGATTTCACCGATGGAAGGCATTGGACCAGCGGACCTGAAAATTGAAGGGTTAATCGAACGGGTTCGTACAGGTCAAGTCCAAGAAGTCATTTTGGCCCTAAGCGCAACAATGGAAGGTGATACAACCATCTTTTACCTCTATAGAAAACTGAAAGAATTCAATGTTCAGATCAGTACCATTGCGCGTGGTATTGCCTTTGGGGGTGAATTGGAATATGTTGATGAAATTACTTTAGGTAGATCGATTGCAACCCGAGTTCCTTACGAACGTAATGTGGGTTAATTTTCTGTTTTCATTTTTGAGATAATCCAATAGAAACCGATACCGCATATTATTAGAATCAATCCGGCTGCCGTCCAAAGCGTATTATAACCATAATGTTCAGCGGTGTATGTACCTAAGAAAGGTGAAAAAATATTGGCCGCTGCAAATGCCAATGAATTAAAACCCATATATGCGCCTTGATTGCTTCTGCTTGCTCTGCTGATTGCTACGGTTGCCGTAAATGGAAGTGTCAGCATTTCTCCAGTTGAAAGGAAAAACATAGCAAGAAACAGCCAAGCTATGCCAAAGTTGCCCGTAAGCATGAGATAGGACATTCCAGATATAGCTGTACCCCAAAGCATAATCTGCCGAACAGAAAACCGATGCTCAACGACGTGAACCAACACCATCTCAAATAAAACAATAACCAATCCACTGAATCCCAATAATAATCCAATTTGATCGGGGTGTAATAGATGTACTTCCTTGTAATAAAGAGGAAGTGTGCTCAACAACTGGAAAAATGCCATCGAAAATAAACAACATAGCACATTAAAAACTATAAATAATCCATCTGTGTAGGCATTCCTTACCGGCTTGTCATCAATCGGTTGGTCTGAAGGTTTTATTTGACCCACTTCAGTCCGGGCTTTTCTGTTTCTGAAGAAATAAATAAAGACTATCGCAGCGCATGCTGCAGCTATTGCGTTACCATAGAAGATCCAGTTATAAGAAAATTTCGCCAAGAAACCTCCCAAAGCAGGACCGATCGAAAACCCTAAGTTCACAGCCATCCGATTTAACGAATATGCTCTTGTAATATTTTCGGGCTTTGCATATCGGGCAACAGATACAGAATTGGCAGGACGGAATATATCCGCCACAAGCGTCAAAATGAAAATCATCAAGGCCAATCCCTCAAAAGTCCTAAATTGTGGAAGAACCAAAAATAAGGGAATAACCATGATCAAACTCCATGTTTGGACCTTAAAATTCCCGAATTTATCCGTCAGCCAACCTCCCAGCCATGATCCGCAAACTGATCCCAAACCAAAACAACCCAATACCAATCCAATCTGAGTTTTGCTGAAACCCAATTCTGAAGACATATAAATCCCCAAAAAAGGAATTACCATAGAACCAGCACGGTTGATCAGCATAACCAATGCCAATAGCCAAGCGGCAGGGGATAATCCCTTATATGAATTAATATAAAGTCGTAATAGTGCTTTCAATATCTCTTAAAGTTATTCGGTTTAAGCCGTTAGCATTTTTTTCTTATCTAAACTGTTGTCAATGCGGTAAGTCGTAGCAATGCTTTTTTTAGTCCCTCTTTTTTTGTCCAGGATAAAGTCGATTCTTCCAAGGTTAACCCCAGAAAATCCAGTTTGGTTGACAAGTGTTATTTCATTGTCCAGGTTTTTTACCTCTGTAGGTTTTTCTAAGAATGTGTGGGTATGCCCACCAATAATTAGATCGATATTCCTGGAGTTTTTCGCCAATAATAGGTCCGATACTTTGTTCGTGTCATATGAATAACCAATATGAGAAAGACAGATGATTAAATCACATTTTAGTTCTTTCTTTAGCTTTTCGGTATACTTGGCAGCAGTTTCTATAGGGTCTGTGATTTTTACGCCTTGATAACTTCTTGGGTCTACCATTCCATTTAGGTCAACACCAACGCCAAAAACGCCAATTCTGACACCATCGCGTTCAAAGATCAAGTGATCCTTGGTCTTGCCTTCCATAATAGTGCCTGTAAAATCATAGTTAGAGGTTACAAAAGGAAAGTTCGCCTTGTCAAAGTGTTTTAATAACCCTGGCAATCCATTGTCAAATTCATGGTTTCCAAATGTTCCTGCATCATAGCCTAGTTTTGACATGAGCTCGAGTTCAACCTGCCCATCAAAAACATTGAAATATGGAGTTCCTTGAAACATGTCGCCAGCATCAAAAAGCAAAACGTTCTTTTCCTCAGACCTTATTTTCTGTATCAATGTGCTTCGACGTGCCACACCTCCCAAACCTTGAAGTCTAGAACCATCCATAGGGTAGGGCTCGATCCTGCTATGTACATCATTCGTATGCAAAAAAGTAATCTTTACTTCTTTGGATTTGCTATATCCAGTAAATGGAATGGAGCTAAGGGTCGCCGTAGCACCGATCGCTGCCAAGCTCTTTATAAAGCTTCTTCTATTCAATGATTTTAACTCTTCCATCTAATTTTGCTTCTACTTTTTTACCTTCTTTAGTTAATTGCTGTACATATGCTATCAGACCTTCACGAACACGTTCAGAAGTCGTAACTCGACTTACAGGATTGCCAATTCCCCTGACCAAATCCCCACCGTTGGCGATGAAGTCATATGTAGCTAGTTTATATGTTTTATTGGGGTCAATATCTTGGCCTCCAATCTTGAAACTCTGCAATTTCTTGTTTTTTATTTGCGTCACAACATTTCCCACAGGCTGACCATTAGTTTCGGCAATAAAATCTGCCAATACCTGCACGTCTGTGCCTTTTAGTTCAAGGATAGTGATATAATTTTCGAAGGGCATTACTTCGAATATCGATCCCACTGTCACATCTCCCTGTTTTATTCCCGCACGGATCCCATCTTTGGTTGCTAGGGAAAAGGAAACCTCAGGGTCTACTTTGCGACCGATGGCCAAAAGAGCGTCAGCGAAGAAATTACTCAATTGAGATTCTGGAAGATTACGGTTTTTGATCAAAGCTTCAGGAGCATATCCCAAAACCTCGTTCATCTTATCTTCAAGTTGATTCTTATAAGGCAAAATATAATTACGGATTGCTGTATCTTCTGGAACCTTATTGTTGATTTCCAGCATTTGTTTGTTCGTTACAGCAGATTGGTAATAAGTGGTCTTGCAGGAGCCGAAGACCAAAAGCATAGATATCCCTAAAAGGATACTATACTTCGATAGCTGTGTACTCATATCATGAAATTATACGCAAAGGTATTAAGATTGCCCTGAATCCAAAAGCATTTCCATGATAAATAAAACGATTTGCTAAAGATTAATCTTTAGGTAATTTTAAATTAATTTTTCCCGATTCTTTCCTCAAAATAGCAGTTTACGAAATGCTTGCTCAAGGCAAACAATTGGCCGTTTGGACCCATAGTAGAGACCTGCAAGCTGCAACCTGATGATATTTTGCTCATGGAATAAGTTTGGATCTGTTGCTGAATAGGTGTGATCATCAGCATAGA
The DNA here is from genome assembly GCF_002734235.1 of Sphingobacterium sp. 1.A.5. NCBI lineage: Bacteria > Pseudomonadati > Bacteroidota > Sphingobacteriia > Sphingobacteriales > Sphingobacteriaceae > Sphingobacterium > Sphingobacterium sp. 1.A.5. The sequence goes on from NZ_PEBA01000066.1 coordinate 97,204, forward strand.
AGATCTTGCGAAGCTGCCGGAAAGAACAATGGTTTCTGGATTAAAAACCTGCATAAATAAGGAAATAGCACGCCCTAATTTGCTGCCAAGCTCCGAAATTAATTGAATTGCATATTGATCGCCATCCAAGGCAGACTGAATAATATGTTCAGGAGTTAATGGCTTGTCACCAAATTTGCTGTAGATTAGGGTAGGAATCCCCAGCTCAATATCTTTAGTTGCTTTATTGACTAAGGCAGTACCAGATACCAGGGTTTCCAAACATCCTCGCTTCCCACAATAGCATAATTCACCCTCATTCACAAAACTAATATGTCCCATTTCTCCTGAAAAACCATCTTTGCCCATATAGATCTCTCCATTGGCAACAATCCCTAAAGAGATGCCCCAATCTAAACGGATGACCAAGGCATCCTTTCTGTGTTTCAGTTTGCCGTATGCCTGTTCCGCCAATGTTGCAGCCTTCGCGTCATTAACAATTATGGTTTTTTTGTTGAACTCATGCTCAATATGTTTCTCTAAGTTGAAACCAGCTTCATAAAAATAGGTGTAATTCTCACCGCTGTTTCGCTCCACTAAACCTGGCATGGAAATACTGATGCCCGTAATGAGCTCTAAATCCAATTTATGCTCCTTAAGATATCTTCTTACGATAATTAAGAAAGCAGGAAGTTCGCTTAAATCTGTTGATATCTCAAACTGATAGGTTTGGGGTTCATTAAGTATATTGCAGTTGTTATCAAGCAGGGCAATCAAGACTGATTTTCTGTTGATTTCAATGGTCAATACTTTGAAGAGATTGTCATTAAGTTGGTATAAATTAGGTTTTCTCCCACCGAGTGACTCCCCACGCTCATGCTGAATCAGATATTTTCTCTCCACCAAATCCACCATTAAAGTGTTCAGAGTAGGGAAACTTAAGGCTAGGCGTTTCATAAGATCGTTTACAGATGCCTTATCCATCTCATAGACAGCCTTTAATAGGTGAAACTTTTTCTTTGCAGACTTGGTCGTTTTTTTAGATAAACCTGTTGGACTTCCTAAAAGCTTTTCAATAAATTTCATGCTCGGATTATAAGATCTCTTGGTTAATTTTTGCCGTTAAACCTTACAATCAATTAAGATTTAATACGAAAAAATAAACTATTGAATAAATATTTAAATTGAAATCTAAAATAAATAAAAATATTAATATTCAAATTAAATATTAAGCGAAACTTATGTAAAATATTAATTTTTTATATTAAAATTATTTGTTCAGATAATTTTATTGAAAAATAACTTCGAAAATGTCGTAAACAAAAAAGCATCCTTAGCCAAAAGCTAAGGATGCTCAAAATTTATTTTCCTATTAATGATTTTTTACTTTTTGTCTACTTTGTAAAGTTTACCTCCATCAGTAACGGAATAAAGAGCGCCATTTTTACCTTGGATGACGTCTCTGAAACGTTCACCTTTGTCGCCCAATAATCTCTCTTCACCAACAACTTTGTTGTCTTTGATCACTAGTCTGGCAATATGTGTGCTGCTCAACCCACCAATGAATAAGTTGTTTTCCCATTCTGGAACGTTGGAGCCTTTATAGAAAGTCATACCACTAGGTGACAATACAGGGTCCCAATAGTAAACAGGTTGCTCCAATCCATCCTTTTGTTGGATAGGAGGGTTTCCAATTTCGCCACCACTATATTCAATACCGTAAGTAATGATCGGCCATCCGTAGTTTTTGCCCGGTTTCACTAAGTTGATCTCATCACCACCGCGTGGTCCGAACTCTGAATCCCACAGTTCTCCTGAAACTGGGTCAAAGGCTAGACCCTGAACATTACGGTGACCATAAGAATAAATTTCAGGCTTTGCATCTGCTTGTCCTTCAAATGGATTTCCTGCTGCTGGTTTACCGTCTTTTGTAATGCGTACGATTTTACCCAATGCAGAGTTCAGCTGTTGTGCCTGTGGTCTCGTTTCTAAGTCCGAGCGTTCTCCAGTTGAAACGAAGATATTTCCATCTTTGCCGAACAAAATCCTACCGCCGTAATGTAGTTTGCCATTGTAAGTTGGCAATGCTTGATAGATTACAGTAGCACCCTCGATACTTTTTTCGTCTTCAGACAATTTTCCTTTTGCCACTGCGGTGTGATTTCCGCCAGAAGCTGGTTCTGAGAATACCCAATATACCATCCTGTTACTTGCGAAATCAGGATCTAAAGTCACTCCCAAAAGACCTCCTTGCCCTTGTGCATCTACTTTTGGAATACCCGTGATGGCTTCACTTGTAGATTTTGCAGTAGGATCCACAATGCGCATGGTTCCTTCTTTTTCCGTAATCAGTAATCTTCCGTCAGGAAGTTCAGCGATTCCCCAAGGTGATTTCAATCCTTCAACAACTACTTGTCCTTCATAAGGAGTTGTAGTCTTTACTCCTGCAATCCTGGTTTGACCTTCGAATGCAGGTTTGTAATTTGTATTTCCCGGTTTTGTTTCTACAGGTGGATACTTCGTGGTATCTTGACTGGTCGCTGTTGAGTCTGATGGCTCGTGACCATTAGAATTCGCACCAGAACATGAGATAAATGCCGTAGCAGCTGCAAAAAACAATACGTTTGAAAAGTGTTTCTTCATGTTGGTTTATGTTTAATTTATTTTTTTCTAGTTGAACTCAGGCCTTTTTGGAAAATTAGCAACATGAGCATATTTGGGCCCCATACTGATCAAGGCTTCCTTCCAAAGGTTCTCCCCATCGGTAATAAAAGCCAAGTCGATATTGAATGAATTGTGAACAGCCCAAGAGTTCTGTTTGATTTCTTCATCCAATTGCCCAGGACTCCATCCTGAATAGCCCAAGAATATTTTAACTTCCTCAGAACTTATCAAGTTTTCGTTAATCAGGTATTTTAATTTGTCAAAATCTCCGCCCCAGTAAAGGTCATCGACAATATGTGTACCACTCTGTAACTTTTCATAGGCTTTGTGCACGAAAAATAGAGCATTACCTTCAACCGGACCACCAAAATACAAAGGCATCTCCGAATTTTCAACATCTTCGATAACATCTGATAATAGGAGCATAGAACGGTGATTTAAGATCAGCCCTACAGTTCCATCGTTTTCATCATGCTCGCACAATAGAATAACCGAACGCTCGAAATTCTGATCCAGCATGAACGGCTCGGATAAAATAAGACTGCCTCGTTTTGGAATATATTCGTTGAACATAAGAGGAATAGATGTGTTTAATACCAAATTTATAGAATATCCTTATTATTCTACTGTAAAATAGCAATAATTTTTCATTTCAGTTTCTATAAAAAATGGATATTATGTTAAGTTTGTAGGAAATATCCTTAGCCATGTCCATTGAACACAAAGAAATCGCTGCCATTCGTGAAGACTATGCTAAAAGCAGCCTGAGCGAATCCGATGTACTTCAGAATCCTATAGATCAGTTTAAGAAATGGTTTGCCGAAGCAATGACTTCGCAGGTCACAGAACCAACCGCCATGGTGCTGTCCACGGTAGCAGAAAATGGACGCCCATCTTCCAGGGTTGTCCTACTGAAGGATATAAAAGCTCAAGGCATTAGTTTCTTTACAAATTATAATAGTAGGAAAGGGCAGGAGATCATTCAAAACCCACATGTGTCGGCTTTGTTTTTTTGGCCAGAATTGCAACGTCAGGTCCGATTTGAGGCAGAGGTTGAAAAACTGCCGAATTCCGATTCTGATGAGTATTTTGCAACCCGTCCTCGTGGCAGTCAAATCGGGGCGATAGCATCACCACAAAGTTCTATCATCTCTGACCGGGAAGCACTTGAAAACCGTGTGGCTGAAGTAGAACAAGAAATGGATGGTAAGGAAGTACCAAGGCCCGAATTCTGGGGAGGCTTCTTATTGAAGCCCGTAAGAGTTGAGTTTTGGCAGGGAAGAAGTAGCCGACTGCACGATAGGATAGTTTATAACAATGAAAATGGTCAATGGACCATAAACCGTCTAGCACCATAGTTATGATACAGCAATTGATAAAAGACATTGAAGAACATATAAATCCTAAAGCCGTACTGGAAGTTCAGGAAATTGGCCTTCAATCTGCCTTGTATATTGATCCCAGCTATTTAAAGGAGCTATGTTACTTCCTTCGTGATGACCAAAAGTATTACTTCGATTTTTTGGCCAATATAACTGCGGTAGACTATTTTCCAGAACATTATTTTGAGGTTGTTTATAACCTTACTTCTATTCCTTATCAAAAACAATTGACCTTGAAGGTTAAAGTTGAAAGCAGCAGGGAGCTGGATTCTCTACCTGAGGTACCCTCGGTTTGTGAAATCTGGAGAACGGCAGACTGGCATGAGCGTGAAGCCTTTGATCTGATGGGAATATTTTTTACAGATCACCCCGATTTGAGAAGAATCTTAATGCCAGAAGATTGGGTAGGGTATCCATTGAGAAAAGACTATCAAGATCCAGAAACATATCATAACATTCCGGTGAAATAAGAAGCATGAACGAGCGATATCAACAAGCAAATAAAAATTATCTAGATAGAATTAATGCTGTTTCTTCCCAAGAGATGGTCATCAATATGGGACCTCAGCATCCTTCTACTCATGGTGTATTAAGGCTGGAGCTGATAACTGACGGGGAGATCGTTAAGGAAATCATCCCTCACGTGGGCTACCTTCACCGTTGTTTTGACAAACATGCTGAATCCATGAACTATGGAAAGACCATCCCATTTACCGATAGATTGGATTATCTGGCTTCGATGAACAATGCACATGCATTCGTCATGGGAGTAGAAAGAATGCTAGGTATTCAAGATAAACTTCCAAAGCGGATAGAATATATCAGGGTTTTGGTAACCGAGTTAAATAGGATAGCTTCTCACTTAATAGCCGTCGGTACTTATGGGATTGATATAGGTGCCTTTACGCCGTTTATGTGGTGTTTTAGGGACCGTGAACATATTATGAATATGTTGGAATGGGCGTCAGGATCTCGAATGCTTTACAATTACATTTGGGTCGGAGGTCTGTTCTATGATATACCTGTTAATTTTGAAGAACGCTGTCAAGAATTCATTGAATATTTTAAACCAAAACTGGTAGAACTGGATGAGCTATTGTCGAATAACCAAATATTTATCCAACGTACAGCTAATATTGGGGTATTGCCAGCTGATGTAGCCATCAATTATGGCTGCTCGGGGCCTATGCTGAGAGGTTCAGGTATCAAATGGGATTTGAGACGAGTCGATGGGTATTCGGTCTATCCAGAATTGGAGTTTGAAATCCCTGTTGGAAATGGTGAGATGGGGACAAAAGGAGATTGCTGGGATAGATATAAAGTTCGGGTAGATGAAATCAAAGAATCTGTCAAAATTATTGAACAGTGTTTGCCGAGATTGATGCAAGATTTTAAGAGAACACCTGATTTTGACCCGCGAGGCATGGTTCCCAAGAAAGTAAACCTAAAGGCACAAGAATATTACGTAAGGGCAGAGAATCCAAAAGGAGAGCTAGGCTTTTATTTCGTAACGCAAGACAAAACAGATATTCCAAGGCGTGTAAAAGCAAGAGGACCAAGCTATAACAATTTGTCGGTCCTTCCCGAATTAGGAAAAGGAGTCTTGATCGCTGACCTGATTGCCATATTGGGATCTATCGATATTGTGCTTGGTGAGGTCGACCGGTGATTTAAACACGCATGAAAACGCAAAAAATATTAGGAATAATCGATTTAATAACTATATTTGCTATCTCATAATTTAAGTTTATAATTGGTTAATAGTTAGGGGAGCAATTGCCAGATTGCTTCCCTTTCTTTTTTTATATCTTTTGTTCAATTTAGTCGACTAATCATACTTTAAATCCACAAAACACTAACAAATAGATGTGATTTAAAACTCCTGTTCTGTACCCTCTTATAATAGTTTGAATACTAAGTTTTGGTTTTTCATTTTTTCTACTTTTTATGTACTCTTCTTCCACTCTCCGTCCTCTTTCGTTCGGACCTCATTCGGACCTTGTTCGGGTGTTTTCCGAAGAAGCTCCGAACGAGGTCCGAACAAGGTCCGTACGAGAGACGAATGAGAGTATACTGAGATAATAACAAGAGTAAAAGGAAAGACAAAAAGGACCACATTAACGGCTGAAAAGCTAGATTTGAGGTGTAATCACCTATTCTGACAGATCAGGGTAGTCTGATGTTTGGCTTTGTCGGTTTGTGCGGTTTTGGAAGAAATAAAAAAGCCTCTCATTTGGAAAGGCTCTTGTTGTATTTATAGAATTTTCAATGATGATTTTTACAGTTCGTCATATTTTGGAAATCTTTGGGAAACCAATTCTTTCCATTCTGGGTGCTTTTTAATAAATGCAAAAACGTATGGACAATATGGAGAAACCGTTTTTCCTGATTCCTTGATTAGGTTGAGGGTTTTTTCAACCAATGCTGATGCAGCCCCACTACCAGCAAGTTCGGCAGGTGCTTCCGTATGGATCAATGCTACTGTGCTACTTGTTTCTTTATAATCAATAAATGCAATATGTCCATCGACATCTAATTCATATCGATTCTTTTCTTCGTTTTTCTTAACCTGAAGGTTGTTGAATTTTTCTTTCATATCCAATAAACAATAATGTGTGACTTGAGTTTGTACTATGTTGTTTTTTTAATTTCTTTTAATAGTCTTGATAAAAATTCTGATGCCTGTGTTTTCTCATAATCAATGACAGCATGATTACTAACAAGAGCACTTATTTCTACAATTAGTCTATCACTTATTGGAGTAAAATTAAACGTTCTGCTTGAGGATTATCTTGATATATGATAAGATTTTCGTTTTTATTTTAATGGCGTGTATACCATGTCACCATCGTTCAAATTTATTCCAGAGGTCCAAATAGGTCTCAGAAAGTCATTTTCGGTTATTGGTGCGGAGATATATTCTCGTATGACGTCAAATGGATCACCTGTTGCGAGTCCTGTTTCATTGTAATCCAAGATTTGGAAATGTATGGTCGAATTGGCTATTATTGATTCTTCCTGATCTGTCAGGGTTTTTTTTTCATATTTCTTCTGCACTAAGGCCTCAATCTTTTCATATTCTGCATCTGATTCTATGAAAATGGTTGCAAATCTTCCAAATGATAACTGTTCAACATACATCAAATCTTTTGGGTCTAGTCCTTTCAATGCAGGATGTGCTTTTGCTTTCACGATATCAGTTTGACAATTAATGGTATAGATCATATTTGTAAAAGTGGCAACATAGAGTGACTTTGATTTTTTTGACTTTGGATTCACGGCCAGCATGATTTCAGGATTTATCCTCTCGCCGAATACAGCTCCCAATTTTTCATACGATTCTACCTTCAGCACTTTAGGATAACCTGTGCTGACGATAGTAGACAGGTCTTCGCCTTTAATTTCTTTGCGGATAAAATCTCTCATCGAACTCAGGTTGGGAGTCATCGGAGGGACATCTTTGTTGATCATGAGATAAGTTACTTGCGGCAGATTAGATCCTTCAACAATTTCATATTTGTCTTTATCAAGAGAACTGATCTTTAGGATTGCTCCGAGGTATAATTCTTTTGGATTCTTATTGATAAATATCCTGTTGGTTTCATCTTGAATTTCTTGGGCTATCGAATTTAAGCAAAAGAGGCTAAGGAACAGGACTAGTAATTTTCTTTTCATGGTTAATTCTTTTCAGGTGAATAAATGGTATTGATCTTCAGCCATATCGTTTTCATGTCAGCACTGCTTTGGTCACTCAGTATGTCATGGATAGAAATAGGGTTATATAACTGTCCTGTACGTACTGCATTTGAGTTGGCACTTTTCAATTCACTGTTGTATAGAACTATATTCAAGGAGAGTTGGTCCTTGTCATTTTTGTCGGCAAAATGTTTCCAGGATTTGTCTTCATCTTGGTAGATCAACAATTTTTCATTTTCCCATTTTATTTTATAGGCTTCTTGGTAATCTCCAAGTTTTGAAATGAATAATGAATCATTTTTGAATTTCATGGTTTGTGGCCGGAAGTACTTTGGTCTGTTTTTAAAGAATTTACTCTGCTCGGTAGCTTCAAACGATGATTTGGATTGGTCCTTATGGTAAAGATTAAATTCTTGAATGGTTTCAGAACTGTAGGAATATGATAAGTTTTTTTCGGGTTCAGGTTCTGGCTTTGGTTCTGGTTCCGGTTTTACTTTAGGTTCTTCAGGAGCTTTCTTTGTACAGGATTGAAGGTTTGTGAATCCAATAAAAAGCAGTAGCATGATGCATAACTTAATAGTAGTAGATCTCATAGAATTGGTTTAAAGAAATTTAACATAAAATTTACTATTTGTTTATTTGGTGTCGTTAGTTGTAGACTAAGATATGGTTTTTATGATAAAGTTAATAAAATTTCTTTAGGTAGGGCTGACATAGACAGTAGACATAAGACATAAGACATAAGAATTGGTAAAGTTTATAGGAATAAGGCATACTTGGTCGGTGGGGATACCGAGCACTATTTTTGAGGTTAGGGCTTTTTAGATTGATAAGTTGCTGGTTGGTGAGGACACCAACCAGGGCGGGGGCAATGTCATTAAGTTAAGAAAAAAATAGGGACATACACCCCAAAAACCCCATCGGGGTTAAATGCCGGAGGCATGAAATATCTCTTAAATGCCRKCGGCATGMMATATCTATAGAAGTGAAAATCGCCTCAAAAATCAACGYCGTAGGTGTGGCATATTTGTTAAATTCCCTTAGCTTAATGACATTGGGCGGGGGGATGGTCCCTGGGCTTCGACTCCGCTAGCCACCGGTCGAAGGGTGGTCCCTGGTCTTCGACTCCTGGTTTCGGCTCCGCTCAACCAACGCAGCCACCGGTCGAAGGGTGGTTCCTGGGCTTCGGTTCTGCCTTCCACTGAGTCGAAGATCGGCTTTACTCAACCAACGCATCCATCGGTCGAAGTCGGTCCCTGAGTCGAAGGGCCACTCCGCTCAACCAGCATAGCCAACGAAGCGACTGGCTTGGGCATTGATAGTGAATTATATCGCATCAGGTTGTCCTGAAGATGACCTGTCTCTCAGCCTGCGCTTCGGCTCCGCTCAGCGACCGGCTGAGAATCCGCTCAACCAACGCAGCCACCGGTCGAAGTAGGTCCCTGGGCTTCGACTCCGCTCAGCCACCGGTCGAAGGGCGGTCCACCTCCCACATCTCACATCTCACATCTAATCCACCCTATACAACTCTTCAAATTCTTTCTTGTATTTTTCTAGGATGACTTTTCGTTTCATTTTTAGGGTCGGTGTCAATTCGCCGCTTTCAATGGTGAATTCATCGTTTAGGATGATAGGCTTTTTGATCTGCTCCCAGTTTCCGAAATGTTGGTTTGCAAGCTGAACTTCCTTATTGATTTTTCGGACCACTTTCGCTTCATGCAGAAATTTATCCTTTGGCATTCCTTTTAATTCTGGTGCTTCATTTTTTGACCAGTCTTGTAGGTGTGCATAGTTGGGAACGATAAATGCCGATGCGAATTTTTGTCCGTCACCAATGACCATAGCTTGTTCGATATAGTTTGATTCCAGCAATTTCTTTTCTATAGGTTGTGGAACAACGTATTTACCACCAGAAATTTTGAACATTTCTTTCTTGCGGTCTATGATTTTCAAAAAGACACCATCTTCCCATGTCCCGATATCGCCGGTATGTAACCAGCCATCGATAATGGTTTTATCCGTTTCTTCTTTGTTCTTGTAGTATCCTTGCATGACGTTAGGGCCTTTCACAAGGATTTCCCCGTCATCAGCGAGTTTAATTTCAACATATTTTACGGCCAATCCAACTGTGCCGATACGGATTCCTTTCAAGTAATGATTGACAGAGATCAAAGGGGAGGCTTCGGTCATTCCATAACCTTCATAAAGTGGTATTCCTGCTGCGAGGAACACTCTGGCAAGCTTAGCCTGTAAGGAAGCACTGCCGGAGGCAACAGTCAAGAGATGTCCGCCCAATGCATCATACCATTTATCAAGAACTAATTTTTTGGCAAGTTTTAGTTTGAGGTTGTATCCAAAAGATCTGTTTTCAGGATTCGGATCATACTTTTCTGCAACCTCTACGGCCCAATCAAAGATTTTGCGTTTCACACCCGTCAGTTCCAGTCCCGTTTTCATGATCTTCTCATATACTTTTTCTAAGATTCGAGGGACTGCAGTCATGATATGAGGTTTCACTTCGCCAATATTTTGACCGATTTTGTCAAGAGATTCTGCGATATAAATGGTGATTCCAATATACATGTAAGTATAAATTACCATTCTTTCATAAGCATGGCAAGGGGGCAAGAAAGTAAGTCCGCGGTCATAAGCTTTACAAGGCGTGATTTCTCTGGCAGCTTCCACATTGGAAATTATATTGTGATGCGTTAGCATCACACCTTTTGGCTTTCCAGTTGTACCGGAGGTATAAATCAAGGTCGCAAGGTCAGTATGTTTGATATTTGCCCTCAGTTCTTCGATCTTAGAATCAGGGATATGTGCACCTACAGTTTTGAGCTCATCCCAATTGCGTATACCTTCATGTTTATCAATGCAGAAAATATACTTGAGTGTATATATGGATTCTGTTAATTGAGTAAGACGATTGAAGAGATTTTTATTGCTAACGATACATAATTTGATTTCAGCATCATTAAAGATAAACTGATAATCAGAATCGCTGATATTTGGATAGATGGCAACCACAATTGCTCCAATCTGTTGGATTGCGAAGTCAACGATGTGCCATTCAATACTGCTGTCAGCAATTAATCCTACCTTGTCATTAGGTTTTACGCCCAACTCGATCAGTCCTTTGGAAATAGCATTTACTTGCTCCAAATATTCTACTGAAGTCAGGGTTTTCCATTCACCATCCTTTTTATGAGCGAACATATTTAGGTTTGGGAACAGGTCAACTTGCCTAAGGGCAAGGTCAAAAAGTCTAAGATTTTCCTCCATAACATATAAAATCCTGTCTTTCAAGATTATCGACAGGAATCTTAAACTCCATAACACACAGGTGAGTTAAGAAGTTTTGCAAAAATATGAAATTGTTGGGGTTCAAAATAAATAATTTACCATAGGCCGATATAATTTAGGGGATTTTCAGAGTTTGGTACGGCAACATAATAATTTGTCATTTTATTGACAGTAGGTTGTTTTGTTTATGTAGTTAAAAGTTTTAAGTTTGTTTAAACTTAATTATGATGAATACGTATAATAATCCCGTTCTGGAGCAATTGCCTAAACATTTGCAAAGGTACGTGGTGGAGCAGAATTACGACCGTTACAGTACATTGGACCAAGCAATTTGGCGTTATGTGATGCGCCAGAACTACGCATATTTGAAGGACATTGCATACTATCCTTATATACCTGGTTTGACAAAAGCTGGTTTGACCATTGAACGGGTTCCAAACTTGCAATCCATGAATGACAGTTTGCAGAAGATTGGTTGGGGTGCAGTGAAAGTTGATGGATTTATTCCACCGGCAGCATTTATGGAGTTTCAAGCGCATTGTGTTCTGGTTATTGCCGCGGATATTCGTCAGATTGAACATATAACTTATACTCCAGCACCTGATATTATCCATGAATCATCCGGTCATGCTCCAATCATTGGGGAACCTGAATATGCTGCATATTTACAATATTTTGGAGAGGTAGGTTCGAAGGCCATGAGCTCTGCTAAAGATTTTGAGCTTTATGAAGCAATCAGGGCATTGTCTATCGTAAAGGAAAAAGAAGATGCAAGCGAGGAGGAAATAAAAATAGCTACTGAGCATTTCAATAATATTTCCACTAATATGGGAGAACCTTCTGAAATGGCTCTGTTAAGCAGGTTGCATTGGTGGACGGTAGAATATGGGTTAATAGGTACTGTTGAAGATCATAAGATCTATGGTGCAGGGTTATTGTCATCGATAGGTGAAAGTGCTACCTGTATGCAAGCAGATGTCAAGAAGTTGGATTATAATTTAGATACTCTTCAGTATTCTTATGATATTACAAAACCACAGCCTCAATTATTTGTAACGCCAGATTTTAAACATGCCTACAAAGTTTTGGATGAAATTGCTGAGCAAATGGCATTTAGAAAAGGAGGGATGGAAGGGTTGGAGAAAGCTATTGACAGCAAGAATGTATGTACGGTAGAACTTAGTTCTGGACTTCAAATATCTGGAATCTTTACTTCATTTTTTATGGATGAAGGATTGTTTGCCATCAAAACAAACAGCCCAACTGCCTTAGCATACCATAATAAGCAGCTTTCAGGCCATGGTAAGAATTATCATAAAGATGGGTTTAGCTCACCTATAGGAGAGCTATTGGGAAAAAGGAAATCATTGGAGGAATGTAAAATAGAAGATTTGAAGGAAATGGGTATCGAAATTGGAAATCCTTCGACGTTATATTTTCGATCTGGCATAATGGTTACTGGACAAGTTAAGGGATTTGAGTTCAATGAATTGGGTCATGTTTTGATCATCAGTTTTGAAGATTGTACAGTTTTACATGAGCCTACTTCTGAAGTGATTTTTCAACCAGAATGGGGCATATTTGATATGGCTGTTGGAAGTTCCATAAAGTCGGTTTTTGCTGGTGCTGCAGATAAATTTGCATTTGAACCTGAAATTTCGATTTCGGAGGTTAAAACTGAAAAGCTGATTTGGACTGAAGAGCAGAAAGAGCTTCACCAGATTTATCAAGAAATACGTGACTTGCGGGAGCTTGGACATTCAGACCGAACGATATCACAATTGGCTGATATCCTAGATCGCAAATTTTCACAAGATTGGCTGGCGACGGTCGAATTATATGAACTTGCATTTAAAGATGATGATTCAGAAATGCAGATTTTACTGGAACAGCGGCTAAAAGAAAAGGCCAGGAAAAATCCTGACCTTAACAAATTAATTTCTGATGGTATCTTTCTTGCGAAGACCCAACCCATCAATTTGGAATTAGTTTACCAATAATACTTGCCAAGCTTCGTCTACCATTCCATCATCTAGGAATTTTGCGGCGTATCTTTGCAGTTCGTTATTGAGTTGGACCTGGTCTTCTGACCACATGGAAAGAAGGCTGACGATATGTTCATCATTTTTTGTTGATTCATCCAATTCTGGCAAAACTTCAATATTAGCCAACAATCCTAATTGGTTGCCAGTTAGGATGGATGAATTACGGATATGTTCTGGGAGTTGATCTACTCCAATTCCTAATTTTCTGAGAGGTTTTGGGACTTCAAATAAGTTGTCTTTCGTAACTCTGCAATACCAATTTCCACCCAATCTAGCCACGAGATCAAGAGCAGCTTGGTCAATATTATCGTTATCATCAAGGTATTGTCCTTGGACATGCATGCATACTACTTCTGCTAGGACCAAATTGCCAGTTCCTCCGCCTTCTTGGATAGTGATGATGTCTCGAACTTTACATTCCAACTGTACGGGAGATTCAGCGACACGTGGTGGTTTAATGAATTTAGATGGAATGGCGGTCAAGCCAGACTTGACAAATTCGTCTACTTCTTTAGGATAGTCTGTACTTGCTAACGAAGTCTGTTGAACAATATCATAATTTACGATATTGATAACTACTTCATTGACTTCCCTGATATTTGCGAGGGTATGTTTGTCCTGTCCATCCCTCATTTTTGTCAGGGGAGAAAATACGCATACTGGCGGATTTGTGGACATAAAATTGAAATAGCTAAAGGGACTAAGGTTCACATTGCCATCCTTATCAATCGTAGATGCGAAACAGATTGGTCTTGGAGCTATGGCAAATTTGATCATGCTATCGAATAGCGATCCATGAGTTTTTTGGTCAAATGTTTTCGTTTCGTTGAACTGCATATATAAGTTTATAAAATGATTTATTGTTCTGATTCTTCATCGAGGAAGACTTTGTTTTCTAATGTTCCCAATCCTGTCACTTCCATTTTGATAACATCATTGGGTTGTAACCATTGTTCTTGGTGCTTAGGGTCTTTTCTTTTTGCGGTTCCGTTTAATTCCAAAAAGCAACCAGTACCCACTGTTCCTGATCCGATTATATCACCTGGAAATAAAGTTACTCCATAGGATGCCCTTTCTATAATCTCTGCAAATGTCCAATGCATGCTGGCTAGTGTACCTTCAGAAAGCAATTCGTCATTTACCCAACATTTCATTTTTAGATCATAGGTATTTCCGATATGGCCCTCGATGGTTTTAGTTTTGTATTTTTCCAGTTCATCGAATGTGACGAGATAGGGACCGAACATACTTGCGAAATCTTTTCCTTTGGCCGGGCCAAGGTTTAGTTTCATTTCCTGCATTTGTAGATTTCGAGCACTAAGGTCGTTTAGGATCATTATCCCTGCAATATAATTGTCAGCATCTATTGCTTTTATGTTTCGACCTTTTTTATTTATTACGATGGCAACTTCGAGTTCAAAATCCATTTTGTCGAAATGCTCAGGCATGCAATAGACAGGTCCCGGACCTTGTATCGCTTGGTGGTTAGAGAAGTAAAATACTGGGAATTGATCAAATTCAGGTATCATTTCGAGGCCGCGATTGAGGCGTGATGTTTCGACATGTTGTCTGAAAGCATAGGCATCTCTAAAAGATGTTGGGTTAGGGAGTGGGGCTGCCAATCTTATTTCAGAGAAATTCAATCCTTCATTTTGATAGCCTTCGATTTTTTGGAATTTCTCCAATTCATCTTGGGTAATTTTTAAGCCTTGTTTTCCAAGTTGGATGAGTTCTAATGTTGAATTGGGGATTTTATTGGAGATCATATGGCTCGGAAAGACTTTGTCTTCTAAGACGAAACCGAGCTGTTCCTTGCCATTTTCAAAGTATGTTACAATTTTCATAATGAATTTTTGAAAGCTTTGCTTTAAAATTTACAATGGTTATAATATTATGGATATAAGAAATTAAATATCATAATACCATATTTATTTTCTGTAAATCCCTGTAAATATAGAATTATAAAGTTTATCTTTGAAATAATTGATACCCAATATGAACTTAACCAACATGAATCAGAAGAACCTTCCGAAAGGTTTGATGCCTTATATCAAGGCATTGATTGCTGATGTTGTTTTTGCACAATACTAATTTTCCAATTTCATTTTTTTAAGAATTGATATATGGCTTAGGCTATGTAACTCAATTATTATTCAATCATTTTTTATAAACTTTTAATTATGCCACTTTATCATCAATTGGGAAGAATCCCTCAAAAACGACACACCGTTTTCAGAAAGGACGATGGTGAGCTTTATTCAGAAGAACTTGTCTCCACCCATGGGTTTTCGAGTGTATATTCCTTGGTATATCACTGCTATCCACCGACGATCGTAAAAGAGATCAAGGATCCTTATGATGTTTCGCCCAAAGTAGCTAGGGAAAAGCATCTGAAGCACACAAGTCTGAAAGGATTCCAGATGAAACCAAAAGCAGACTATTTAGAAAGTCGAACTCCTGTTTTGGTCAACTCTGACCTTCATATCTCTTTGGCAGCGCCACAGGATTCCATGAACGATTATTTTTACAAGAACAGTCAAGCTGATGAAGTTATTTTTATTCATGAAGGAACAGGTACTTTGAGGACTGGATATGGAGAGATAAAATTCAGCTATGGCGATTACTTAGTTATCCCTAGAGGGGTAATCTATCAAATAGATTTTGATACGGATAAAAATAGATTATTCATTGTAGAATCCTTTGAACCAATCCGTACTCCCAAGAGATATCGAAATGAATTTGGACAATTGATGGAGCATTCTCCTTTCTGTGAGCGCGATATCAGAAAGCCACAAAACCTGAAAACATACGATGAAAAAGGTGATTTTGAGGTTAAGATCAAAAAACAAGGATTGATCTATCCATATATTTATGGAACTCATCCATTTGATTTTGTAGGATGGGATGGTTATCATTATCCTTGGGCATTTTCAATTCATGATTTTATGCCGATTACAGGGATGCTGCACCAACCACCTCCCGTTCATCAAACCTTTGAAACAAATTCATTTGTCCTTTGCAGTTTTTGTCCAAGGATGTATGATTACCATCCTCAATCTATTCCCGCTCCCTATAATCATAGCAATGTTGATTCCGATGAGGTTCTTTATTATGTAGATGGAGATTTCATGAGCAGGAATTCTGTAGAGAAGGGGCAGATTACCTTGCATCCGGGAGGTATTCCGCACGGTCCTCACCCTGGTACCGTTGAGAAAAGCATTGGACAGACCAGAACGGAGGAACTCGCAGTGATGATTGATCCTTTCAGACCTCTGATGTTAACAGAGGAGGCTGTAAAAATAGAGGATGAGGATTATTATAAATCATGGTTAGACTTAAAATAAACATTAAAATATTATGACACAAACATTTGCAGAGAAGATTGCCAAGGCACAGGATTTTTTGCCTATCAATGGAACTGATTATATAGAATTTTACGTAGGCAATGCGAAGCAGGCGGCTCATTTTTATAAGACTGCTTTTGGTTTCCAATCGGAGGCTTATGCTGGTCCTGAGACTGGAATTAGGGATCGGGCTTCTTATGTTTTAAGGCAGAACAAAATCAGAATTATTCTGACTACTGCATTAAAATCTGACAGTGCGATTTCAGAGCATGTTAAGAAACATGGCGATGGAGTGAAGGTGCTTGCTTTATGGGTTGATGATGCTGAAAAATCATTGCAAGAAACGGTGAAGCGAGGTGCCAAAGTGTACCAAGAGCTAGAGGTAAAACAAGATGAGCATGGTGAAGTACGCACTGCTGGAATCTATACCTATGGGGAAACGGTGCACATGTTTGTTGAACGCAAGAACTACAATGGGCCATTTATGCCAGGATATATAAAGTGGGAGAGTGACTATCAGCCAGAGGAAACGGGTTTATTATATGTTGACCACTGTGTTGGAAATGTAGGTTGGGACAGGATGAATGAAACTGTACAATGGTATCAGGATGTATTGGGGTTTGTGAATATTTTGTCTTTTGATGATAAGCAGATCAATACAGAATATTCTGCCTTGATGAGTAAGGTGATGAGTAATGGTAATGGTTATGTTAAATTTCCAATCAATGAGCCTGCAGAAGGAAAGAAAAAGTCACAGATAGAGGAATATTTGGAGTTTTATGAAGGGGAGGGAGTTCAACATGCGGCATTGGCCACCAATGATATCTTGAGTACCGTAAAAGCTTTGAAGGCACGTGGTGTAGAGTTTTTGGGCGCTCCACCAGAGGCATATTATGATATGTTGCCAGAACGTGTTGGTGAGATCGATGAGGAGATCAAAGCCATTCAGGAACTGGGGATTTTGGTTGATAGGGATGAAGAGGGTTATTTGCTACAGATTTTCACGAAGCCAGTTGAGGACCGTCCTACCTTATTCTTTGAGATTATTCAGCGCAAAGGTGCTCAGAGTTTTGGTGCAGGGAATTTCAAGGCCTTATTTGAAGCGATTGAAAGAGAGCAAGAAAAGAGGGGTAATTTATAATATATCCAGATGAACCTATTGATAATGAAAGAATTATTGCAAGAATTTGAGCAAAAACAACCGGAGATTGTTTTTGAATGGAAGGATACGGAGACAGATGCTGAGGGTTGGGTTGTTATCAACTCATTGCGTGGGGGAGCTGCCGGTGGTGGTACACGGATGCGTTCAGGACTAGATCGTAATGAAGTGGAGTCGTTGGCAAAGACGATGGAAGTAAAATTCACCGTTTCAGGTCCTTCAATCGGCGGTGCAAAATCGGGAATTAATTTTGACCCTGCCGACCCCAGAAAGCATGATGTTTTGCAACGTTGGTTTAAGGTAGTGACTCCATTGTTGAAGAATTATTACGGAACGGGTGGTGATCTCAATGTAGATGAAATCTATGATGTAATTCCTTTGACTGAGCAGTTTGGTTTATGGCACCCTCAAGAAGGTGTTTTGAATGGTCATTTTGATATTCGTGAGAATGGCAGGATTCATCAAATTGGTCAATTGAGATATGGAGTTTCCAAAGTTTTGGAGGACTCACATTATAGCCCAGACCTTAAGCGCAAGTTTAAGGTTGCTGATATGATCACAGGATATGGTGTTGCTGAGTCAGTAAAACATTTTTATAATTTATTTGGCGGTAGAATCTCTGAAAAACGCGCCATAATACAAGGCTGGGGTAATGTAGCTGCATCGGCTGCATTCTATCTGAGTAAGATGGGTGTTCAGATTGTGGGGATAATCGACAGGGTTGGAGGATTGCTGAATCCTGATGGTTTTACGGAGGATGAGATTCGCGATTTGTTTTTAGGACGAAAAGGAAATTCTTTATTTGCTGATTCCATGTTGAGTTTTGAGGAGATTAATTCTAGGATTTGGGAAATGGGAGCTGAGATATTCATCCCTGCGGCAGCATCGAGGTTGGTATCAAAGGAGCAGATTCAGCTGATGGTTGAAAATGGACTGGAAGTGATTGCTTCAGGTGCAAATGTTCCTTTTGCTGATAGGGAGATTTTCTATGGTCCAGTGATGGAATACGCAGATCAGCATGTTGCGGTTATTCCAGATTTTGTGGCCAATTGTGGTATGGCTCGGGTATTTGCATACTTGATGCAGCCTAATATTGAAATCAGTGATGATTCATTGTTCCAAGATGTTTCAGAAGTAATCTTAAAGGCTTTGAAAAACATCCATGAATATATGCCAGAAACCAAAACACATATATCGTCCAGGGCTTATGAATTGGCTTTGAGACAATTGCTTTAGGCAATAAAAAAGCATGGTGAATTGAGTTTCACCATGCTTTTATTTTTTATGTCTTATTATTATACTTCTTCTCTTCGGGTACGGATATATTCTTCTACGATTGGGAGATCTGCATTTGCCCAATCAAAGCGGAACAGTTCAGTTCTATCAACCCATAACACTTGTTCATGTTCGTTTGCATTAATTTCACCACCAATTATGGTGCAAACAAATGGATAAAGGGTCAGTGAGAAATCTGGGTAGTGGTATTCTACCTTTGTGAGTTCTTCAACGATTTCAATTTTTAGATTGATCTCCTCCAACACCTCTCTCAACAAGCACTCTTGCAGGGTTTCACCATCTTCCAATTTTCCTCCCGGGAACTCCCATTTTAGGGGGAGTTTCATATCAGCAGATCTTTGACAAATCAATAACTGTTGATCTTTTTCAATTAAGGCACAGGCAACATGTATCATCAAAGTAAATATACTAATTTGGGTGAATAATAATGTACTTATGGTAACGAGTTAAAGTCAATTTGTGGCGCTTGGCTTATATTATCGAAATTAAATTTCGTGCCGGGGGTAACCAACTCACTAAAGAAACCGCCATTTTTCAGGAAATAACCGTTATTGTTTTTACCTCCAATGGCGTCAATTCTTTGTTTTGACCTGTACGTATTATCTACTGTGAATTTTGCTTCTGAAACTTTTTCCCAATTTCCTGAAGTTGTTCTAACCCATTGGTTTTTATAGTCTGCAGTTCTTGCTAAGTGTCCTTGGTTAGGGTTAAAGTTCTCTAGGAAACTATGGAAATTTGTGAGATATTTATCTGTTTTAGGTCTTTTAAAACTTGCTATCAGTCTCCATTGCCCTTGTTCTGGAGCATAAAACCATGCTGTATAATCTGTTTTTCCAGTTCCATCAGCTTCACCTTTTAAAAGGAATTTATAGGTTGTTCCTGCTTTCCAATTGTACCTTAGAAAACTCTGACCACCAGAACCTTCATTGCCAAATTCTCCGGTTTGAACTTCTGGACCTTTTTTGTTCAGTATTATTTTATGGTCATCCGGAATTGAATTTGGATCATCAGTATTAAATGGACTCCAAACAGAGAACAAAATTCGTCTTTCTGTATCTGAGTTTACTTGAAAACCAAAATACCCTTCTCCGAATCCATTCGCCATAAAATATGAACCATGAGGGTCTGATCCTTGAGGGACTTCAATCTCTGAATAGTAATAATTCACTTTTTCGGTTGTTGGAACGGTATAAGCGAGATGACAAGAAGGTCCTCTTCTGGCCCAATAATAGAATTCAGGATCATTGCTATAAGTTACTCCATTGCTAACGGCATCTCCTGTAATGGTATAGCTTGTTACATCTGCGAAATAGGCACCAGATTTATCGATTCCTTGGAGGTCAATCTTCACATAGCCTGTGTCCACTGTGAAATCACCAATTGGATATTCATTTATTTCAGAGTTTTTAAGATCGATCGTTTTACTATTACCATTGACAGTAACTTTTACTTGGCTTGAATTCCCGTCAGGTAATACTTTGGCATTTAATCCAAGTTTTATAGTTCCAGCTTTATTCACCCGAATGTATGAACTGATCACTGTATTTTCATTTGACCAGTTTGTTAGTCCATTGTTGCTGATTTGTTCAGATGAGCCTGATTCTTTCGAGGTTATGAATGCATTGCCTGCCAAAGGTAAGGTATAAGTGCTGTCAATGCTTTTATTTTTGGCCGCTGTATAGGTTTGTTTAGAGCAAGCTAAGGTCAGCAAAACAAACAGCGTCAAAGGTAAATAAAATGAATATGTCAATTTTTTCATTTGGTTATTTTATAGATTCCTTGAAGATATATAAGGTTTGTTTGAATAAAAAATTTTGAATGCAATCAAACGATTGACTAAAATTCTAATTCAGGGTTTTGTGCTTAGCGCTATTAGTGATTTATTTATAATTAGATTATAAAATTTTAACTTATTGTAAATAATAGAAGTTTAGATTTACTCTAATTGTTGCGATAGTATTTTAATTTTTATGTTAAAAGTCCTGATCAGAAATCTGAGGAGATTTAAGCCTTTACGTTATTGGAAGGAGTCATTAGGTATCTTAATTATTTTATTGGTTTTTGTTTTTTTTCGGGACCAGCGGAAAGAGATTGAGCAAATAATTCCATTAATGGAGCAGTGTAATATTCCATGGCTATTTATTGGGGTATTATTGACTGTTGCTTTTGTGTTTATACAGGCTTATATATATATCGCAAGTTTCCGAGCGATGAATCTTCGGATAAGTTTGAGAATTGCTTTGGATTTATTTTTAAAAAGAAATTTTCTGAGTGTTTTTTTGCCTGCCGGCGGCATTTCATCATTAGCTTATAGTACTTCCCAATTGAGGCGAATGAACCTGAACAAGACTCAGATTCATCAAGCCAGTATCTTATATGGATACGTTGCGATGTTTTCTGTTTTTCTCATTGCTGTACCTATCCTGATTTATACGAGTTGGAAGAGTGACCAATTTGATAATTTATTGGGTCCATTATTGATTTTAGGATTGATATTGGGATTATCGTTTTATATAATTTATTGTTTTAGATATAAAACTCGATTATACTATTGGTTTGAGAAAAGATTTCCAAAGGCTATTGGTCAATTTTCAAATCTATTTTCAAGTCAGGTTAACAAGCGACATTTGCTCTTAGCATTGTTTTACAGTACGGTAGTAGAGTTCTGTGGTGTTTTCCATATTTTGATTGCGATGTATGCCCTTGGTTTGCCAATGTCTTTTGAGGCAGCATTAATGGGTTATATCATTTCCACCTTATTGATGATTGTTTCCCCGTTTTTAAGGGGTTTGGGAGCGGTTGAGCTGTCGATGTTTTTGATTTTTAAAAAGTTCGGTTATAGCCATGAGGCTGGTTTAGGGATCACACTACTTTATCGTGTTTTTGAGTTTTGGTTACCATTGGTATTTGGCTTGATTGCTTTCAGTTTAAAAGGCGCACAACTAATTACCAGAATTGGACCTGCAGTAATGATTTTCTTATTGGGATTGGTCAATATTATTTCAGTTATTACCCCGCCATTGGCGAATCGTTTTCATCTGGAGCGATTTTATTTCCCAGCAGAAGCTCTTTCCATTTCGAAGTTATTGGTGCTGATTATTGGTGCGGGGCTTTTGGTGAGTTCAACATATTTGTTTCGTGGCTTTAGAGCAGCTTATTGGTTTGCCTGTATTTTTTGCACGATTTCAATATTAGGACATTTAATCAAGGGATTCGATTATGAGGAATCAATTATTTCTGCCATTACCCTGGGGTTTTTAATCTTTAATCGCGAAGAATATAGAGTTCAGACCAATAAGTTTTGGTTGAGAATAGGTGTGTTTACATTTTTGTTTTCATTTATTGGAGTATTGCTGTTTGAAACTGTTAGTTTCTATATTATCGACAAAAGGCATTTTGGAATTGATTTCACTTGGGAGGAATCATTCGGTTTTGCATTAAAGGAATTTCTACTATTTTCTAACAACGAGTTACAACCACAAACGCAGTTTGGTAAGGAGTTTTTGCAGATTAGCAATGTTTTGGGATTAATCTGTTGGATTCTATTCTTCTATACGATCTTAGTTCCTAAGAAATATACTCCGATTAACAATGGTCAGGATGAGTTGGCCATGGCCAAGACATTGTTGGATAAATTTGGAAATTCTTCTATGGACTATTTTAAGATTTCAAAGGAGAAGGAGCTTTATTTTTCCAGGAATTCATTGGGGTTTGTTTCCTACCGGGAAGCCAATAAATATGCTGTAGTATTGGATGAACCGGTTTGTCATTGGACAGATAAGGAAGAAATAATCAAAGAGTTTGAGTGTTATTGTCTTAAGAAGGGGATGAAGAGTATTTATTTTCGAGTTTCTGAAGATAGTTTACTGAATTTTCAAGGGTTAAAGAAAAAGAAACTGTTGATCGGGCAAGAAGGCGTGTTGGATATTCAGCAATTTAACCTTTCTGGGAAATCGAGAAAGTCTTTGCGTAATGGTCTCAATTATTTGGATAAGAATGGTTATAAATCTGTAATTCATTACGGTCCCCAAACAAAGGAATTCTTAGTTAAACTCAAGTCTGTTTCTGATGAATGGCTACTGGAAAACAATCGTAAGGAGGTGGTTTTTTCTCAAGGTCAGTTTGATATATCTGCCCTAAGGTCTTTGGACATTATCACGATTGAAGATGCTGCGGGACAGATTGTGGCTTTTCTGAATGTAATTCCTGACTATGCGATGGATGAATGTACTTACGATTTATTTCGGAAAGTCTCGAATGCACCTGGATCATGTATGGATGGCTTAATAGTCAAATTGATTGAATATGCTAAAATCCATGATTATAGGTTCATTAACCTTGGTATGGTGCCGTTGATGGGACTCGATAGACCAGATAATCCGGCAGAGCATATCATGAATTTCGTATCGACAAAAATCCCCAAATATCGTAAGTACCAGAATCAAAGAGATTTTAAAGATAAGTATTCCAATAAATGGGAGAAGAGATTTCTATTGTTTGATCATGATTTTGATTTAATTCAATTACCCGTGGTAATGAAAAAAGTCATGAGTAGCAAAAATTCCTAATTATGATTAATATAGATTATCTGTTAAAACACTTATGTTTTATCGCAAAAAACTAACCTATTTATATAGGTTTTGCCCTCATAATTGTTAAAAAAAATTATATTTACTTAAATGATTGAGTTGAGTTAAATGTTCATTTCATTAATTTAATTATTCAATCATATTCCTATGATTAACTAACTGATGGTCAGTGAATGAGAAAAGATATTTCGTTTAGGTATTGCATTGTTTTATTATTCTTATTACTTCAAGGTTTTGTTACAAATGGGCAAGACCAATTAGATAGTTTGAGTAAATATTCTCATGATGAACTTTTTGACCGTGCATTTGAGACTCGGTCAACTTTATATTTGGAATATCTTGAAAATCAGAAATTATCCCAAGAGGAGAAGAAGCAATTATACCTTTGGTTTTATTATCTGACGGCAGCAAATGGAAAATTGGATATAACACTGAATTATCTACAAAAATTAGATTCCATTTCTGTTTTGACAAAAGATCCCAAAAATCGATTTTATGCAAAATTGGGTTTAGCAGAAATCTACTACAAGAAATCGGATTATGAAAAAAGTAAACTAGCATTCGAGAGTGCTGAGCAATATATTAGGGATTTTCCAGAAGGTATAACACGGATCTTGGCGACAGCAGAATATTCTTATTTCTATTATCTAAGCGGAAATTTTGATGTTTTTAATATAGAAATGGAAAATGCCATCAAAAGCTTGAACGCTCTTAAGTCTGACAATCTTGAAGAATATGATCGCAGGTATTTGGAGAATGCTAAGGCCACGATAGCTATTAATTTGGCTTGTGGATATATTATGAAGGAAGATTTTGATCAAGCTGCTGAAGAGTTGAAATTGGTTGATCAGATTTATGATGAGAATTTCAAGGGAGATGTGAACACTAATTCTGTTCATACGATCTTAGTTAAGGGTAAATATCATTTTTTCAAAAAGGAGTTCGAGAAAGCCATTCCATTTTTTCAGGAAGTAATTAAAATCAATGATAACAAGGAATTCCAAGAAGACGCTTATATGGCTGAAGTTTTTCTTGGAATTATTTATTATCAATTAGGGGATTATAAATCCTCTTTATCCCATTTGGAAACCGCCATTAAGAGTCCAATGGTAGTTGCTGACTATGTAAAGTATGAGATGGAATCTTACCGTTATGCTTATTTGGCCAGTAAGCAATTAAATGACACAGAGAAATCATTGATGTACTCAGGATTGTATATGGAACAGGATGAGCAACTCAATGATAACGAAAGATCAAATTTTATTAATTCATTCATCAATAACCTAGAAGTTGGAAAACTTCAAAAGGACCTTTCAGCAAAAAATAACACTAACTTTTTATTGAGGTATATACTTTTTGGCTTGGCTGTGTTGATTGCTGGGTTGGGGATAATCTTGTTTTATCAATTCAAAGAAAACAAGAAAAACAAACAAAAAATTGCCGATTACCTGGATCAATTGAATGCAGACAAGAAAAAGAAAGTGGATAGTTCAAGTGCTAAGAAGGAGGCAATTGTTCAAGAAAACAATGCTATAGCGCAAACTCAAGAAATGGATGAAAAAACCGTTCGTATTTTGGACAAGCTTGAGGAATTTGAAGAAGGAGATCTTTTCGTAGACAGTAAAATGAGTTTGGCTTATCTAGCGAGTTATTTAGGTACGAATACGATTACACTCTCAAAAATAATCAATACCTACAAGGAGATGAATTTCAATGATTACATTAATGGTTTGCGGATCCGTTATATCATTGAAAAAATCAAGAATGAACCGAAATTTGAACAGTACAAAATTTCCTATTTAGCGGAGGTCAGTGGGTTCTCATCCCACAGTATCTTCAGTAAAGCATTCAAGAAAAGTACTGGTGTAACGCCTTCACAATTTTTGGATTACCTAAAAGAAGAGCCTGTAGGACAGTAATTTATGTATTTCTATCTACCGCATTTATATAATTTGACAAAACCAACATTCTAATACCTTCCATATGAGTCTTACATTTGGGTAATACATTTTTTGTTTTACTAAATCGTAAGAGATGTTCAAATCCTTGTTCAGAAAAAAAATAGAGATTCCAAATCATGAGGAGAATTGGCAGGTCTATTTTTCTCGAATCAATAATCAAAAGGCTTCGGTGATCGTAGATCTGAATGTGGCAGATATTGCTCCAATAAAAGACCTTCCTTTTGTTTTTTATTTGATTGTTCCTTATGATTCTGCGGCGGAAGACGGTCTACCAACTATGGAGAGTTTTAAGCTCATCAATGAAGTTGAAGATAAGATTGCTGAACTAAGTGATAAATATGCAAAGAACCTACTGCATGTTGCAACGATAAGTATGAATGCAGAAAGGTTACAAATGTATTACTGCCATAGAATTTCTGATACTGAGGCGTTTTTACATCAGGTAGACATTGCATTCGGTGAACGCTTAACTTACCAGACCGATTATCGCGAAGACTTAAAATGGGATGATTTTTACGATCTAGCATATCCATTGCCTTTTCAGCTTGAAATGATCAAGAACAGAAGTGTCGTAAAAATGCTAATCGAGGCAGGGGATTCATTATCCCAAGCACGGCTGATCCACCATTATTTGAATTTTGTGGAGGAAAAAGATGTTACTGACTTTATGGAATTTGCAGAGAAGGAAGGGTTTGCAATACAATCCAAAGAAAAGGAACAGGACGGGTGGAAAGTGAGTATATCCAGGTCAGATTATATTTCCTATGAACATATAGATGATTTATGCTTACCCCTTTGGGAAAAGGCAAAAGCACACAACGGCAAATATGATGGATGGGAATCGCAAGTTATCTCAAATTAGAATTATTAATCACATTAAAATAATATAACAATGTTTATAAGTGTCCAAAGAGTAGAAGAAGCTTCATTTTCAGCAGACCATCTTCAGAATCCAGTTAACCCCAATAATTTAATGGTTTTAGGTTTTTACAGAAATTATATGGGTACTGCATTCACCCAAAGTTACACTAAGAAAGCTGCGCCAATTTATTGGGATACCGTAACAGGGAAGACAATTTCTAGGAGGAAATGGACGGCAGAAATGAAATCTTATGCTGAAAAGTGTGCTACAGAGGTTCCTCCTGCTCCATTTAAGTTTAAATTAACTGTTGTTGGTTATATTTTTATGGCTGCTGTTGTAGCTTTTTTCGCATATTTAATTTATGATTCTCTTAAACCACCTGCAAATCCTTCTGCTATTGGTCCAACCGTTTTTAAGGAGAAAATAATGGCGGGAGATATTTTTTATGGTAGATTTATAGAAATGGATACTGATTCCAGATTTTCGAAAAGGGCAGGATTCGGATGGTTCAAAGTCTCAGATGCTGGCGACGAAATAGTGTCAATTTCGTTGAATAAAGAAATGAGCACTGCACACAAGCCTTCAGCTGAAATGAATAGTACTGATTTTGAATCTGAAGCCATTCCTATGAAAATTAAAAGTCAAGAAGATTATCAGATTGATCTAGTTTCGGAAGATGGAACTATTGAAATGAGTTTCTCGGAAAAGAAATAAATTATGGCTCCTAAAAAGGAATTATCTGCAAAGCGTGTGGTAAAAATTGTTTTAATCTGTATTGTGGTTGGTTTTTTCTTGTTTGTGTTTTTCCTATTTCAAACTTGCAAGACTAAATCAACCAACATCGGAAATAAAGATCCATTCAAGGACTTGATAGGGAAGGAGCTGGTCTTGAAACGGCCAGTGCGATTATTTATGGAGAAATATCCTACAAGGAAGGAGTTTCCATATGTCATGGCAGATACGAATCTATATAGCTGGCAGAATTATACCGCCGCATTACAGGCAACAGAACCAGAGATTAAGTTAAGCGATTCTATCCAGAAGAATTCAAAGGTTGTTTTTGAAAAGGCTACACAGTATACTCCTGGGGTATCTGGCTTTTCAAGATCTAAATTGTTCGGGACATTAACTAGCACAGAAGGCAAAACATATAAAGTTGAGATGCAGTGGGGAGAATTGAATTCTAGTCTACCTTGGAAAGGTTCGGATAAGGCTTATCGATTTGAATTGGCCCCTTGGCAGACAGAAAGAGATACGGCTTCGTATTATTTGCCAACAGCACAATGGTGGTAATCATATCTTAGTTCGTATGTCTTATGTCTTACGTCTTATGTCTTATGTCTACTGTCTACTGTCTACTGTCTTACGTCTACTGTCTACTGTCTAAAGAACGTCCTCAAAATCCATTTTCCCAAAAATCAGCTTAAACCAAAATGTGTAATTTTCTGGGTTTTGTTGAAGGTCTGTTTTTAGGTCATCCAGGCTGATAGATTTAATATCTTTAATTTCTTCGGGATTTAGATTGAAGTTGTTTTGGAAATATTTTCCAATGAAAATATGATCATATTCATTTTCCCATAGGCCATTTTCTAGTTTCTCTTCGTAACTAATCTGGAACACTTCATGAATGTCCACCTGTATTCCCATTTCTTCAAATGTTCTTCTTTTAGCAGCGTTTATGGTAGTTTCATTTGGTCTAGGGTGTCCGCAGCACGCGTTTGTCCACAGGCCTGGGCTATGGTATTTTGAATCAGCTCTTTGCTGCAATATCATGTTGTTATTCTCATCAAATAGAAATACCGAAAATGCTCTATGTTTTTTATTGAGCACATGAGCTTCTTGTTTTTCCATTTCACCGATTTCTTGATCATTCTGATCAACCAATATCACAAATTCTTCTGGAGCCATATTATAGATTTGGGTTAATTTCTAAGATATAGATAATGGGCTATTAAACCTAAGTTCTATTGGATATCTTCAATAAATTGATTTATCCATGACTCTTTTGTTGCCCAAGAAGTAACTAATCTTATAACCACATTTTGTCCATCTAGTTTTTGCCAAATATAGAATTCGTATTTTTCCGCTAGTTTTTCCGCTAAAATCAGGGGGATTATCGGAAATATTTGGTTACTGACAGGTTCTGTTGCAAAAGCATAACCATTGGTCTTGAAAGCGCTTGCTAAATTGGAAGCCATAACATTGGCATGCGTTCCTAGCTCATAAAAAAGGTTATCCTTGAACAATGCTAGGAATTGGGCCCCTAATACACGGCCTTTAGCCATCAATGCTCCCTTTTGTTTCAAGTAATAATCGAACCCTTGAGAAAGCTTATGGTCTTGGAAAACAATGGCTTCGCCTAATAGTGCTCCGTTTTTTGTACCCCCAATATAGAATACATCTGAGAGGCTTGCAATATCTTTGAGGGTTAAATCATTTGCAGAAGAGGTTAGGGCAGTTCCCAATCTTGCACCATCGATAAAAAGTAGCAAATTATTTGATTTGCAGCAATTTGAGATTTCCAAGAGTTCAGCTTTGCTGTAGATGCTGCCCAATTCTGTACATTGTGAAATGTATACCATAGCTGGTTTAACCATATGATTGTCGGTATGTGCATCCACAATAGCTTGGATACCTACAGAATTTATTTTGCCTTCGCGACTTGGAATAAGGTTTATTTTATGCCCTGAATTTTCTATTGCTCCCGTTTCGTGGACTTCAATATGTCCAGTGTCTGCTGCAATAACAGATTCATATGGTTTCAAAAGGTGACTGATAACAAGGAGGTTTGCTTGAGTTCCCCCTGAAACAAAGAATATTTGAGAATCGGGGTTGCCGGTTTCTTTGATGATATATTCCTTTGCTTGTTTGCAGATGCTATCTGCTCCATATCCTGGCTCTTGAACTAGATTTGTTTGGATTAGGGTTTCGAGGATTTTAGGGTGAGCACCTTCGCTATAGTCGTTTTTAAAACTGATTTTTGATTCCATGCGTAAATATAATTGTTTTCGCACATCAACCCTATTAAAACAAAAAAGAGGACAATTTAATCATAAACTGCCCTCTGGTTGTTGTATAAATATAGTTCAATTATTTTCCAAACATTCCGGCTAAGCTATCTAAGATGCTGCCTTTAGTATTTTTGTCGTTCTTTTGGTCGAAGAATTGTCCAACTAGATCACCAAGACCACCAGAGATATTCGGTTGTGAAGAATTTGTAGGAGCTTGGTCATTTGCTTGAGATCCACCTCCCAGTACACTACCAATTAGGTCTCCAATTCCACCACCCGAAGAGCCTGCATTCGATGATCCACCACCTAAGATATTTCCTAATAAGTCGCCTAAACCGCCTCCAGATCCTGACTCTCCTTGAGATTGTTTTTGCTTGTTCAAATAAGCCATTACCAATGGAGCCAACAAGGCAAGGATTCCGCCAATTTTACCTACACTGATTCCTGATTTTTCAGATAGAGATTCTTTTACATTATCAGTGTTTTTACCAAAGATATTGTTCACCATTTGATCCTCATCTTCTGTTGGACCTTGGTTAAACAGTCCGGCTAGGTTTTCCAAGATGCCACCAGAACCTTTGGTGTCAATAGCTTGTTGAATGCCTTGAGCCCTTTCAGGACTTTTTTGTGCATTATAATTTAATGCAGACATCATTAATGGAATTGCGGCAGAAACTACCCACTGAGTTTGGTTTTTATCAATCCCCAATTTTTCTGATATACCTTCAGTAGCTTGCGATCCGATGCTGCCTGAAATTAAGTCACTAATGTTCATTTTGTAGAATGTTTTAGTTTATAAATGTTATTTTTAGAACTCAAATATATTGCCAAAATTTTCTGTATGAATAAATTATGTTTAAACATTTTTATAGTTGTAGCGTTGTTGCTCGCAGGATGTAAAAGTGGAGATAAAACCAATGAAAAGATTACTGTTGAGGAAATTAAGTTGGACGAAAATTTATCTAAGATTATTTTCTCCATGCCGACTCATTGTATCGAAGTGGAGTATCCAAATAAACTTGGTCAGGTATTAGGGTCGGATGCTGACCTGAAAAGTCCAAAAAGTTTAAGGCCAATTTTTTATGGCTGTTTTGACTGGCATTCCTCAGTCCATGGTTACTGGTCGATCGTAAAATTGATGAAGCAGTTTCCAGGTCTGGACGCTGACGGAAAGGTAAGAGCGGCATTGAATCAGCATATTACGCCAGAGAATGTAGCTGTGGAATTAGCCTTTTTCAATGATAAAAATAATTTGAGCTTTGAAAGGACCTATGGTTGGGCTTGGTTGTTTAAATTACAGGAAGAATTGTCTACTTGGGAGGATGCGGATGCCAAAAGATGGAAATCCTCACTTCAACCACTGGTCGATCTGTTGGTTACTCGCTATAAAGAATATCTTCCAAAGTTGGTCTACCCGATCCGTGCAGGACAGCATGATAATTCAGCCTTCAGTCTTTCGTTATCCTTGGATTATGCCAATACAGTAGGCGATGATTCTTTTAAACAAGCATTAAAGGAAAATTCTATTCGATTGTTCAAGGATGACAAGAATTGTAATCTAGCTTATGAACCTAGTGGATACGACTTTTTATCACCTTGTTTGGAAGAAGCATATTTGATGAGCAAAGTTTTGGATAAATCAGAATACATTACGTGGTTGAAATCTTTTATGCCTGATTTATTCAATGATGAATTTAAATTAGAACCTGCAATAGTGAAAGATAGGAGTGATGGTAAGTTAGTCCACTTGGATGGGTTAAATTATAGTAGAGCGGCTTGTCTTTTTGGGATTTCGAAAATGGACCCTGCATTGGAGCACTTGAAAAAAGATGCTGTTGAACATTTCAATTTCTCCATTGGAAATTTAAGCGCAAAAGATGATTATATGGGAAGTCATTGGCTTGGGACTTTTGCTTTGTATGCTTTAGGGAGATATGAGATGTGAGATGTGAGATGTGAGACTTTAGACATAAGACATAAGACAACAGACAAAAAAACATACTACAATATGCTTAAGACTATTGAGCCTTAGACTGCTAAAACGAAGACAATAGACAATAGGCTATAGACATTTGTGGCGTCATACCATTTTTTATGTCTAATGTCTATTGTCTAATGTCTATTTCTACCTATTCCGGAATGAGTCTATTTTCTGATAATCTGACTGGTACTCGTTGTATTTGAGTAAATCCATCTTCGGTGCTGATTATTGCGGAGAGATCAATTCCTCGTTTAGATAGGGTGCTCAACAAAGCAGTTCTGAAAGCTGTTTTATTTTTGCCCCAGTTTGATCTAACCAAGTCATTGTTTAGAATTACCAATTCATTGGTGCTGTAGTGGTGAAATTGTTCCACTAGGTGTTGTTGTAAGGGTTTTGTGTTGGACATACAATTAATGTTTAAAGGGTTTAACCATAATTGCATTCAGAGGAGTCTATTTTAAGACCTTGCAATATTCTTTTATTTTGGCTTGCCGCCCGTATCGATTTACCACCGCGGTGTCTTTCACTCGGTTGGTATTGCTCGTGCAATTCTGAATACTCTACAAACTTAGTAGATTATATTTTAATATGCAAGTGAAAATAAAATTTTATAATTCTTTTCTTAAACGTGCTACCGGTATGTTCATTGCTTCACGGTATTTAGCAACAGTACGCCTTGCGATTGAATAACCTTTTTCCTTCAGGATTTCGGTTAATTTCTCATCTGCTAAAGGTTTTCTCTTGTCTTCATTAGCAATACACTCTTCAAGGATCTTTTTCACTTCTTTGTTAGAAACTTCTTCCCCAGATTCTGTCTGAATAGCTTCTGAGAAGAATGATTTTAATAAGAAAGTTCCGAATTCTGTTTGCACATATTTAGAGTTGGCAACACGGGATACAGTTGAAATATCCATTTCGATCTTGTCGGCTATATCCTTTAAGATCATTGGTTTAAGCATTCTGTCGTCGCCAGTTAGGAAGTAGTCATATTGATATTCCATGATAGCATTCATGGTTTTCAAAAGAGTCTGTTGTCTTTGTTTAATAGCATCGATAAACCATTTTGCGGAATCAAGTTTCTGTTTAACGAACTGAACTGCTTCACGCATTTTTTTGTCGTTTTTTTCAGCTTTTTCGTAATGCTCAAACATTTCTTGATAGGACCTTGAAACCCTTAGTTCAGGGGCGTTTCTGCCATTTAATGTCAAGTGAAGGACACCATCATTATTGGAGATATGGAAGTCAGGGATAATCTGCAATTGTTTTCCTGCAGCTGCACCTGAATCACCTGGCTTAGGATTCAATTTCAGGATTTCATTGACGATTTCTTTCAGCTCCTCAGAGTTTACACCTAATTGCTTTTCGATTTTATCGTAATGTTTCTTCGTGAATTCATCAAGGTAATTTTCCACGACCATCATTGCTTGTTGGATAATCGGGTTTGTGAGATCTTTCTTTCTTAACTGGATTGCCAAGCATTCCTGAAGATTCCTTGCTCCAATGCCGGCAGGGTCAAATGATTGAACAATCTTGAGCATTTCTTCGACGTCTTCTTCTTCCACAATTACATTTTGTGAAAACGCAAGGTCGTCGATCAAAGATAGGATAGGTCTCCTTAAGTAACCATCGTCATCAAGAGAACCGATTATTTGTTGACCAACTATATAATCTTTATCAGATAGTGCTAGTAGGTCAAGTTGATTTTGTAGATTTTCGTAGAAGGAATCTTGTACTGCGATTGGGATTTCCTTTTTTCCGTCTTCATCATCATGGTCATATCCACCGCCATAGTCTTTGTAATCATCTTCTTGGATATATTCATCAACACTGAATTCATCTTCATAGCTGTTTTCTTCCATGTTGAAGTCATCATCCGGATCTTTATCGGGGTATTCTTCTACAGGGTCGTTCATGTTAGTCAAACTACCGTCCTCCAGCGCAGGGTTTTCTTCTAATTCTTCTTTTATGCGGGCGTCCAATGAAACTGTTGGCACCTGTAGCAATTTGATGAATTGAATTTGTTGCGGTGAAAGTTTTTGTAATAGTTTTTGCTGTAAAGTTTGTTTTAACATGTCCCCAATAATAAATCACGTAAAAATAGGTAAATATATTTAATAAGGTAAAGTTTATGGTAACAAAAACTGTTTTAGGTACAGTTTTTGCTATTATAATTGTCGGATAAACAGCCTAGTTAAAAACCAAAAAACTCATTTGTTAAAATTCGTTAATTTTCTGGTAAAGCTTCCTTTTTAGGCGAATTGATGTAATTTTTTCCAAAGTTTTGTTCATATTTACCGTATGTTTAAACGTGTTCGGAACAAATTTTTGCGCATCGCACTGATTGTTATTTACTTTGTTATTTTATTTACGTGCGCAGTTCAAATTAACTTTCTAGGCTTGTTCGGTTCTTCACCGACAAAAAAAGAAATTTTATTACCCGAACTAAATGTTTCTTCTGAACTATATACTGCAGATTCTGTATTGATCGCTAGATATTACAAACAGGATCGGGATCCAGTTCCATTTGACAGTATTTCTCCCAATATTATAAATGCTTTGATTGCAACCGAGGATGTTCGCTTTATGAAGCATCACGGAGTTGATTTCTTGGGTTTGTTTGGTGGTATTTTTTCAACCTTAAGTGGAAGTGACCGTGGCGCCAGTACTATAACTCAGCAACTTGCAAAAAATCTATACAGAACAAGGTATCAAGATTCCCAAGGTTTATTGGGTAAAATCCCAGGGATAGGTTTGATCGTCACAAAATATAAAGAGTGGATGACCGCTTTTAAATTGGAAAGCAAATATAGCAAGGAAGAAATATTGACAATGTATCTTAATACGGTTTCCTTTAGTAACAATGCTTACGGGATCAAATCGGCATCCGTTCGTTATTTTGACAAATACCCGAGTGATATAACGGTTAATGAGGCTGCTGTTTTAGTGGGTATGCTCAAAGGTACTACTTTATACAATCCAATCAGAAACCCTAAAAATGCCCTCCAACGAAGAAATGTTGTTTTGGGTCAAATGGCAAAAGAAGGTTATTTGAAACAAGAGGAAGTTGCGAAGTTGAGCAAAGATTCACTAGGTCTTGATTTGAATAATCAAGAAGTGCGAAATTCCAATGATTCATATTTAAGGAATGCCGTTGAAAAATGGTTGGAAGACTGGGCAAAAGAAAATGAGGTTGATATCTACACCAGCGGATTGAAAATATATACTACGATTGATTCAAGAATGCAAAAAATTGCTGAGGATGTCGTAGCTGTAAAAATGAAGGAGCTTCAGCAAAGATTAGATAATGTTTGGGGGAATGATTTGCCTTGGAGAGACAAAGAAGGGAATGTAGTACCAAATTTTTTGGAAGATCATGCCAAGAAATTACCAATCTATGCCTCCTTAATGAAAAAATATAAAGATGAGGCTAAGGTTTTTGAGGAGCTGAATAAGAAGAAGGACATGGAAGTTTTTACATGGGAAGGAATGGAAAAGGTAAATTATTCTACCATGGATTCCTTGAAACATTACTTGACTATGTTGAATAC
Organism: Sphingobacterium sp. 1.A.5; assembly: GCF_002734235.1. Taxonomy (NCBI): domain Bacteria; kingdom Pseudomonadati; phylum Bacteroidota; class Sphingobacteriia; order Sphingobacteriales; family Sphingobacteriaceae; genus Sphingobacterium; species Sphingobacterium sp. 1.A.5. The sequence goes on from NZ_PEBA01000066.1 coordinate 132,024, forward strand.
AGGAATGATGGCCATGGATCCATACAATGGAGATATCAAGGTTTGGATTGGCGGAATCAACCACAACTATTACAAATTTGATCACGTGAACCAAGCGAAGCGCCAAGCTGGATCTACATTTAAACCATTTGCCTATGCTGCTGCATTGGAGTCTGGTATGACCCCATGTGATAAATTTGAAGATAAACCTGTTAAGATTGAGTTCATCAACAACAAGGGTGAGCACGAAATATGGGAGCCTAAGAATGCGGATTGGTCATTTTCTCACAGTGAGCTGTCGCTAAGACATGCCATGGCTCGTTCATTGAATACTGTTACCGCTCAAATAACTGAGAAGGTTGGTTGGGATAAAGTAGTAGAAATGGCTCATTTATGTGGTATTGACAGTAAGTTGGAATCAGTTCCTTCTGTTGGATTAGGTTCAAATGATGTTTCGGTCTTTGAGATGGTGCGTGGGTACAGTACATTTATGAATGAAGGTAAGCGGACTGAACCGGTTTTGGTTTCTAGGATTGAGGATAAAGACGGCAAAGTGATTGCTGAATTCAAGACCTCAACTAAACAAGCTATTACACCAGAGAATGCTTGGTTAATGGGATACATGTTGAGAGGCACTATTGAAGAATCAGGTGGTACTTCTCAAGCGTTGTGGGAATGGGATCTGTTTAAGGATGAAAACCAAATTGGTGGTAAAACTGGTACATCATCAGATTATGTGGATGGTTGGTACATGGGTGTTACCAAGGATTTAGTTGCTGGAGTTTGGGTTGGTTGTGATGAGCAGAGTATTCATTTTAAAAGTTCTGCTACGGGAGAAGGTTCGAAAACTGCATTGCCTATTTATGCGTTATTTATGGAAGAACTCTATAAGCATCCTGAACTAGGTGTTACATTGGGTAAATTTCCGGAAGCCAAGGTAGAGGTTACTAAGAAATATAACTGCCCAGGACCAAGAATCCGCGTTCGTCAGGATAGTAGTTCGGATGAAGGTCTAAATCCAGATGCTGAGATGCCAAACATAGTTTTGCCAGATTTATTGAACCGAGGAGAATCTAATCAACAACAAGAGGAACAAGAGGAAACGAATTAGCCCTTTTAATTGAATTGATTTTATTATTTTTATTGACTAATAATTAGTTATGAGATTTAACCGTCAACTCTTTGCAAGAATATTTAGTTTAAGCCTTGTATTCACCATTTTGTGGACCTTGTTTCCGAATCAATCGGAAGCGCAGTATTTTGGTCAAAATAAAATGAGGTACAAGAAATTGGACTTCAAGGTGTATGATACGCCGCATTTTAACATCTATTATTATTTGCAAAACGATTCAATGATGAATTGGTTTGCTAAGGAAACAGAGGTGTGGTATGAATTGCACCAGCAAGTTTTCCAGGACACTTTCTTGAGGAAGAACCCTATAATTTTATACAATAACCATCCTGAATTCCAGCAGACTACGGCTATTTCCGGTGAGATAAGTGTTGGGACAGGTGGTGTTACCGAGGCTTTTAAGCAACGGGTAGTGATGCCGATCATGCAGATCAATCAACAAACTAGGCACGTACTTGGCCACGAATTGGTGCATGCATTCCAATATAGGGTATTGATCGAGGGAGGTGATTCTACTCGATTAGAGAATATTGCAAACCTGCCATTATGGATGGTTGAGGGGATGGCGGAATATTTTTCAATTGGTAAAAAAGATGCATTCACATCGATGTGGATGCGTGATTCATATGCTCGAAATGATCTGCCAAGCTTAAGGCAGATGACGGAGCAATCCAACAAATATTTTCCATATCGCTATGGTCAGGCATTTTGGTCATATGTAGGTTCTACATATGGCGATACGGTGATTATGCCTTTGTTTATTGAAACGGCAAAATACGGGTATGAGACAGCAATACGAAGAGTGTTTGGCTATGATGCACAAACGATGGGAACTCTATGGAAAAATAGCATGGAGAACTCCTACAGAAATCTCGGAAAAGATACGACTTCCAATCCTATCGGTAAATTATTGTTGTCGACCAAGAATGCGGGCAGGATGAATGTTTCGCCGGCAATCTCTCCAGACGGTAAATATGTGGTTTTTCTATCGGAGATGGATTTGTTCAGTATAGATCTGTTTTTGGCAGATGCGGAAACGGGAAAGGTTGTTCGGAAATTGGGTAGTCGACTCACCAACAAAGATATTGATGAATTCAGTTTTATAGAGTCTGCCGGTACATTTTCTCCCGACAGCAAGAAGTTTGCATTTTCGGTCTTCAGTGAGGGTAAGAATAAATTGATGATTGTTGACATTGAAACAGGTAGAACCCTGTCAGTGGAGGCAATGGGAGATATTACTGAATTTACAAATATTACCTGGGCTCCAAATGGTAGTTTGGTAGCATTCTCAGGTCTTAAAAATGGACGAAGTGATATCTACACTTATGATTTAGAATCGAAGAACCTTAGTCAATTGACAGATGATAAATATTCGGACTTTCAACCAAGTTTTTCGAGAGATGGTAAGTTTATTGTTTTCAGTACAGACAGAATGTCTTTGGAGTCATCGAGCAGAAGTGTTGATATTCCAATGGGCTTAGCGGTAGTTGATGTTGCGACAAAACAAATCCGCGAGATTCCTGTCTTTCCAGGGGCTAACAATTTGAATCCTCATTTTTCATCTTCTGGCAAGGAAATCTACTTCTTGTCCAATAGCGATGGATTCAGAAACATGTATAAGATTGTAATCGAAACGGCCCAAGTTGAGAGAATGACTGATTTCTTTACGGGTATCAGTGGTATTACAGAATATTCTCCAGCGATGAGTGTTTCGGCCAATGATGATATTATCTATTCCTATTTTAAGAATAATGCATTTACAATCTATAAAGCGAAAAGTTCGGAGTTTGAGTCTGTTCCTGTAGATGCAAGTACCATTGACCTTCAAGCGGCGATGTTGCCTCCGGCACAAAGTAGAGGGGTGGATGTGGTCAATACAAATTTGAATAATTTCAATGCATATGGAAGAATATCTAATTCTCAGATTTCAGAAATCCCATATAAGCCGAAGTTCAAATTAGATTATTTGGCGAATAGTGGTGTGGGTATGTCTGTGGGATCACGTTATGGGGCAGGTATTGCCTCTGGGGTTCAAGGGATGTTCTCTGATATCCTTGGGTATAACCAGATATTTGCTGCTTTGAACATCAATGGAGAAATTTATGATTTTGGAGGGCAAGTAGCTTACATTAACCAGAGGAGCCGATGGAATTGGGGTGGTTCGATTTCCCATATACCTTATCGTTTTGGGTTTTTTAATTATGACCAACGTGATTTAGGAAATGGAGTAGAACCTGTATTAGACCAATATTTAGTACGCTCGTTTCAAACTCAGGTTGATGGGTTTGTAGCATATCCTTTTAATAGGCACCATAGGTTTGAGACAGGTGCCGCGGCATCGTATAACTCTTATCGTGTAGATAGGTTTACCCAAAGTTATTACAACTACTATGGAACACGTGAGCGCGTAAACAATGATGAGGCAGCACAAGCATTAGGAGTTTCCAATCTGGATCCATTCAACTTGATGCAAGTGAATGCTGGATTTGTGGGTGACAATGCGGTGTTCGGTATTGCTGCGCCGCTTCAAGGTTTCAGATACAGGCTAGGAGCAGAGCAATATTTTGGAACATTTAATTTTACAGCTCTAAATATCGACTTAAGGAAATATCAAAGGATAAAACCGGTTACTGTTGCTGCTCGGGTTTACTCTTATATGCGTATGGGAGATGATGCGGACAGATTGTACAATATGTATATCGGCTATCCATATATGATTCGTGGTTTTGAGGCGAACTCATTCGGCCCTAATAGTATGATTGGTTTCAATGACCTGTCAGGTTCTAAAATGGTTGTTGGGAATTTGGAATTAAGGTTGCCATTCACAGGGCCAGAGAAATTGGCTGTCATTCCTTCAGGTTTATTGTTCTCTGATCTGAACTTATTTATTGATGGAGGTTTGGCTTGGAGAAATGGAAGTACGATTAGATGGAAAAAAACAGATGCTGACAAAGTATCTGAAGTAATCGATGGAGTAACTTATACAGGATATAACCCAAATGTGACGATGCCGGTATTCAGTGCTGGAGTATCGCTAAGGGTTAATTTGTTCGGTGCGATGATATTAGAGCCTTATTACGCTATACAATTGAATAATCCTACTAGGGATAAATTCGGAACGTTTGGATTAAACTTTGCGCCAGGTTGGTAGTCTAAATTATGTGAGGTTGATTTAGTGTAGGGTAAGGTTGTTAAGGCCGTTGTTTATAGCTTATGCATAAACAACGGCTTTTTTATTAGATCTTATTTTTGGTGTATTCGGACATAAGCTCAACCAGTTGGGGTTCGCTTTGCGGATCAACCTTTCTTTTACAATTCTGCCCATTGATGACAATTCTTTTAGTCTCTTTTCTGCATCAGATTGAGTAAGGTATGTTTCTACCAATACAATCCTGTTCAACATGGCATATGAAAACAATGCAGGTTCATGGCTATTTTGCAAGTCATGGTAAACTGAGTTTAAGTCTTGACTAATACCAGTTTGAAGGAACCTACGGTTCGAATCTGTTGCGATGTATGTATAGTATTTATTCATTTTATTCTTGTTTTAGCTAAATTATTTGGTAATTTGCAGACGTTTTGCTAATTTTATTGGTACAATAATACTAATAAATTTAGTAATTCAAAAATATATTGAAAAAATATTATGGCAAATATCTCATCAAATCTCAAGTATCTTCGCAAGAAAAAAGGTCTTACCCAGCAACAATTTGCTGATTTAATGGAAATTAAACGTGCTTCTGTAGGGGCTTATGAAGAGGATAGGGCGGAGCCAAAATATGAGCTACTAAAAAAAATAGCAGAGTTCTATGATTTAAGTATGGACGAATTGGCTAATGATGAGATTGATGATAAGTGGAAACCTACGCCTAAGAGCAATGCTTCAAATTTAAGGGTATTAAGTGTGACTGTTGATTCAGATGACCGCGAAAATATTGAGCTTGTTCCTGTGAAAGCTAGTGCTGGATATTTAAATGGTTATGCTGATCCTGAGTATGTGAGCGAATTGCCGAAATTCTCTTTACCGATGTTTAATCAAGGGACCTTTAGGGCATTTGAAATCAAAGGAGATTCTATGTTGCCATTGCCATCTGGATCTTTGATTATTTCAGAATATGTTGAGAACTGGCATGATATCAAGCCTGGGCAGACATACATTGTTGTGTCGTCCAATGATGGAGTTGTATATAAAAGAATAGGGCAGAAGTTCAAGGAAGATAAAGGTCTTAAATTAGTTTCGGACAACAAGACATATGAGCCTTATTGGGTTCCAGCCTCTGAGATTTTGGAAGTCTGGAAGGCAAAGGCATTTGTTAGCACGGAGCTTCCTGAGCCAAACCCTGAACCGACTTTAGAAGCATTGTCATCGATGATGGCTCAAATGCAAAAGACTATTAATTCTGTTGTTGACAAAAATTAACGTGGATTTAATATGCTTTGCAATTAATAAATAATTTTTGTACCTTTGTACTATCTGAAAGGAAGGGGGCATGGTATGCCCCCTTTTTTAATTCATTTTTTAAAATATGCAGGTTGAAAATCGAGTAATCGAATTAGTAGAAGAAAAAATTGCCGACAGACCGGATTTATTTATTGTTAGTGTTCGCTTTCTGAACAATGGCGTTTTAGAAATTCTTTTGGATGGTGATAATGGGATTGCGATTGAGGATTGCGTACAAGTAAGTCGTCACGTTGGTTACCACTTGGAAGAGGAGAATGTGATAGATAGAGCTTATCGTTTAGAGGTATCATCTCCGGGAATTGACTCTCCATTGTTGTTGAACAGACAATATGAGAAAAACGTGGGTCGTGATGTTAAGGTGAAGTTGTTGGATGGTAATAAAAAAGAAGGTCAATTGCTATCGGTTAGTGACTCAGCAATCAGCATCGAAGAAAAAGTAAAAGAAAAAGGAAAGAAAGCTGTTTTAGTACAGACGGAAATTCCATTAGATCAAATAAAGGAAACAAAGGTGTTAATTTCATTTAAATAAGAATGAGTACTAATATAAACTTGATAGACTCGTTTCAGGAGTTCAAAGACTTCAAGAACATTGACCGTCCAACAGTTATTACTGTATTGGAGGAGGTGTTCCGCAGCATGATTCGTAAACGTTTCGGAACAGACGAAAACGTGGACGTAATTGTAAACCCAGATAATGGTGACTTAGAGATTTGGCGTACGCGTGTTGTAATGGAAGATGGTTTCTCTGAGGATGATGATTTGGAAATTGAATTGGAGGAAGCTCATAAATACGATCCTGACTTAGAGGTGGGAGATGATTACATTGAGCAGATTACTTTGGAGAGTTTTGGAAGACGCGCAATTTTAGCAGCACGTCAGACATTGGTTTCCAAGATCCTTGAGCTTGAAAAAGATGAGGTATTCAAGAAGTATAAAGACCGCGAAGGTGAATTAGTTATCGGAGAGGTTTATCAGATTTGGAAAAAAGAGATTCTTGTATTGGATGAAGATGGCAACGAATTGATTCTTCCGAAAAACGAACAAATCCCAGCTGATTACTTCAAAAAAGGAGATAGTATCCGTGCGGTTGTGGACAAGGTAGACATGATGAATAATAATCCTAAGATTATTATCTCACGTACAGCACCTGAGTTCTTGCAGAGATTGTTTGAGCTTGAGGTTCCTGAGATTTTCGACGGTTTGATCACGATCAAGAAAATCGTCCGTGAACCAGGAGAGCGTGCAAAGGTTGCTGTAGAATCGTATGATGATCGTATTGATCCAGTAGGAGCATGTGTTGGTATGAAAGGTTCCCGTATTCACGGTATCGTTCGCGAGTTACGTAATGAGAATATAGATGTAATCAACTTTACTACTAACCACTCATTATATATTACACGTGCATTGAGTCCTGCTCGTATCACATCGATCAAGATTGATGAAGACAACAAAACTGCTGCGGTTTATTTGAAGCCGGATCAAGTATCCTTGGCTATTGGCCGTGGTGGTCACAATATTAAATTGGCTGGTAAATTGACTGGCTATGAAATCGATGTTTACCGTGAGAGCGGAGAAGAAGAGGAGGATGTGGACATTGAAGAATTTGCAGATGAAATCGACGGATGGATTATCGACGAATTTAAACGCGTTGGTTTAGATACAGCAAGGTCTGTATTGGCATTGTCCGAAGAAGAGCTTATAAGACGTACCGATTTAGAGGAAGACACAATTCGCGAAATCGTACGTATTTTACAAGCTGAATTCGAATAATAAAATATTCGGGTTAGAGGGTTTAACAATTTATAATAAATTGTTAAATCCTTGTAAAAAAACATATTTTTGTAGTACGAAATTATATTTAGAAGATAGTAGATGACAGAAGGTAAAAGTATAAACTTGCTTAAAGCTGCGAAAGAGCTCAACATTGGAATAGGCACAGCGGTAGAATATTTGGTTAAGAAAGGGTTTGATGTAGACTCTAAGCCAAGTTCTAAGTTGAGCCCTGAGATGTATGGGGTTCTTTTGAAGGAATTTCAGGGTGATAAGATTGTTAAAGACGAGGCTAAACAAATAGTTATCGGCAAGATTCGCCGTGAAGAAGGTCCAGCCACAGGCACAGCAAGCTCAAACCCTGAATCTACTGAAGAAAAGGAAAGTCCTGCTGAGGTTAAAGAAATCTTAATTAAGAATAATGCATCAACAGAGTCTACACCTGTTGCTGAAGAACCTAAGAAGGAAGAGGGAGGATCATCTCCACTTAAAGTAGTTGGAAAGATCGATTTGGATAGCTTGAAGCGAGGAAAACCTGCACCAAAAGCGGAAGAAAAAGTCGAGAAACCAGCAGAACCTGCTCCAAAGGCAGAGGTTAAGAAAGAAGAAGCTCCTGTTGCGAAACCAGTAGAAGAACCGAAAAAAGAAGAAGCACCGAAAGTTGAAGAGAAGAAACCTGTAGTTCAGGAGCCTGCAAAACCTGCACAACCAATACAACAAGCAAAACCTGTTCAACCGGAGAAAGCTGCTCAGCCAGAGAAAACTGAGCATACTGAAAAACCTGAGAAATCAGAAAAGACAGAAAAACAACCTGTAGAGGTGAAAAAAAATATAGAAGTTGAAAAGCCTGCTGCAAAAGCAGAACCGACTGACGATGTTATACGCGCTCGCTCGGAAACCTTAAGTGGCCCTAAAGTAGTTGGTAAAATCCAATTACCTGTTGCAAAACCACACAAACCAGTAGCTTCATCATCGAACAACGCTGGTGGAAATCAAGACAACAAGCGTAAGCGCAAGCGTACTAACAAACCTAATACTCCGCATGGAGGACAAGGTAACCAAGGTGGTTATGGACAAAACCAAGGTCAAGGCCAGGGTCAAGGTCAAGGTAACAGACAAGATGGTGGAAACCGTCCTCAACACCAAGGTCAAGGTCAACAAGGCAATAGACAAGATGGTGGAAATCGTCCTCCTCACCAAGGTGGAAATAGACCAAACCGTGGTAATCATCCTAACAATGACCGCCATGGAAACAATAGAGGTCGTAACGATAGAAACAGAAAGCCTGATACTCCGAAGGAAGAACCTTCAGAAAAAGAGATCCAAGATCAAATCAAAGCAACACTTGCTCGTTTGAGTGGTGCTGGTAAATCTGGTAAATTCGCTCAACGTGCGAAACTTCGCCGCCAAAAACGTGATGATATAGCATTGTCAGCAGAAGAGGCAGCAATGGAGCAAGAAGCACAATCTAAAGTATTGCGCGTAACAGAATTCGTTACTGCCAACGAATTGGCAAATCTAATGGATGTTCCGGTTACTCAAGTTATTGCTACTTGTATGAGCTTAGGAATGTTCGTGTCGATCAACCAACGTCTGGATGCAGAAACTTTAGCAATCGTTGCTGATGAATTTGGATTCCAAATAGAATTTATCAAACCGGAGGATGAAGAGACTACCGAATTGGAAGAGGCAGACAATACTAGCCGTCTAGTTCCAAGAGCTCCAATCGTAACTGTAATGGGTCACGTTGACCACGGTAAAACATCATTACTAGATTATATCCGTAAGGCGAATGTTACTAAAGGTGAAGCGGGTGGTATTACTCAGCACATCGGTGCATATGCAGTACAATTAGAAGGTGGTAAAAAGATTACATTCTTGGATACACCGGGTCACGAAGCCTTTACAGCGATGCGTGCTCGTGGTGCTCAAGTAACAGATATCGTTATTATCGTTATTGCTGCGGATGATGCCGTGATGCCTCAAACAAAAGAAGCAATCAACCACGCTATGGCTGCAGGAGTACCTATTGTATTCGCATTCACTAAAGTGGATAAACCAGGTGCAAATGCTGATAAGATCCGTGAGCAGTTGTCAATCATGAATATCTTGGTTGAAGATTGGGGTGGTAAATACCAAGCTCAAGAGATTTCAGCTAAAACAGGTGAGAATGTTGATCTGTTGCTTGAAAAAGTATTATTGGAAGCGGAATTATTAGAATTGCATGCTGACCCTGAAAAACGTGCGGCTGGTTCTGTAATTGAAGCTGCATTAGATAAAGGTAGAGGTATTGTAACTACTGTATTAGTTCAAGGTGGTACTTTGAAAATTGGAGATCCAATTCTTGCAGGATCATACTCTGGTAAGGTTAAAGCTTTGACCAATGAGAGAGGTGAGCGTGTGAAAGAAGCAGGACCTTCGATGCCAGTTCAAATCTTAGGTATGTCTGGTGCTCCAACAGCGGGTGATAAACTTTACGTAATGGAAAGTGAATCTGAAGCTCGTCAAGTAGCAAACAAACGTCTACAACTTCAGCGTGAGCAAGGAATGCGTGCTACGAAACACATCACATTGGATGAAATCGGAAGACGTCTTGCAATCGGAAACTTTAAAGAACTTAATATTATCGTTAAAGGTGATGTGGATGGTTCTATCGAGGCATTGTCCGATTCATTATTGAAACTTTCGACTGATGAGATACAAGTTAATATCATTCACAAATCAGTTGGTGCGATTTCAGAATCCGACGTATTGTTAGCTTCAGCATCTGATGCGATCATTATCGGTTTCCAAGTTCGTCCTACTCAAAATGCTCGTAAGCTTGCTGAGAATGAACAAATCGATATCCGTCTATATTCAATCATCTATGATGCGATTGAAGAGATCAAATCAGCGATGGAAGGTATGTTGGCTCCGAAACTTGAAGAGAAAATCGTTGCGGAAGTTGAAATCCGTGAGGTGTTCAAGATTTCCAAAGTTGGCTCAATTGCTGGATGTATGGTATTGGATGGTAAAATCAACCGTAACAATGAGATCCGTATAATCAGGGATGGTGTTGTTATCCATACAGGAAAGTTAGCTTCATTGAAACGTTTCAAAGACGACGTGAAAGAAGTATCTCAAGGTTATGAGTGTGGTTTGAGTATTGAAAGATTCAATGATATTCAAGAAAAAGATATCGTGGAAGCATTCGAACAAGTAGAAGTAAAACGTAAGCTTTAATAAGTTTACAACAAAATAAACACAGAGGTTTAGTCTATGGCTAAACCTCTTTTTATTATGCCTAATTTTAATATCCTATCAACTCTTTCTATTTGAAAAATCTCTTTGAAGGTGGTATCTTTAGAACCATGTTTACATTCAGGATATCCGAGATTATTCAACAACCTAATCATAATATTTCCATTCGCTTTAAGGATGAATCAGGAAATTTTCCAGCCTATAAGGCAGGTCAGTTTCTGACCCTGGCTTTTGAGTTTGGTGATCGGGAAGTGAGGCGTTCGTACTCGTTTTCGAGTTCACCATTTATTGATGAACCATATGAGATTACAGTCAAAAGAGTGGACAATGGGGAAATATCGAGATTACTCCACCACAGAACTGAGGTAGGAGCGGAAATTCAAGTAATGGATCCACAAGGACTTTTTACTTACGAACCATCGGAGAAGAATACAAATACAATATTTTTATTTGGCGCTGGAGTAGGCGTGACACCACTATATTCCATTTTGAAATCCGCGTTGGTTGCTGAAAGCAATAGTAAAGTTGTTCTGGTCTATAGTAATAGCTCAAAAGAACAGACAATTTTCTATGAGGAGCTATTAAAATGGCAAGAGAAATATCCAGATAGGTTGCATATTGAGTTTATTTGGTCAAATACCAAAAATCTTATGAAAGCAAGATTGAATAGGGAGTATATCATCGATCTTGTGAATGCGCAATTGAATGGTTCTACAGATGCTGTTTTTTATACCTGTGGGCCTTTGTTCTATATGGATTTGGTGCGGTTTACCTTGTTGGGTATGGGCTTTCCGGAAGATACTATCAAAAGAGAAACATTCCATTTTCCAGAAGAGGAAGACGACGACGATGAAAAGGAAGAAGAACCTGTAGACATGACCAGCTATGATATTGTATTAAAATTTCAAGGCAATGAATATCCGCTAACCATTCCATATAATAAAACGGTATTGGATGTAGGCTTAGAACATAAATTGAAACTTCCATATTCTTGTAAATCAGGAATGTGTAGTACCTGTATATCGCAAGTTACCAATGGTGCAGTGCGAATGGATTATAATGAAGTTTTGACAGATAGGGAAGTAGATAATGGTAGATGTTTGATTTGTACCTCACATCCGCTTGAAAATGGGACAACTATAGAAGTATTTTAGAAAATGATCAGAGTTTTAATTTGTTTAATGATATTATGCTTGGGCAATACAAGTCTTGCACAGGAAACATATAAGATTACTTACCATTATTTCAGAGATGGTGCAATGATCAAGCAAGACCCTATAGTGGTATTTGCAACAAAAGGTAAATCTTTTGTAACTCGTGAAAGTCAAGTTTCAGGTCAACCAAGGTATCCCTTAGAAGTCTCTAGTTATGATTATACGAAGGATCTGGTTTATAGAATTTCTTATTTGTCTGATTCCAAGATGATCAGCACAGTTGACAGCAATACGTTAAAAAAGTATCAGTATGAAGATGAAGGTCAAGGAAAAGAAATCCTGAAACACAAAACCAAGAAGGCAGTGACTTCGGTTAATTCTAACAAGATTGAATTATTATATACGAATGAATTGAAGATCAATGCTGCTCCAAACGATCTTGGTCAAACCTTGGGGTTGGTTTTAGAGTATCGCCGAAATGGAAATTCTGGCTTATTCGCCGCTTCAATTGAAAAGTTAAAATCATGGACAAAGGATCTTCCTCAAATTAATGCGAGTAACCTTTTAGATGAGTTAAGTTATCGAGATGTTTTATGGAAGAGCAAATTTATTCATATTCCTATTTTTCAGGACGCACAGATTTGTTTCCAACCGGGTATTAAGTCAGATTCTATTCTGCGATTTGCTGAAGGAACCGTCATCATGAAAAAGGTAAAAGTTCCTTCGGTTGAGAATGGAGCTCAAGCATTTATTCAGCTGATTGAAAAATCTAATGGAGACGCTTATGATAGGACGGGTTCTGTTTTCCTAATATCCGAGGATCAAAAGACTACATTTTTAGATGGCATGAAAAACGGAATGGAAACCTTGCCAGCTTATGTAGATTCTGCAGGTACAAAATATCCAGGCATGGTTCGCACAGATAGTTTTTCGCCGGTTTTGGAACTGATGCGATTTTTCACGCCTTTTGGTGTTTCACATTTCAATGATAGACTGAAATTAAAAGGTAAAACTTGGCAAGATAGCGTGATTTATAGACAAGATGTTTCTGAATTTTTATCGGTTATGGCTGGTAAAGAAATTTACATAGGTACATACATTGGTAACTATGACAAAGGTGGGCATAAAGTGAGTTTAGAGTTAACCATACATCCTGGAGGTTCGAATTATGCTGATGGCATGAAAATCCTTCCACTATTCAATACTACAAATGTTATGGAAATGGGAGGTCAGACTTATCCAACAATGTTTGCATTTGAGAAAGGGTTGGAACTGAAATTCACTGTGCCAAATGATATAAAAGGAGCTAAATTACGATATATCACTACTGGCCATGGAGGTTGGGGTAATGGAGATGAGTTTGTCCCAAAACCTAACCGCATATTTCTGGATGGTACTTTAAAAACGCAATTTACTCCTTGGAGGCTGGATTGTGGAAGCTATAGGTTGTACAATCCTGTAAGCGGAAATTTTGACGATGGTTTATCTTCTTCAGACTTGAGCCGTTCGAATTGGTGCCCGGGAACCATCACAAACCCAGTATTTATAGAGTTAGGGGATTTGGCCGCAGGAGAGCATACCATTCGAATTCAAATTCCTCAGGGACCTAAAGAAGGAGAGAGCAGCAGTTTCTGGAATGTCAGTGGCGCACTGGTCTATCAATAAAATTTCGAAAAATAATAGGCGTTTTTAAAGCGCCTTTTTTTGTGCAATTGGGAGTTTGCATCCCAATTGTTCATTCAGTTCTTTTACAAAATCAGTAGAAAGAAATGGCGTTTCGGGGTCAATCTTTTGGTGTACAAAAAAATAAACTTGCTTTAAGCCTGCTTCTTTCCATTCCTTTATTTTAGTAACCCATTCAGATAATCTAAGCTTATCGATTACATCAGTTGAAGAAACAAACCTAATAAAGGCAACAGGTGTTGTCAATTGAAAATTTAACATATCTCGGCGACCCGGTGTGTCAACAATGATGTTCGTGGTATTCGTTTTCTTCAAGAGCTTAAGGTAATTGTTTAATGTTTGGTCGTCATTGTACCATTCCTCATGCCTTACCTCAAATGCTAGAGGATATCCTTTGGGAAATCTATTCAGGAAAGCTTCAAGTCTATCAAATGCTTTAGGCCTAAAGTTTTCTGGCATTTGAATAAATCCCATGCCTAATTTTTCTTCAAATAACACCGTTGAATCTACAAATGCAGCAACCTTTTCATCCGTATTGTTTAATCGGGAATAATGACTGATACTGTTAGTGAATTTAGGACAAAACTTAAAATCATCTGAAGTTCTGTTTTTCCAAATCAGAACCTGCTCCTTACTTGGAGACCTGTAAAACGTACCATTGAATTCTACGGAATTAAATTCTTCTGAGTAATAGCGCAATTCGTCTTTCGTTCCTCTTGGGTAGAACCCTTTAAGGTCAGCTTTAGACCATTTGGGATAGCCAATATTTATTTCGAAATCTTCATCACTTTTATATTTATTCAAGAATTGAATAGTTTCTTTTGGTGTATCAGGCAATGAAAAATCTATTTGACTTGGATCTTCTACTTTTCCGAATTTCATAAGCTATTTGTTGAGCAGCTAATATAAGATATTTAAAAAGAAAGCCATTTCTGCGCTTCAGAAATGGCTTTCATATGGATATCATTCAGTTTATTTTAAAACATGTTTAACGCCTTCAAAGGTCATTTTTACAGGTTTGATATGGCCATTTTGATCAAAAACCATTTCATCTATACATGTTTCTCTTTCGAAAGATTTTTCCTTGTCAAGAGGTCTTCTGTGGTAGACAATGTAATATTTATCCTCATTAGGGATTTTAATCACGGAATGATGACCTGCGCCTTTAGCAACATTTGGATCTTTTTCTAGAATTGTACCTATTCTTTTAAAAGGTCCTAGGGGATTGTCGGCAATGGCATAGGCAACTTTATAATCTGGACCAGTCCATCCTCCTTCTGACCACATGAAGTAATATTTTCCATCTTTAATAAACATCGTTGGGCCTTCAACATAGTTTTCGGGAGTAACCTCCTTATAAATAGTTCCATCCTCGAATGGTACTAAGCTTTTAAAATCATCAGCTAATTTCACCACATTACAATGACCCCAGCCGCCATAAAACATATAATGCTGACCATCTTTGTCTCTAAATACATATTGGTCTATTGGTTGAGCACCATGTACAATATCATTAATCAGAGGTTTTCCCAATAAATCCTTGTATGGTCCTTCAGGTTTATCAGCAACAGCTACACCAATACCGCCTATTTCACCTTCGTGAACATCATTGGCTGCAAAAAAGAAGTAATATTTTCCACCTTTTTCAATAACGCTTGGAGCCCACATTGCTTTTTCAGCCCATTTCACTTCCTTATTGTCAATGATACTCGGATGTTTCTTCCAGTTCACCAAATCTTTTGATGAAAAGGCATCAAAATGAGTCTGTTGCTCATAAGGAGCTGAATATGTTGGGAAAATCCAATATTCATTATTATAAATTATTGCTTCAGGATCAGCATACCATCCTTTGAAAACAGGATTCTGTTGAGCCTCACAATTACTGGTAAATAACAAGCCAATGGTCGTGAGAGATAATAATATGTTTTTCATTTAAAGTAAAAGGTTTATGAAGCTTGAAAATAAGAATTATTATTGAAATAATATCCTTTCCTAATTGGTTTTAGCAAGAATGTTACGCATAAAAAAGGTATAACTCCTCGTTATACCTTCAGATAAAAAACTATTAAACTAAACTTATGAAATATCTATTTTCCAGGATAAGTAACGGTTACATTACTGATTTTCCAACCATCTTTGCTGTTGCAAAGAGTGACGTAATCGAACCTTTGGAACTGTCCGAAATCGGTTGTAATTTTTACTATGCTGCAATCTTCGTTTTTTTCAACGAATGCATATTCTGTTTCAGCATCTAACTTAACACCTTTATTTTTCTTTAAATATTCGATCAATGCTGTGCGTCCGATCATCTCACGTTGGCCATTGTTTGGAGTAGCATATTTAAAATCATCGGTAAAAAGATGCTTAAGCATAGAAGTTTCACCGTTATTGGTAGCATCGATGTAATGGTCGATAATAGTTTCTACCTTAATGAATTTTACAGGTTCTGGTTTTGTACTTGCGAATACAAATGAACTTAAAAGAGTGAAAATTGTAGTTGCGATTAGAGTGATTAGCGTTTTCATGACTTATAATTTTTTTGTGATTGATTATGTTAATTGTTTGATTCAAAGGTATATGTAATATCAAATCGCGAACATAGAGACTAGGCAAGTCTCTTTTAAAACTCGGTAAAGACCAATATTAATTCGGTGAAAACTTGTGGAATTATTAATCTTCGGTGAAAAAAATTAATTTTTGGAAATTATAGTATTTGTGGAACACAAAACACGGTGTTGACGAAGAATTTGTTTTTGCAATGGTTAAGAACTTCTAAAAAGAAAAGCTGCCAGATATTCCGGCAGCTTAGGTAAAAGTAATAGGTAGTGTGATATCTTTATCCGATTTTAAATGACGTCATCGTCAATGCACCAGCTACTGCTGCATCATTGAAAATCATCAAATCTTCGTTTTTTTCTTGTAATGCCAATGCATATATCATGGGTAAATAATGCTCTGGGGTAGGAATCGCCATATCAAAGGCGGGACCTTGTTTATCGAAATCTATTAAAGGCTGGTGGTTACCATCCAAAATGTAACCTTTCATTTTTTCGTTTGCTTCCTGAGCCCAATCAAATGCATAACCTACGGTGTTCAGATGTTTCCATGACACCATTCTTAAGTTGTGGACATTATTACCAGAGCCAATGATCAATACTCCTTTTTTACGCAATGCTGCTAATTCCTTGGCCAAAGCATAATGATGTGAAGCTGGCATGCTATAGTCAATACTCATTTGTATAATGGGAACATCTGCATTAGGATACAAATGTTTAACAACGGACCATGAACCATGATCTAAACCCCACTTGTCATCCAAATGAACATCTTTGCTCGTAACGATATCCTGGACAGCAGCCGCTAATTCTGGTGATCCTGGTGCTGGATATTGAACATCAAATAGTTCTTGTGGAAACCCTCCAAAATCATGGATGGTAACCGGATTTTCCATTGCAGTAACAAAGGTACCTTTGGTTTCCCAATGAGCTGAAATAACCAATATTGCCGTAGGTTTTTCAATCTCCTTACTTATGTTCTTAAATCCTTGTACAAATTCGTTATCCTCAATAGCATTCATAGGACTTCCATGTCCAAGGAATAAAACCGGCATATTGCTCGTATTATTCAAACCATCAATAAATTTATTTAATGATTTCAGTTTAACGGCAGCACCTGCCAATGGCAATGTCGCTGCTGCTGCTAAAAATTGTTTTCTAGTCATATCATCCATAATGATAAACTCCTTTCCAGTTTATAATACAAATATCGGAAGGAAAGGAGTGTAGGAGGTATGAAAATTTGGAAGAAAAGTATAAAAATTAGGAAATGAGTTTTCCCATTTCCTCTCTAAACTCAGTTGGAGTTTGTCCGGATTTCTTTTTGAAAACACTTGTGAAGTATGCCTTGTCAGAATAACCAAGTTCAAAGCCTATTTCTGAAATAGTCTTATTCGTGCTAAGGAGTAAATTCTTTGCCTCAATAAGTTTTCTTGTTTCAATAATTTCGGAAACTGATTGCTGCAAGATGCTTTGTGTGATGCTATTTAAATTTCTAGCGCTCATAAACAGTTTCTCAGCATAATAATTTACGCCTTCTGGACGCTTGTAATTCTCTTCAAGAATATTCAAAAAGTTCTTAAAGGTGATATCCTGATTTTTATAGAGGTTTTGATAGTCTGGGAATTGCTTTTGCCTTTCAGATTCTATCATGGCAAATAGTGTTGTTAATAATTCTCTCACAACTGCCAGCTCGGGTTTTGCCTGCGTCATTTCCTCTTGGATTATACTGCATAGTAAGTTTATTCTCTCAAAGCAACGGCCTTGCTCGAATTGAAGGTTAGCATGGTCATGGAAATATGCATATAGATTAAATGTTGTTTCTGGAATGAATTCACTCTTGAACCTTAAAACCCAAAAGTCGCAATCCCCATTTTCGAGTAGGGGTACAACACGGTGAATCTTTCCCCGACTCACAAAACTTGCAAATGGAGCTACATAGGTTTCACTTTTAAAATCTATGAAATGATCGATCTTGCCTTTGATGCCAATAATCAATTCCTCAAACTCATGATGATGTGGATCATTGGCTTGAGATTGAATATATTCTGCCTCTCTATTGTCTATTTTATAAATTTTGAATAATTCATTCATATGTTAGATGTAAGATACAATAAAATAATTCCTCAAATTTATCTTCCTCCAAAATTAACCTTCATAATTAAGCTATGCATGATTGTTATGGTGCTCCTTGAAAATTAAATTATTTATTTCTTGTTATGGATACGCTTAAAAATAAAGAATTTTTTGTTGTTAATGGTTTGATAGATGATGCAAATAGCTCAATTCTTGTTTGTTAAGCGCCATTAAGCGCATGAAAGTACAGGATAGTGGAGTAATATTAAAATAATAGTTTTATCAAGTAAATTATAAACTCTTGTTGAGTGTAAACTCAATTTGATATCCAACATAAACCTAGGAAAGCATTACATAGATTGAACAAATTCAATTCGTAATACCTGAATTATACCAAATTCTTTGGAATGATTTCTTGTGAGTTATAGACTAAACATTAACTTTTTATTTAAACATAACCTATACTTTTATGAGAAAAACCTACTTAAAAAAGGTTCCATTTATTATTATGATAATATGGACTTGTTTGCTGAGCTTTGGATATGCTCAGGGGCTACAAGAAATCAAAGGTACTGTTAGGGATAGCGACGGTCCACTCGCAGATGTTACTATCACCTCCATTAGTACTGGTAAATCAACTAAATCTGACGCTTCTGGACAATTTACTATAGAGGCGCCATTAGACTCGGATTTAAAAATTTCTTTAATCGGATATCAGGTTTCAGTTGTCAAGATCACATCTCAAAACCTCAATGTAACACTTCAAAAAGGAGATGAGCAAATCGACGAAGTGGTCGTTGTCAGTTATGGTACTCAACAGAAATCAAAAATCACAGGTGCAATTGCTGAGATGGACGCAGCAAAAGCAAAGGACCTGCCTGTAGGACAATTCACACAAAAACTTCAGGGTCGAATCGCAGGTGCTCAGGTTACTCAAGTAAATGGTAGACCTGGACAAGGTATGGCTGTGAGAATTCGTGGTGCAGCCTCCATGAACGCTGGAAATACGCCTTTGTATGTTGTGGATGGACAGGCTATTACTGGAGATATCAACAATATCAACCCAGATGAAATTGAGTCCTTTTCGGTATTAAAAGATGCTTCTGCAACCGCATTATACGGTTCTAGAGCAGCAAATGGTGTTGTTCTTATCACAACCAAAAAGGGTAAATCAGAAGGCGTAATGGTAGATTTTAATACCTATTACGGAGCTCAATACCTTCCAAATAGAGGTAGACCTGATGTTATGAATGCAACAGAGTTTGCGCAATGGCAAAAAATGTTCTACGAGGATAAAATCAAATATGAGAAATGGGTTCTTCCCGCAACTGGAAAAGCTGAAATCCCTGATGACTACAAAAATCCAGAACAATACGGTGAAGGAACCGATTGGTTTGATGTTTTATTCGACCCAGGAGCACCTATTCAAAATTATTCACTATCCGTTTTGGGAAATAGTGAAAAAGTAAGTGTGGGAGTTACTGCCGGATATTTCAACCAAAAAGGTATTTTGTTGAACACGGGTTACCAAAGATATTCATTCCGAGCTAATACAGAATATAGACCGAACAAAAGGGTCACTTTAGGCTTTAATGTGGCTCCATCTCTTCAATTAGATCACAATACATTGATCAATACAGATGGACAACGCCAGGTTATTGATGGTGCATTTATTACTAGTCCTATTTCTCCTGCCATAAACGCTGATGGATCATTGCCATTGACTACAAATACGTATGGTATGTTTGCTAATCCTAACTGGTTAAGAGTTTTACAAGAGAAACAAGATAACTATAAAAGATTTAGGATCCTGGGTAATGTATCTGCAAAAATCAATATTTGGGATAACTTAAACTTTGCTACAAGAGCGGATTATGACTTGGGAAATAATGTTCAACAGAACTTCGTGCCATCAACAGCTGGTGGAGGACTTTTCGTAGCTCCACCTCAAAAAGCAACTGGTGCTTATAATACAGGTAACTACTATTCTTGGTTGAATGAAAATGTATTGACATACAACAAATCAATTAATGACCATAATTTCGACGCACTAGTTGGTTATACCACTCAACGTTATATGACTCAAGGTGGATGGTTGAGTAAAACGGATTTTCCTAACGATGACATTCCATGGTTGTCTGCAGGTGCAACAGTAACTGGTTCTGTAAGTAACACCGCTTCTTGGACAATTGAGTCCTTGATCGCCAGATTAAACTATGATTATAAAGGAAAATATTTGGTATCAGCAGCGATGCGTCGTGATGGTTCTTCCCGATTTGGTGCTGATAAAAAATGGGGTTCATTTCCTTCAGTCTCTGTGGGCTGGTTAGTGTCCAATGAAGACTTCTTGAGGGATCATCCTACAATTTCTATGTTGAAATTAAGAGCTAGTTATGGTCTGGTTGGAAACAACAACATTGGTAACTATACTTCTATAGCTATGATGGGTACTACAAACTATGTGTTTGGAGGAGCCCTAAGTCAAGGTCTTTCTATCACATCTTTAGGTAATACCTTATTAAGTTGGGAGAAAACTGATCAATGGGATATTGGTTTTGATTTGTCTTTATTCCAGAACCGAATAAATCTACACTATGATTATTACCACAAGGTAACTGATGGTATGTTGTATCCTGTAGAGTTACCAAGAGCTTCAGGCTTTTCTGCAATTTCAACAAACGTTGGTGCATTTAAATTCTGGGGACATGAACTGTCAGTTGATGCTAATATCATCAATAGAGGTGACTTTACATGGAACTCAGATTTCAATATTTCTTTCAATAGAAATGAAGTAGTGAAATTAGGTACTAATGATACTCCAATTGGTGGCTACAGTAACCAAGGTGATTTTAACCGAACGCAGGTTGGTCACCCTATTGGTCAATTCTATGGATATATTTTTGATGGTGTTTACATGAACCAAGAGGAATTTGACTCTCAACCAAAGCATATATCTTCAAAAGTTGGAACTGCAAGAATGAAAGATTTGAATAACGATGGTGTTATTGATATCGATGATAGAACTTTCTTGGGGGATCCTAATCCAGATTTCATTTTTGGTTTCAATAATACTTTCCGTTATAAAAGCTGGGATTTAGGTATCCTTTTCACTGGGTCAGTTGGTGCAAAAACAATGGCAGCGACATTCGAAAATATCGAAAATCTAGATGGGGTGTTCAATATGCGTAAAGAAATGCTGCAAATGTGGAGATCTGAGGAAGACCCAGGAAATGGGCAAGTGCCAAGAACATTAACAGGTACCACTGAATTGTATAGATTTAATAATTCGCGTTGGGTATTTGATGCGGATTATCTAAACCTTAAGAACATTACCATAGGTAAATCATTCGAGTTCAAATCTGATTACATCAGATCTCTGAGGGTTTACGGAAGTGTACAAGAAGCATTTTTGTGGACTAAATACCCTTATGCTAATCCTGAAGTAAGTACAAGTGGTATTAATCCATTGTCTTTGGGTATTGACCAAACTGCTTACCCTATTCCTAGAACATATACTATTGGATTAAATGTTGGATTTTAATTATTAAAATTATGAAACTTAGATATATTTTATTCGCTACTGCGCTGGCATTTACATCATGTTCAGATGACTTCTTAAATCTTACTCCGGATTCTGAATTAAGTGCAAACGATTTTTTTGAAACTGAAGAACAGTTTAACCAGGCATTATCTGGAGTATATGCTGTGCTGAGAAGCACAGTCGGGGAAAGTGGTTTTTTAATGGGCGAAATGCGTTCAGATAATACTCATTACGATTACTACGCTCCTGATAGGGGCATTCATATTGTAAGAAGGGAAAACATAGATGATATCTTAGATGATTCCCAAAATCAATGGACCAATGGTTATTTTAATACTTGCTATGCAGGAATAGCACGTGCAAATACGATTATTGACCGGATTGCCGAGGCTAGTATTGATGAAGCCGCTAAGAACAGGATTCTTGGTGAAACCAAGTTTTTAAGAGCATATTTTTATTTTAACCTTGTTCGCTATTTCGGAGAAGTTCCACTCTATTTAACAGAAGTGAAAAAAGAGGATGATGCTTTTTTGGCGAAATCATCTGTTGAAGATGTTTATAAGGTAATAATTGAGGATGCTAAAGACGCAATAGCGAAATTAGACAACCCTAAATTTCCCCAAAATGGCCGGGTTAGCAAAGGTTCTGCAAGCACTCTGTTGGCTGAAATCTATATGACGAGAAAGGATTTTACAAATGCATTGCCTCTTTTAAAATCTGTAACAACAATGGGGTACTCATTGTTGCCAGTGTACTCAAGCATTTTTGAGACCAGCAATAAAAACAACGCTGAGTCAATCTTTGAAATTCAATTTATGATGGGCGACCAAGGTCAACAAAGTATGTTTTCATATTGGTTCATTCCAAAATCAAATAATGTAGAATTAATCACTGGAGTAGTCTCAAACACACTAAACTATGGTGGATTCAATGTGCCTACAGATGATATGATGCGTGCTTATGAAAACGGTGATACAAGAAAAAATGCTTCCATTGGTATAGCGGAGGGTGTAATTGGGAGTGACGGAAGTTTTGTTATTCAAGCTGTAAAACAAAGCGAAGGATATGTGACCCCAGCCGGAAAAATCTCCAAGCCATTTATTAAGAAATATCTGCATGCTCATAGCCGAGAAAGAAATACAGATGATAACTGGCCTGTGTATCGCTATTCAAATGTATTGTTGATGCTGTCAGAAGCTCTGAATGAAACGGGAGCCAGTGGAGAAGCATTGACTTATCTGAATATGGTTCGCAAACGTGCAGGAGCCGATCTTCCATTAGTAAATACGACCAACAAAACACAGTTAGCTAATGCCATTCAAAAAGAAAGGAGGGTCGAGCTTGCATTTGAAAACCATAGGTGGCATGATCTAGTAAGAACTGGCAAAGCAATAGAAGTGATCAACGCACATGGCGTAGAAATGAAGGCGAAGTACGGCTATCTTGCTAGTAATTCCTATAACTTAAATCAGGATAGGTTAATTTTTCCGATTCCATATTTAGAACTACAGTTGAATAAATTGTTGACACAAAACAAAGGATATTAATAGAAATTATAGAATAGTAAATAGTTTGTTTAGTGTGAAGCCCGGATTTTCAGCAAAAAACTGAAATCTGGCCTTCTTTTTTGGAATCCTAATAAGGAAATATTAAATGTTAGTTGTTATTCTCGCTAATTGTCAAAAAATATAGGTTATAAATATGTTTTTACTGATTTTTTCATCAAATAAAATATAAATAGCCACAATTTATCTAGTTTTTTGATTTTAATATTGGTGTTTTAATACTAAAAGTCTTTAATTTTTCATATTTATTCAAAAAAATTCAATTTTTATTTTGATAATTTCAATTAAAATGTAAATTTGTTTAAACTAATCAAAATAATTATGGTTCTATCGGGTAAAAAATCTTATGTTCCTCTAGTTTTTATGGGGATTTTGGTGATAATTTCACTTCTTTTTTCAAAAACACCTCAAATTCACTCTGGTTCAGAGTATAATTATGCAGATGTTGCTTGGATGTTGACTTCTACGGCGTTGGTTTTGATCATGACGCCGGGTCTTGCATATTTTTACGGTGGAATGGTTAAGAAAAAGAATGTAATTTCCACCATGTTGCAAAGTTTTATCTGTATGGCAGTTGTAGCTGTTCTATGGGTTGTATTTGGCTTTAGCCTAGTGTTTGGAGATTCTGTGGGTGGTGTTATCGGAAATCCAACTACATATTTTATGTTTAATGGAGTCTTGGAACGAGCGCCATGGGATGGTGCGCCTACGATTCCATTTGCATTATTTGCTATTTATCAGCTCAAGTTTGCAATTATCACTCCAGCTCTGATAACTGGAGCTTTTGCAGAAAGGATACGGTTTACCTCTTATGTCTTATTTATATGCTTATTTTTTATATTCATCTATGCACCATTGGCACATGCTACTTGGCATCCAGATGGGGTATTATTTAAAATGGGGGTATTAGATTTTGCTGGAGGAACTGTAGTTCACATGTCTGCAGGTCTTACGGCGCTGGCATCAGCTTTATATCTTAAAAAGGGCAAAGATATGTATGTCCATACGCCAGCGCGTATTACTTATGTATTGTTGGGAACTGGCTTACTTTGGTTTGGATGGATTGGTTTCAACGCAGGATCTGCATTTTCAGCCTCGGAACTTGCTGCAACAGCCTTGATCACCACTTCAACAGCTTCAGGCGCAGCAGCACTGACCTATATTTTCCTGGATGCCTCAAAAGGAATAAAGCCTTCAGCAATGGGTGTTTGTATTGGAGCTGTTGTCGGACTTGTAGCCATTACACCAGCCGCTGGATTTGTAACCGTTGGGCATTCCCTGATCGTAGGGGCCGTAGCAGCAGTCATTAGTAGATTGGTAATTGCTTGGAGAACTCGCTCTAGAATTGATGATACATTGGATGTGTTCCCAAGTCATGGAGTAGGAGGTATGGTCGGCATGCTCTTGACTGGCGTATTTGCAACTGGGGCCATCAATTCTGTTGTAGCTGATAACGGCTTATTTTATGGAGAATGGAAATTGTTCTCTGCACATATCATCGGACTGATAGGTTCAACAGTGTTTATTCTAGTAATGGCTTTTATCTTGTTGAAAATCACAGATATGATTTCTTCATTGCGAGTTTCTGATGCTGATGAAGAAGTGGGACTCGATATCTCCCAACATGGAGAAAAACTTTAAAGACCTTTATTAACTCTTAATAACCTAAATTAGACCTGATCTTACTTGTAAGATCAGGTTTTTTTATAATGAAATCCAAACAAAAATAATTCTGAAGGGTTTATAATAAAAATCAACATGACAAGCATATGAATAAGTTTAAAATATTAATTACTGGAATTTTTGCCATGGGATTAATGACTATGATAAGTTGTAATAATAATAATGATAGCGAGAATACAGAGACAGATGCTGAGGAACTTCCAGATCCTCAAGAAGGAGGAAATCAGGAACGCTATAATATTAATGCACCCGATGAAGAGATTATTAAATTAGATTCGTCGGCAGCAGATACAACTTTACCACCACCTGCCCAATAATCACATTCTTTTATATTTTTGTTAGTCAAAAGCCTGTTCTTTCCAGAATCAGGCTTTTTTAGTGAAAGGTAAAAACCATATATTTACGAAAATATCGTAACCATGCGTAGGGCCTTTTTATTTTTAATATTAACAGCTATTTTCCAATCCTTGGCAGCTCAACAGCTAATCAAAGGAAAAGTAATAAATGCAGACAATAGAAGTCCCATTGCAGGAGCATCTATTTATATCAATAATTCTTCTCTCGGCACCAGTTCTAATAAGGAGGGACAATTTACACTGAATACCTCCAGCAATTTAGTTGAATTGGTAATTACCAATATGGGGTTTGAAAAGAAGGTCTTACAGGTTCAGTTACCTTTGGAACAAGAATTAACAGTGGTACTATTCGAAAAGTCCACTGCAATTGAAGAAGTGGTAGTTACTAATTATTTAAAGGATGGATGGAAAGAGTGGGGAAGATTTTTTATAGAAAATTTAATTGGAATTGGGGACTTTGCTGACGATTGTAAAATCACCAACCATGAGGTAGTCAAGTTTAGATATGACCAAAAAGCAAAAGTGTTGACAGCTATTGCAACTGAACCTTTACAAATTAGAAATAATGCTTTAGGATATGACTTAGTTTATGATATGGGTGCTTTTAAGATGGATTTTGGTACCAATATGTTTTATTTTGAAGGCTATGCTTTTTTTAAAGACATCGGCAAAGGAAAATCAAAGTTTAAGAATAATCGAAATGATGCCTATCAATTATCGATGAATAAATTTGTAACCAGTACGTTCAACAAGTCTTGGGAAAAAGACGGGTATATAGTTCGGAAATTGGTAAAGAAAGATAATGAAGTTCGATTAGAGGCAAGAGCAAAATATAAAGATATTCTAGACGCTGTTCAAAAGAAATATAATGGGAATTGGAAACTATTCTATGCTTCGCAAAATGAGGTCAGTGAAGATCAATTGAACACAATCAGAAAACAGATGGGGCAACCTGAACAAATCAGTTATTTAATGGGAATTATGAAACCGGAAGAAATAATTGAAGTAGAAGATCCAGAATCGAACCTAAAAAGAATCAACTATCAAGACTTCCTTTATGTTATCTTTCCTGCCGAATTTGAAAAGTCAAAGAGCAAATTGTTAAAAAAATCAGCATCCCAGGTGTCTGAATTATTTTTGGTGGACAAAGAAGGCATAATAATCGAACAACAGGGTGCTTATTTCCCGCCTGCAAATTGGATTTTGAGTGGCTATGCAGTTGGATATTCCAAGTTAGCCTATCTGCTACCTTTGGATTATATCCCAGGCGAATAAATATAGATCCATTATTGTATCCCATTAATTTCTGTTACTTTTACAGCGAAATAATATAAGAGCACACTGATTTAACCAATTAAAAAAAGTATGATTATTCTTGGCTGTATCTTAGCAATTATTGTAGGAATAACTTTAGGGTTAATTGGTAGTGGTGGTACTATTTTAACGGTGCCAATCTTAGTTTATATCATGGGAGTGGATGCTGCCCTCTCAACAACTTATTCATTATTTGCTATTGGCATCACTTCTTTTATAGGTGCGATCCGAGGAATTTACAGAAAGGAAGCAGATCTGCCAAAGGTCCTTAGTTTTGGTGTTCCTTCCCTTATTGTTGTCTTTATTACCCGATCATTTATACTTCCTTTAGTTCCGGAAGTAATCCATATAGCAGGATATGACTTTCATCAAAATGTCCTTTTGATGATTCTTTTCTCCTTTGTCATGGTAGCATCTTCATTGAGCATGATTCGTTCTGCAAAAAATGGCATTGAACTTCCAGCTGAAAATACAAAAACTCCGATTGAGGTAATAGTTTTACAAGGTGCTTTGGTTGGTCTCGTAACAGGGTTGGTAGGTGCAGGTGGCGGTTTCCTAATTATTCCGGCATTGGTGAATTTTTACCGTTTGCCCATGCGTCGCGCAGTTGCAACATCGTTGATTATAATTACCATCAATTCTTTCTTTGGAGTCATGGGGGATCTTGAAAAATTTGAATTTTTCGACTGGAACCTTTTATTGGGATACACAGGAGGAACAGTATTGGGAATATTCATCGGATTCTATTTAGCAGATAAAATCCCAAACAAATCTCTAAAAGTTGCTTTTGGATATATGATTTTATTGGTGGGTCTGTATATCTTAGTAAAAGAGACATTGTTGTCTTAGACTTTTTTAATTTTCGTTCTTAGGTTGTTAAAATAACGATTTGATTGATAACAAATTATTAATCCTATTAGGCCTATAATTACCCAAAGTAAGTCCACTACAAAAAGGTCAATTTTTCCTTCACTAAAACTTTTCCAAATCCAATTTCCAGAATAAACTCCATTTGCAATAGGAACACAAATTCCAATAATACTTCCTAGAAATAAAGTCTCTCTATTAGTTCGATTTAAATTTTTGCGGAGAATATAGTAAGTACTTAAGATCAACCAAGTCCAAAAGTAAACTTTGTAAATATATACTTGATCGACCTGCTTTCCCATTTTTACAGCTATGAAAGTTATGGCTGTAGTAGGAAACATGCTTAAACAAATTGCCAGGTATACATTTGCCAACCAGAAATTAAATTTTCTTTTAACAGGCTTAACATTGTTTTTATCCCTTGCGACTAGCCAAATCATAATGCCAGAAGAAATAACTAAGCAACCCATTACCCCCAGAATAAAGGATAAAAACTTTAGCGGATAACCTGCGTAATCTCCAAAATGAAGTCTGTACAACAAGCTTTTAACATGGTCCACAAAAGTTGCATCCTGCATAGGTGACTTTTCCTCAATAACCTGGTTATCTTTTACTCTTACATTGTATATTCCATAGCCAGGGAAATATTGAGCATAAAGTGGCCTAGACTCTAGCACAATTTGCATGTTGGCGTCACCATAATTATGAACAGTTATCCTTGTCAGTTTAGATTCTGACCACTTTTTGCCAACTTCATTCACGTATTTTTCAATTTTAGGAATAAATTCCAATTCTGAATAGGAGTATTCTAATTTTTTACTGTGATTATATGCTAATTCAGTATACATCTTTTCAGAGTCTCCTTTATAAAGTATTTTTTCAAACGGAATGGCCAGGACCGAATTTAATATCAAAAAAACTCCAGTAATAGCATATACCAATTGAAATGGAAAGCCAATAACACCTAGTGCAGTATGCATATCTGTCCATACGGATTTCCATTTATTAAATGGTCGGAAAATAAAAAAATTGGAGACAATCTTGTCCCAGTGCAACAAAATGCCTGTGATCAGTGCGAACAGAAATAAAAATGAAGTCAATCCAGCAACAACGTATCCAAATGGACCAATGCCTATATTGATAGGAACTTCATTGAGTTGGGCTAAAAAATGTAGTCGATATAAGAATTCTGCTAAATCATAATTTTCTGAATAATTACCTGTCTTTTTATTCACAAAATTATATCCGAAATATTTTGCATCACTATTCAGCCAATTATTACGATCTTCAATTCCAGCATTTATCTTAGCCAAATTAGATTTATTTTCAAGACTGTCTTTAGAATCTGAATAACTCATGTATGATCTAGCACCATCGTGATAAAGAGAAAAGGTGATGTCACGGCCCTTTAAATTAATGGTCTTTCCAAGGGAGTCTAAAAGGTAATCGTAATTAATTTCTTCTTTGTTGAAAGTTGAAAAAGATTCACCCTGTTGCCAAGCGGCTAAATCATTTCTAAAAAAGGAAAATGAACCCGCAAAGAAAATCACATATAAAAAAGCACAAATTATTATACCACTTATAGTATGAGTATTGAAATAGATGTTGTAATTTCTGATATTCATTTAATCAGGTTTAAAATAGGTAGGGAATAGAAAATATGAATGCTAGTAATAGATAGACTAACCAAACTATCCAACCGTTTTTGCCTAAAATGGCAATTAAAAGTAGGCAGGCCCATAAAAAATATCCAGTAAAACCAGAAATAATAACTACGTCCCTCTTGTCAAATATCAATGCCATGAAATTATGAAATGATATCATTAATATATATCCACCCACAAAGCCAGATGAAATCTTCAGAATCCTTTGCGTTGGTGAGCTTAAATATTTTTTATTTGCTGGCATAGTGAATTAAGATTTGGTTTTCATAGCATAGTTCGAGAAACAAGATCACAATGAAAATTATGATTAAATGTTTCCAGGATAGGATTTTATAAGGTATTAGTAGGATCACTAGACTCAGAGATCCCATTATATACACTATTAGTGCATATGCACCTGCCTCAAGACCTTGATATTTCAAGGTAAAAATTCCAGCAATTGATAGAAATATTAATCCCAGTGGTTTCAGGTATTTTAACGGAATTATTCTTAAAAAGGTGTTTTCAACATTATGGGTTTTGATCATTTTGTTACTACTGCAATAGATCAAATAACTACCTGAAAATACCAATAGGAATATAAAGCTGATCATGATTTAAAATAAAAATCCCGCACATCAAAAGCGTGTTGATGTGCGAGAAGGATTAAATTATTTTACTTGAATTGCTATTGTTGTACCTCGCCAGATTTTGTCAATCTTTTGGTTATTCCAATTCTCGGTTTTCTCAACAGTTTTTGATGCTTCAATAATATACTTTCCTGGAATCAATGGTTTGAAACTTACCTTGCCCGAAGCATCACTATGTAATGTTTTTGTCCAACCTTCGGGACCCATAATAATAACTTCTGTTTCCTTTAGGGGAATAGAATTGTCATATACTGCCAAATTGATTTCAGAACCTAATTTTTTGCTATCATTTAGGCTTTTCAAATGAAAGGGATGTTCTCCAGTCATTCCTTCTTGTTTTCCTACCTTTACAAATGCGATTGAAGAGAACTCAAATCTCATAGTCTCATAAGCCTCTTTTGCTCCATGAATGACCGAAATAGTATAGATTCCATCTTCTGTGGGTACAAATTCTGAAACAAAATGATCAGAATTTGTTTGCTTATCTAGTTTAATTTTATTCCCCTTTGGGCTTGTCAAGAAGATTTCGAAATCTTTGACATCAGAATACCAATTGTCAATAGAATCGATTAATTGTTCTGCATATTCACCATAATATACCTTTACAATGTGTTTTTTATTTAATTGTCCTTCTGAAGACGTTTCTATCCAAAGTGCATGTGCTTGACAAAGACTTGCAGCAACGAAGCTGATAATGAATGTTAAGATTAATTTTATTTTCATGATTTAAAATTTATATGAGAATGAAAGTCTATAATTTCTAGGTGCGCCTGCTTGCCAAGAGTAAACTGCTGTATTGAAATAATCTGTGTAAAAACTACCTCCGTCGATGAGGTATTTGTCAAAAAGATTCTGGACATTCAGGTTGATACTAAATTTGTCTCTGCGATATCCCATACCAGCATCAAACCTGAAATAATCTTCGATATTTCGCTCCTTGAATTCTTGAGAATAATATTCAGTTGCTCTGTCAATATTAGAATAACCACCCAATTGGAAGGCTAGACCCTTAGCGTTACCTTGACTTATTTCATAATCCATCCAAAGATTGGCTATATGTTTATCCGCACCATCAAGAATTTGTCCTACAAAAAATTGATCGACACCTTCATTTACTTTGCTAACTTTTCCATCTGTATAGGCATAATTCGCTATTAGGTTCAGTCCTTTTGTGATTTCTCCTCGGAGATCAAATTCGATACCCTTTATTTTTTTCTGACCAACTTCAACAGACATTTTTGGGTCGGGACCATAGGAAGTTATCTCGTGATTTTTAGTGATTTGATAGAAGGAAAGCGTACTGTTCCATTTTCCACCAAACCAATCACGCTTCAAACCTAACTCGTAATTGTTTCCTGTAATAGGTTTTACCTTTGAACCGTCAAACAAAATCCCTTGTTGTGGGAGGAATGTTTGATCTAATAACCCATAAACACTCGTATTTTTGTCGATTGAATAGGAAACACCAACTCTAGGGGTAATTTTGTCATTTTTAATAGGTGTTCCGCCCCATGTTCCTACAGCCATTGAAGTATAGCGTGCAGCTAGGGTCAGTCGCAATTTGTTGTCGAAAAATCCCAGCTGATCCTGAACATAAACAGAACTATATTTGGTATTCATGCTTCCACCACCTCTTGCTGCTCTTTCTTCTAAGGATAAACTTCGGTCAAAAGATTGAGGACCGAAATCAAACCCATAAACTGGATTCTTAGGGTCAAATTCGCCACCGTTTAAGCTGTCTAATACGATACTTTGGTTCCAATCGGCAATATAATCCTTACTTCCTAAGTCGATTCCTGCTAAAACTGAATGACGAACAGATCCAGTCTCAAAGTCTCCATTTAGAAATGCTTGTGCTAAAACCATCGTGCTCTTAGCATCCCAGATGTCTGATTTACGAATTACTTTCCCATCAGGGAAAATATCTTTTGGCCAACTGCTAGCACCGGTCTGATTGTAGTTGAAATAAGATCCTTGTGCTGTGAATTTCCAAGAAGAACTTAATTGGTGCTCGATAGTTAAAAAAGTCGAATGCTCGTCCACATTAAAAGGTTGTGTTCCTTTTTGGATAAAAGTGGTCTCTCTGGGAAGACTCTTAAAACCATTAGGTGACATAACATAGCCCGAACCTACATCAGTCATCTTGGCTTTCTGATAGGTGTACTCAAAAGTAGCTATTGTCTTGTTGTTGAGCTTATAGGATAAAACAGGAGCTATAACCAATCTTTTATTGTCCTCATTCGGTCTAAAAGATGCTTTAGAAGATCCTGCAATATTTAAACGGTATAGTAATTTCCCGTCTTTGGATAGTTTCCCATCTAGGTCCAATGTGCTTCGATAATTTTCGAAACTCCCTAAGCTCATCGTCACTTCAGCATGTTGGATACCGGTTGGCTTTTTTGTTACCACATTGTATATCCCCGCTGGATCACCACTAGACATCATAAAACCAGCAGGTCCCTTCACAAATTCAATTCTTTCTACAGTAGCCATATCTTCAGATAGTGGGCTCCAAAATGATGAAACAATGTTCATTCCATTCCTGAATGCTTGAATTTGGGAACCACGCATATGAATATTGACATACATATCATTCCAGTGCGTTTGCCTACTAACACCGCTAATATTCCTGAAAACCCCATCGGAAAGATTGAATGCTTGTTGCTTCGCTATAACCTCTGAATTGATGGTCTGCACATTTTGGGACAATTCCAAAAGCGGAACCTGAACTCGAAGCGAATTTGATAATTGATGTTCCACAATTGGTTTCTTTGCACTCACTAGGACTTCTTGAATAGTTTTTTTGTCATCTTCAAGAATAAAATCCAAAATCCTGGTTTCACCCGCTTTCAAATGGATAGTAGAAACCTGACTAGCAAAGCTGATATGCTTTACCGTAACCTCGTAAGATTTTGCTTCTAGATTGTGAAACTCATAGCGACCCAAAGAATCAACTTCTTTCTCTTTGCTTCCATTGAGCTTGACAACGACATTTTTTGCAGGTCTATTGTTTTGAGTATGAATCGTTCCTTTAATTATACCGGTTTGAGCAAATGTTGTCGATGTTAAGACGCTCAATAAGAAGGTCAATATTATATTATAGGAAATTTGGAGATGAATCTCTCGATGCTTATTAGTTAAGGTTATGTACTTCATAAAGTTTGTTAATGTTTAATATTCATTAACTGTTTATGAAAGAAAAAATCAAGATAATAAGGGGCATAGGTACCCAAAATTTCATATCTTGCAGGTCCTTTCATACATACAGTGTTAAAGGTGATCAAGCTCTAAAACTTGATCAACTAATACCAGTTACAGCTGATATTAGATTTTGCGTCATGCTTTGATTGCCGTCTTAGCATGACGTATTTTTTTTAATCCAAACAGTTATCATTCATTCAAAGACAATTTATTACCGGTGAATAAATTACTCAGAAATCACTTTATTTATTTAGACTCATTAAAAACAAGTACAAATATAGAATGAAAATAATCGTTTGCAACAAATTTTATACAATTATTTTTATGTCTCTTGATTAAAGTAAAAACTCTATTCTTAATTATATGCCGTATATTGTATCTCATATTCTAGGAATCACAATTCCTTTTCCTTAGCTCAACTAAACTTATAGAAATGAAATTCAATAAACCTAAATGGGTTATTTTACTTGCCATTACTGTTTCCTTAACTTTTAATCAGGAGGGATATGCACAATCCAAAGCTGCATTATCTGAAACTTTTGTTGAACTTCCTGACCCTACCGAAGATGTGAAATCTGATTGGTCCAAAGTGCCTTCTGGACTTCAAACTTCATTTGTAACGATTGATAGAAGATTTGCAAAATCTCTGTCTCCAGATATTGACAAACAAACCAGGGTAAAGATTGAAGGTTGGAAAGGTGAAAAACTTTCTGCGCAGATATTGTTGTGGTCAGGTACTGATATTTCAGATGTCCAAGTAAAAGTTTCTGATTTAGTATCAAAAAATAAGTCCAAGATTGCTAGCTCTGCAACAGATGCTCGCTTTGTAAGATATGTTATGACTGATGAGTTCGGACCAGGCTGTGGACATCGCAAACCTGAAGATTTTGCTGCTTCCTTGTCACCAGATATGTTGGATAATCTAAAATCATTTGACATACCATCCAAGACTTCCAGACCTGTTTGGTTAAGTGTAAAGATTCCATCAGATGCCCAAGCAGGCTTGTATACGGGAATTGTAACTGTCACTGCACAGGGGCAGCAACCTCAGCAATTAGCGCTGGATCTTGAAGTAATCGATCAAACATTACCACCTTCTTCCGAATGGTCTTACCATTTGGACCAGTGGCAGCATCCTTCGGCAGTCGCAAGGGTAGAAGGGGTGGAAATGTGGAGTGATGCACATTTTGAAGCACTAAAACCGGTCATGCAAATGCTAGCAGATGCAGGGCAGAAAGTAATTACCACCACTTTAAATAAAGATCCTTGGAACGTTCAAACATATGATCCGTATGCAGACATGATCACCTGGACTAAGAATAGTGATGGATCATGGACGTATGATTATGCTGTCTTTGATCGCTGGGTGCAGTTTATGATGGATCTTGGGGTAAATGAAATGATCAACTGTTATTCTATTATTCCTTGGAACAATGAAATCCATTATACAGATGCTGCCAAAAACAAAGTAGTTAATGTTGTAGCAAAACCTGGAACGGAGATTTTTGAAGAACTATGGACTCCTTTTCTAAAGGATTTTGCTGAACACCTGAAATCAAAAGGTTGGTTGGAAAAAACAAATATTGCCATGGATGAAAGAGAAAGAGAACAAATGGATGGTGCCTTTGCTTTGTTGAACAAAGTTGCTCCTGAAATTGGAATATCCTATGCCGACAACCAGAAAACTTATCAAAGATTCCCAGATTCTGAAGATATCAGCATTTCTGTCGGACATCCATTCTCTAAAGATGATATTATTGACCGCAAAAATAGGGGACTAAACAGTACCTTTTATATTTGTTGTTCAGATGGATTCCCTAATCAATTTACGTTTTCTGAACCTGCCGAGTCCACTTATTTGGGTTGGTATGCTTTGGCAACAGGATTTGATGGGATGTTGCGTTGGGCTTATAACTCCTGGGTGGAAAAACCATTGCAAGACTCCAGATTCAGAACTTGGCCTGCTGGGGATACTTATATCGTTTACCCCAAAGGAAGATCTTCTATACGCTATGAAAGAATGTTAGAGGGGATTCAGGATTTTGAAAAAGCACAAATAGTACTGAAGGCTCTAAAAGATAAAAATGACCAAAAGAGTTTAGATGCATTTCAATCTGCAATCCATAAAATGGAGGCTAATCAAAGATTCGATGGGTGGAACGAAGAATTGAATAATGCCAAATCTCTCATGAATGAAATATCTAAAACTCTATAAATAAAATTATTAAAGGCAGTATTTTTCCAATACTGCCCTATTAATAAACCTCGCATTCCGATAATTTTAACAGGATTCGCTAATTGTAAAATCCTACCCATGAAAAAATTATCTATTTGCCAGTAATCCAATTCCCAAAGAAATCATACAGGTAGTAACTAAAAGTATTGCCACAATAATTAATGATGCCCATTTATTTGTGTTGGTTCTCCCAGGACCCATTGCACCAAAGAAAAATCCTGCTGAAATAATAACTGCCGAAGCTATAAACCCAATCCTTAAAAACCAGGACATAGATTCAGCATAACCAGCATGATCAATCAAAAGCTGGCAAATCAATGCTATAATCGTAAAAACTCCAGCATGTGAATGACCTGACTTAAACATGCGTTGTTGAAAAGGGGTAAGTTGCAAGTGCTTATATTTTCCCTGCATATACCGCAATAAGAAATGTCCACCAAACTCAATCGTGGGAAAAATAAACATAATTATTGCACTCATTAATTTTGCATCTGAACTCATATCTTCTTTTTTTATTAAAGTTACAGCATGATTTCCCACGAAAAATGAACCTGGGTTAATAAATTCAACTAGATTATTACAAGAAAATAAGGTGTTTTACTAATTCTTTTAAATATCTTTGATACTAAGATTAACGTTTTAGTTGTCTGTAAATGCATTATTCTTATGCTGAGGCAATATACTTTTTGAGTAAATCTAAAATTAATATGAGAAAACAATTTATACCTCTTTTTGCTGCCTTGGCCTTGGCCTTCTCATCGAAAAATTTGAGTGCACAAAGTTGGGAACACACCGATGAAGACCGCAAAGTCGCCGTTGAGGTTGATACCTTAGAAAAGAAAGGATTTACCTTGATTTGGATTAATAAGGACAAAAGCTTTAGTCCAGAAACTAAACAACAACTTATTGATGCTTATTTTACAAATTATCCTAAGCTAGCTAAGAAATTCAACAAAAAAACGCGTAAGGAGGTCACCTTTGTAATTGATCCTGAATACGATGGGGTTGCAGCAACGGCCGGTGGAATAGTTCGTTATAGTCCTGCATGGCTCCTCAAAAACCCTTATGATATCGATGTGGTTACACATGAGGTCATGCATATTGTTCAGGCATATCCAAATGGTTCAGGTCCTTGGTGGGTAACTGAAGGAATCGCTGATTATGTCAGATTTAAATTTGGTGTAGCAAATGAAAAAGGAAACTGGAGATTACCTGAGTTTAATGAAAAACAAAAATATACCGATTCTTACCGAGTTACGGCAAGATTTTTCCATTGGATAGAAACCAACAAAAAGAAGAATTTCATCAAAAAATTGGATAAAGCGATGCGTGATAGAACTTATAATGAAGAGTTTTGGGCAAAACAAACTGGAAAAACTATTGATGAACTTTGGTCAGAATATGCCTCAAAACCTGTAATTTAATAACATGAAAAAAAGATATCTTAATCTAACCAAGTTTCTGATTCTAACCTTATTGCCTTTTTCGGGTCATGCTCAGGAAACCAACCTAACGCAATATGTAAAGCCATTGATTGGAACGGCCAAAATGGGGCATACATTTCCAGGTGCCACGGTTCCATTTGGTGCAGTACAATTAAGTCCAGAAACAGACACAATACCTTATGCTG
This sequence comes from Sphingobacterium sp. 1.A.5, assembly GCF_002734235.1. NCBI lineage: Bacteria > Pseudomonadati > Bacteroidota > Sphingobacteriia > Sphingobacteriales > Sphingobacteriaceae > Sphingobacterium > Sphingobacterium sp. 1.A.5. The sequence continues at coordinate 168,761 of NZ_PEBA01000066.1, forward strand.
TAAATGGACAATATACTGGAGATGTTTATAAGTATTGCGCCGGTTATCAATATGATGATCCTACGATAGTTGGATTCAGCCACACACATTTTTCTGGTACGGGACATTCTGACCTTGGTGATATTTTGGTAATGCCTACTCAAGGGAAGGTTCAATTAAACCCTGGAACAGCAGATCGACCACAGGATGGATATAGATCACCATATAGTCATGATAATGAGACTGCAGAGGCCAATTATTATAAAGTTAAACTTGATAAACATAATATCCTTGCAGAACTCACAACAAGTGCAAGAGTTGGGATGCATCGATATACATTTCCAGCATCTGATCAGTCGCACCTTATTTTGGATTTGACTTCAGGTATCTACAATTATGATGGCAAGAACGTTTGGACATTCGTCCGGGTATTAAATGATTCAACAATAACGGGTTATAGGCAAACTAATGGATGGGCAAGAACTAGAACAGTTTATTTTGCTATTAAGACCTCTAAACCTTTTAAGAATTATGGTGCCAAATACCTTGATAAAAATGTTCAATATAAAGGTTTTTGGAGGAAATTCAACCAAGAAGACAATTTTCCTGATTTAGCAGCTCATAATATCAAAATGCACCTTGATTTTGATACTAAAGAAGGTGAACAAATAATGATGAAAGTAGCTTTGAGTCCAGTGAGTCAAAAAAATGCATTGGAAAATCCACAGGCAGAAACTCCAAATTGGAATTTTGAAGAGGTAGTTTCCAAAGGTAAGGCTGATTGGAAAAAGGAATTGCAGAAATTTAAGGTCGAGATGTTGAATAAAGAGGATTTAGTGAACTTTTATACATCTGTTTACCATGCTAACCTAATGCCAACGGTTTACATGGATGTCAATGGAGAATACAAAGGTCTGGATCAAGAAATACATAAAGCTGAAGGGTTTACGAACTATACTTCATTTTCATTATGGGATACCTTTAGAGCATTTCACCCTTGGTTGAATCTCGTAGATCCTAAACGAAACGCCGATATGGTCGCATCTATGATGGCACATCACCAACAATCTGCTTTAAATATGTTGCCGATTTGGTCTCATTATGCCAATGAAAACTGGTGTATGAGTGGGTATCATTCGGTTTCTGTAGTCGTGGATGCTATTATGAAGGGAGTCTATAAAGGGGATGCCGAAGCAGCACTAAATGCCTGTGTGCAAACTGCAACAGTAAGACGATATGAAGGAATTGGTGACTACATGGATTTAGGTTATGTACCTGATGATAGAAATGGGACATCAGTATCTAATACATTAGAGTACGCCTACGATGACTGGTGCATTGCTCAATTAGCTGAGAAATTGGGGAAAACAGAAATCGCTGATGAGTTCAATAAACGCGCTCAAAATTGGAAGAATTTGTATGATGAACGAATAGGTTTTATGCGTCCGAAAGATAGTAAAGGCGTATTCAGGGAGAAATTCGATGTGTTGGATACACATGGACAAGGATTTATAGAAGGCAATACATGGAACTATTCCTTATATGTACCCCACCAACCTGTGGAATTGATGGAAACTATGGGGGGACAAAAACGCTTTGAAAATTACTTGGATTCTTTGTTCACTATGCATTTGCCTGACAAATACTTTGAAAAAACTGAAGATATAACCCGTGAAGGTATTATTGGTAACTATGTGCATGGTAATGAACCTTCCCATCATGTTGCCTACCTTTACAATATGACTAATAGTCCTTGGAAAGCTCAAGAAAGAGTCCGTCAGATCATTCGAAACCAATATCATAATGGACCAGCAGGACTAGGGGGGAACGATGATTGTGGACAGATGTCAGCATGGTATCTGTTTAGTTCGCTTGGATTTTATCCCGTTGCACCTGGTGAAACTATGTATTGGCTAGGAAGTCCATTGGTGAAATCAGCTGAAATTCAATTAGAAAATGGTAAAACCCTAAAGGTTATAGCCAAAAATCAATCTGAAAAAAATGTTTATGTCAGTAAAGTGCTGTGGAATGGCAAAGAGCTTTTAGGATATAAGATTTCTCATGATGATATTTCTAAAGGAGGAGAATTACAGTTTGTGATGTCAAGCAAGAAAAGGAAAGGATAATTTTAAAATTATATTAGATCTATAAAAAAACAGGTTGGTGTATTCACCAACCTGTTTTTTTAATTAGATAAATTACTCCGGTAGATTTCCAGTCCCAATTTTATCCATCAGATCTCCCACCTGATCAATTGTATAACCTTTGCCTTCCATACTCATTAAATATCTCTTTTTATGGATCCATTCAATTTTAGAAGTGAATTCATCATCATATTTTTCTTCAGTCAATTTTGCACGCTGACCTTTGAAATCTGTTGTTCTTTCTTTGGTGTTTTCCGTAATTTCTTCAGAATCTGTATTGTAGCCGTAAAAAGCAAGTCCTGTCAATGCGCTTGCTGCCTCGCCTGCACCATCCATTATGGAAATATCTAGGGTTTTAGAACCATCTTCATTTTCATAGGTAGCATTTGCTGAAGAAATTCCCAAAGAGGAATTCTCGCCTACACGAATTGACATTCTTTTTAAGCCATCTAATGTCTCTGGTAAGACATTCTTTAAGTCGTCATTGCTTACTGGAGTTTTGGCCTTAAGGGCGTTGGTTTGTGCTTCCACGTCCTTCATGGCTTTTTCTAGACCCGAAAGCCCTTTTACAGCCTCTCCAACATTGCTAATGTTTTCAACAACACCAGGCTCTTCTGCTTCAGATTCATCAGTATTTTTCGTAGAACTTCCACAAGCAAAAAATAATGAACATCCGATAAGTAATGTAGGGATTAATAGTTGTTTTTTCATATTAGGATATTTGTTGTAGTAACAAATCTAACTTTTTTGAAACAACCCTGCTATTAATTGTTAAAATTACCTGTAAATGGGTATTGATTTTGGTTAAGGATTGATATTATGAGCATATTTACTCAAAGCATCAGCTAATTCCTTCTCCGTGTATTCAATTTCTGATAACGAGATTCGTATAATTCCTTTCATGCTTTTAAGGTAGGTGTCTCTGACGAAGAAATTAGACATTCTATCAGCGAATTTTTGTGGATTATGAACTTCAATATCCAATTGATTTCCCAAAAAGTGAACATTTGTAATATCTGTCCATGCAATTAATCCTGCCGCTTTTGCAATAGGAGTTGTGTCTCCTTTAATTCCTTCTGGGCCAATGCTTAATGCTGTAACCCCACTCTTGTTTCCAGTAAACTTCATGTAGATAAAAGAACCAATACCAAGCAAAGCAAGAAAAATACTTGCTACTTTGCCCATCAGGAATTCCCTGTCCGCTAAAAACCAGATATAATAGGTTGCTGCAATTCCTGCAATTCCAATTAGTAAAAATTTCATGGCCATCGAGCCTCTTTTCTTCTCACTGTACTTGAAGTTTATTGTATTCATATTTAATTAATTTTTGATACATTCAAATTTAGTCATGACCGCGCTTATTTGCTAAACATAGTTTTGTCGATTTATATAATTAACACATTAAACAAAGAATTTTGCCTTAATCCTTATCGATGGAATATTTTCCAGATCCAGTGAAAAATAAAGTAGCTGAAATAAATAACATAGCTAATGCTGGTGTAGTAGCTTCAATACTGTCACCATTAGGTAGGTGAACCATAAATATGGCAATCAAGAAATTGATAAACATAATCATTGCTGCCCATTTGGTTTGCCATCCTACTAACAGGAAAAAACCACAGAATAATTGAACAGCAACAGATAATATTGCAGAAACAATGGGATAAGGGAATTTGTGAGCTCCGAGGAAACCCGCGAATTCTTGCATTTTTTCCCAATTGATTACATTGTCAATTACCCCATAAATTGCTCTTCCACCAATGAAAATTCTTAAAATTAAAAGTCCTAGCGCAATATTTCCCATCATAATTTGGTTTTATATCTAGGTATTTAACGCAAAAAAAGATAGTAAATTATCGAATTATTTGGGATTTTTAACCAGCTAAGATCTTGCTTTTTTCTTCATTGAATTCCTCTTGTGTAAGAATGCCTGCATCTAAAAGCTCTTTCAGGTCCATCAACGCTTTTTTCTTGTCGATAGGGGCAGCCACAGTTTCCGATGTCGGGCTATTTAAAGCTGTAGGAGCATCGTTCTTGGCCTTTGGCGAGCCGAACTCGATCAAAAGGGCGGTTATTTCGTTTAGCCCCTTTATATTCGAGTAATCAATAGCCTTTTGCTCCTTCACATTGACTAGTTGCGGATCTGCATTGTTTTCAAGAAGGTATTTTATCACATCTTTCTTGCCATTTGCTGCAGCATAATGTAATGCCGAATTGCCTGATTCATCTTGGATATTGATATTGGCACCACGCTCGATTAGTAATTTCACCATGCTCAAATGACCATTTTTAACAGCATGATGTAAAAGGCTTTCTCCGCCTTGGGAATCCTGCACCCTAAAGTTGAATTGAGCATCAATAGATAGGTTATTGCTTGTTTCCACAAAATCCAAATAACCATATATCGCTTGGTCATTGCCCGTAATAGGTCTACTATGGTTCACATCTAAGCCATTGTCAAGCAATAAGGTCACAATTTCTTTCTGATTATGTGCACAGGCATACCAAATAGGTGAGACACCAATTGAATTAGTTATACTTACATCGGCACCATTGTCAAGTAATTTCTTTACCATTGCTTTGTTACCTTCGTAACATGCAACCAATAAAGCAGATTCACCAGATTCATTAACATGGTTTACATTTGCGCCGCTATCAATTAATAAATCAACCATTGGTAATTGTCGGTTTCTAACAGCGAGCAGCAGTGGTGAATTCTGCACTTTATTGGTACTGTCCGGATTTGCTCCTGATTCAATTAAGGCTTTTGCAGCTTCCAACCTCCTTTTCAATACAGCCAGAAACAATGGCTGTTCAGCATTATTATTGTCAGAGTTTACATCCAAACCTTTTTCTATCAATACTTCAAGAACGTCAGACTGACCTGTAGATGCTGTTAAATGCAATAAGCTGTTGCCTTTAAGGTCGTTAATATTTACTTTGGCGCCTTCTTCAATTAAGTATAGTGCTGTTTGTTTTTGTTTTTGTAGACAGGCGAAAAATAGAGGAGTTTCACCCTGATGATCTTCATAATCTAAATCAGCACCTTCTGCAATCAGAATCTTTACCAAATCCAAGTAACCTCGATGAGCAGCATAATGAAGGGCAGTTCGACCTTTTTCATCTGTATAGGTTACATCAACTTCTTTATTGGTCAACAATAATTCAGCAATTTTTCTCTTTCCGCCTTCGCAGGCTATTATAAATGAAATGGACATAGTTTCTATCTTTCTTTTTGTTCTGCAATCAATAATAACTCAACCGTTTTCCCCTTTAGATTGTCTTCAGATGCAAGCATCATCGCTGTTTTTTCCTGGTTGTTCAACATACTAGCAGATGCACCGTTGTCCAACAGGAACTTGACCTTTTTGTAGGTTTCTTTAGCAACATTTTGATCATGGTTGGAATCTTTTACAACAACCAAATGAAGCAGAGTATTACCTAGATCGTCCTGCTCGTTGATGTCCGGTCCTGCGCTATTGAAAATCCTTTGGAAAGATTCAGCGTTCTGTTGAGCAATCCAATACCAACCTGAATATGCATTGTCATAGTGCATGCAGGTGCTCTTTAGATCAACGCCATCCTCAATCATTTGAAGGATCAAATCCACACTATGAGAAAACCCACTTGTGTTTTTCAAAATATTATGTAGAGCTTTTTCGCCACGTTTATTTGTTTGTTCGAAATCCATGGTATCATACTCACCTAATTTCTTGTAAAGTTCAATATCTCCTTTATGAGCAACTGCTATGAAAAAGGCTGAATTTCCTTCATGATCCTGCTGATTTGGATCAGCCCCATTCTGAAGCAATAAGTCCAGAATATTTGACTTATTGCTTTCCATCGCAATATGGAGAGCAGTTTGGCCGATTTTATTTGGTTCATTAATATCTATCCCTTCATTTGAAAAGGTTTCAACATAACTGATTAACTCATCGCCTTTTAAATCATGTTTCTTAATGGATATATTTATCAGATTGTTTTCTGAATTATCCTTGAAATCTACTCTGCATCCTGCATCTACCATTGCTTTGATAATCGACGAATCAACCTTGGATTGGATAGCGTAAGATAACAAAGTTTCTCCTGATACCTCATCATTTATATTATCGCTTGAACTTATGAAATCTTGTAAAAATGCCACGAAATCCTCGTCCGGATTTCTTTTTTTTATGATGGATGAATAGATAGATCCATCAATTTTATCTAACATATAGATATCTTTTTCAATTTCTCCATTTTCTGACATCAAATTGATAAGTTCATATCCCTTATTCCTAAGCAATGTGTCATAAAGTTGGTTGTAATCATAAGAATGTTGGCTATGAGGAATTCTTTCTCCTTGTTGATATAATTCAATAGCACTTGTCATATCGCCTTTGTCAATAGCTTGTATCAATGGGGTTTTTTCGAACATAATTCTTCGGTTTTAATCTAGTGTTTTTTGTTAATTGAATCTGAAAACATTTGAAGTTTATCTTTGCTCCACGGACTGTAAATAACTAATATATTGTTGTTTATTTTAGGTGTATCAGAGATAATATTTATTATTCTTTTGTTTATTATTAATGCTAATGGCTCTTTTTGAAGATTCGAGAAATGATGAATTATTTTATTTTGATCCTTATGGTCTAATTCAATGATAATTTGTTGGCTTTCGCTTTCAGAAGTTCTAGATAATAAAAAGTCAGAACCTTTAATCAAGGGTTCTTGGCTAATCTGAACGTTTTGGGGAAGATAGCTGTCAAATGCTGATGCAATATAAAGACCATTAGGTTTGTTAACAGTGAAAAACTCAAATGGACGCGACTGGTTTGGGATTCCTGTAATCTCGATTCCAGATAGCAGTCTGTTTCCTTCAATATATTGATCGTCGAATAGCTTTTCGATTTTCTTCTCAAAAGATTTGAATTTTTCCTTATCAAGATCAACAATAGCATCTGCATCCAAATCCTTCATTTTAGATAACTCTTCCTTGCTATAAGTTTCTTTAATGAATTGTACCACATTCGCTTTAATTGCTTCTGTACTGTACTTATTTTGAAATTCTGAAACAGAGTTGTCCAGATTCTCTTTATCTAATTGGAAGAGGGGAGCAAAAGGCTTAGAACTTTCTATAAATTGATCTACAAAATCAAATTTTTTCAAAAAAATCAAGGCATCTTCATCCTTGTAATTCTGACTGCTACATGAAATGCTGCCCATTATCATCATTAGTATAGTTGGTAAAATCTTCATCAAATTTGTCATTCCCTAAAACTACTTTAAGAAATCTTAATCCAATAGTATTTAACAAATCATGTATGGTTGAATTATATAAATAGATCAGGTTTTAGCAATTTAAAGGGCAAAAATTTCCTTTTTGAAGATGTTTTTGTGTTCAAACTAAACTTGGACTACAAACCTAAAAATACTCAATGTTAGGTATTTTATTTATTGAAGGTTAGTAATATTTTAGAATTATTAAATAATAAGAATTATGTAACGTAATTGTTAAAAAATTTAATAAATGAATTGACTAACCACCAATATTAACAATGGAACTCCTTAGTTTACTGTATTTTATCAAGATAAGATTGTACTTTTTGTTGCTTTTAATGTTTCATTTTTTGATTTGTACTGGGCAACAAGATAGTATCTTAACTCGCTCCATAAATCAAAATAAAACCTTTGGCCAGCAGATATTAAGGACAGATCTGATAGCCCCAGTGACCTTTTTGACCTTTGGCATTGTTTCAGTAAAGAACCCTTATATTAAAAACCAAAATGAGATAATAAAAAACAATCTCCAATATAATCACCCTGGGAAATTCCCTGTTGATGACTATACACAATATTTGCCTACTGCATCCTTTTTAGCTTTAGATTTTATGGGAGTGGAGGCTAAGAATGATTTTAAATCAAGATTAATTGTTGGTGCAGTTTCGCACGCCTTAATGGCTGGAACCGTGAACTTAATGAAAGGAAGCATTCCGGTAATGAGACCAGATTTCTCTGCCAACAATTCCTTTCCTTCCGGCCATACGGCGACAGCATTTGTTGGTGCCGAACTCATTTGGCAGGAATACAGACACCAGTCTATTTGGTATGGAATAGGAGCATATGCAATTGCTTCAGGTACTGGATTTTTCAGAATGTATAATAATAGACATTGGTTCTCCGATGTCGTAATGGGAGCAGGAATAGGGATTTTAAGTACTAAAACGGCCTATTGGTTATTGCCAATGATCGAAAGTGGATTTAAGAAGAAAAAACATCCTTATCTTTTATATCCGAGTTATAATGGGCAACAGGTGATGTTAAGTTTTAACTGTGTATTATAAATTTACATATTGATGCTATCATAAGCCCAATGCAAAAGTGCCTGCCTTTGTTTGGGACGACACTGTAAATCGCCATAGTGGCAGTTATTCTTCACTTGAGCAATATGTCTGGACATAGCCTTCCACCTTTTTATTTGTCGTTCATCATCAGCGCTTCTTCTACCTATATAATATCGGCAGTACCATTGAAACCAACCTCTCGGGTCCTGAGGGTTTATCCAACCTTTTCTCTGCCACTCTTTCAAGGACTGAGAGGCTCTAACCTTAAAGAAATTAAGACTAGCATCTCCTTCGGAATTGGTGCCGGTATAGATTTTGGCATTTTCAAACCAATCTATAGGAAATTCTTCCTTGCAATCGTTGAGATATTTGCCGTTAAAAACACCGATTTCCAACATTTCTTTTGGGGTAAGTTGGGGCTTGAAATCAGGATGAAAGTTGGTGCCTTTAGATTCTGTTAATTCATAGGAATAACCTTTTTGCATACTGTCATTGACATGAATCATCATAATCGTTAATTAATTAAATAGGTTAGGTAAAATATATAAAACCTTATTTAAGAGTCTTTTGAGTATCTGAACATAAAATCATATATTTTCTCCCCATGGAATAACCTTTCAACACTTCCATGAGTTCCTCCCGGTATAATGGTTAGTGTTGCATCAGCTTTTTTGTTGCACTTTTTGATGGCATTATATATCTTCTTGGATTCAGAAGCAGGAACAGCCCGGTCGGCGCTTCCATGCTGTATCCATAATGGTACTTGGGTAAGGTTACATGCATAGCTTGCTGTTCCCCCTCCACAAATGGCAACTGCTGCAGCAATTCTATCGGGATACTTACCAGCAACATCCATTGTTCCATAACCTCCCATACTCATACCGCATACATAAACGCGATGCTCATCAGCAGGGTATTCTTTCAAAACTTGATCCAACACATCAATGACTTTATCTGGATCCCAACCATTGGACGTCTGTGGGGCAACGACTATCGCATCCAGATCCTTGCCTTTTTCTATAGCACGTAAAACACCATACCGTTTTACACGATTTAGATCATGGCCAGAAAGACTGCGACCATGCAGAAATATTATGACAGGCAATTTTTCTTTTTTATTAATGTTCTCAGGAGTTCTTACCCAATAAGAATAACCGTTTTTGGCTTTTACAGCTTTTAATTGTGCTGCCGCAGAAAATGTAAATCCTGCAAGCAAGGCAAGGAGCATTAAAAAGTTTTTATACATAGCTATAATTTCATGTTTTGCTGATTCATAGGTACTCAGCAGCAGAAATATTTTAAAATCAAGGCTCGCAAGATAAAAACATTGAGGTATTTAACAAAATAGAGTTATGTAAAATAATGAATATCAATCAAATATAATTTTACATGACATTTCCATTACAATTCAAAAATTTTTATTAATTTGCTATACCAACTATAAGTAAAGAGAAATGAAGAGAAAAATCAGCACACTATTAAGTTTGTTTGCCGTTGTATTGGGCTTAAGTGCCTTTCATGTAGGCGGACAGGAGGAGAGACCTCAAAACCTAAAAGTACTCCCGAAAAATATTACCAATGAAGAACTAGATAGCACGATGAAGTCATTCAACATGGCATTGGGAGTAAAATGTAATCATTGTCATGCTCCAAAAGCTAACGGAGAGAAAGGACTTGACTTTGCTTCTGATTCTAATCCTAAAAAAGATGTGGCTAGATGGATGATTAAAATGACAAGCCAGATCAATAAAAAGCATTTTAAGCATGCACATGAGGGCGTTTTACATCAGATTGCATGTAATTCTTGCCACAATGGCAAAACAGAGGTTTTTACTGTTGAAAAACATAAATAAACTACAAATTGAAACCTACAGTACGCATCACATATTGTCCCAAATGTGGTTGGCTATTACGAGCCGCATATATGGCTCAAGAATTACTGACCACCTTTGTGGATGATCTGTATGCTGTACAATTAGAACCTAGCGAAATATCGGGTCGTTACACAGTATTTGTTGATGACAAGATAATTTTCGACCGTAAACGAGAAGGTAGATTCCCCGAAATCAAAGAGCTTAAACAATTGGTTCGCAATCAGGTAAATCCGCAAAAGGACTTAGGACATTCTGACCGTTAATGATACATAAGTACCAATAATCACCGAAATCTTTCACATTTCTTAACCAATTACAAGAATAAAAATCTGTATTTTTAAATTCACCTTAACAGATTTATTGTAAATGCGGATATTACATACAGCAGATTGGCATCTGGGTAAAAAACTTGATTTCTATTCTAGAATGGAAGAACAGAAAGAAGTAATGGAAGAGATTTGTCAGATTGCCGATCGTGAGGATGTCGACCTTGTAGTCGTTTCTGGTGACCTTTATGATACATTTAATCCACCAGTTGAAGCGACAGAATTACTTTATAGAACCTTAAAGAAATTATCCAAAAATGGCAAAAGACCAGTAGTTGCAATTGCTGGCAATCATGATTCCCCAGATCGGATTGACTCTCCGGATTCTTTAGCCAGAGAATTGGGAATATTCTTCTTTGGACAACCCCATTTAAAAATAAACCCAATCACCGTTGAAGGTCATTTCGATGTTTTACGTGTAGACGAAGGTTTCCTGGAGATAAAAATCCCTAAATATTATTATCCTATCAGAATATTGAGTACTGCTTTTGCTAACGAGATCCGCTTAAAACAGTTTTTGGGGTTTGAGGATAAAGCGACCGAATTGCAGGAAGTATTGAAACAAAAATGGCAAGGCCTTGCAGGGCAATATTGCGATACCTATGGCGTTAATCTTTTGGCAACACACCTTTATATGTTAAAAAGGGGTGGTGAAGTATTGGAAGAGCCAGAAGGTGAAAAGCCTATCAGATTGGGCTTCGCAGATCTTGTCTATTCGGATAGCATTCCATCACAAATCCAGTATACAGCTCTTGGTCATCTCCACAGGTTTCATGAAATTGGGCAAGGATCCGCGCCCGTTATTTATCCTGGAAGTCCATTAGCCTATTCTTTTTCGGAAAGTGGACAGAAAAAACAAGTGGTGATCGTAGACCTTGAACCTAATAAAATAGCACAATATAGAAATGTACAGCTAGAAAAAGGTCGCCCACTTGTTAGAACTAGGTTCAGGGAAATTGATGAAGCTGTACGCTGGTTACACGATAATAAAAATGCTCTAGTAGAACTTACTATTGAGTCTGATAATTTTTTGACAGCCAGTGATTTAAAAAGAATACATGAGGCTCACGATGGGATAATTCATATTATACCTGTGGTCAGTAAAAAACAAGAGTTTCTCAGTAGCGGATCTACTGTTAATTTAGATCAAGACATGAAAGATTTGTTCAAGGATTATTTCAAATCTAAATATGGACAAGAACCTAATGAAGAATTATTGACCTTATTTGATGAGGTCGCTACAAATACCTTAGAAAAAGAAGATTAAGCATGCTGCCACTATATTTAAGTATAGAAGGACTATATTCCTACCAAGAAAAACAAAGCATAGATTTTACAGAATTGACCCAAGCCGGATTGTTTGGGATTTTTGGTTCTGTTGGATCAGGTAAATCATCCATATTAGAAGCCATAAGTTTTGTGTTGTATGGTGATACCGAACGATTGAACAAAACTGATAAGCGTGCATATAACATGATGAACTTAAAGTCTAATCAGACGATGATAGTCTTTGAGTTTCTGAATTTCGAGAAGCGCAAATTCCGATTCGTTGCACAGTGGAAAAGAAGAAAAAATTTTGATGATACTACGCCAATAGAGCGTACAGCATATGAATGGATAGATGAAAAGTGGGTGCCGATGGAATCTGCGGATGGTGCATTGGTGACCAACCTGTCATATCCTAACTTTAGAAGGACCATCATTATACCTCAAGGCCAGTTCAAGGAATTTTTGGAACTGAAAGGAAAGGATAGGTCTGAAATGATGAAAGAAATCTTTTATCTAAATAAATTTGATTTAGGACCTAAAGTCGGTTTCTTGCAATCCAGCAATAACCGGAAGCTTGAAAACCTCAAGGGTGCATTATCAGGGTTCGAGAGTATTTCTACTGAAGCACTGAATAAGAAAAAAGAAGAAGTTGAGGATGCTAAAAAGACATTGGCTCAAACGAAAGAGGATTTTCAAGATCTCCAAGCCAAAGTCCGTATTCTGCAGGAGTTTAAAGATAAGTCAATTGAGCTACAACAAAAAGAAGGACAGTTTAATGAATTGAATAGCAAGAAAAGCCGTGTGCAGCGGCAGGAGGCTGATTTAAACCGCTATGAAAAAACTTCTCAAGCTTTTAGAGAGCCATTAAATTATTTGCAATCCATAAATATCGAACGGGAAGGTTTGATTCATAAAATTGAAAACTTCCGTTCATTCAAAGAAAGGCAATTGCAGGAGATTGATATCGTAGAAAAGGAAATTGGAGCAATCCAGCATGATTATCTAAACCTTAATTCTTTCAGAGGACAGGTAGAAGATTATAAATTATTGATTCAAATAAAGGAAAATGCCAAAAAGGAAAAGGAGCTAGAGACAAGATTGATTAAAGGGACTCCTTTTGTTGAGCGAACTAAAGAGGCGGAGCATACTTTAATGAAGAAGTTGGAGGAGACGGAAGAGAAATTAGAGAATTTGAAGTCTGAAAAAGTTGATACCTCGCAATTGATCGAAATGGAGAAATGGTACCATCGTAAAGATACCATTGTTCAGCAGCATAGCCAATCCAATAAATTATTAGATCAGTTAAGTGGGGATATTGAGGTAGAGCAATCACAGATCAATAAATTGGGCTACACCGAGGATAATTGGGAACAGATGATCGGCAATGAACTCAAATTGATCGAAAATGAGTTCAATAAATTAAGAGAGCAAGAAACACAGTTGCAGGTACAAGCTAGGTTGAGCAGTTTTGCAACCGATTTACAGCCCGGTATGCCTTGTCCATTGTGTGGTGCACTTGACCACCCTGAACCGATGGTTGCCAATCATGTGCAGGAGGAAATTCAAAAACTGAATCTTCAGAAAGCAGAATTGGAAGAAAAACGTGCGGAGTACCAAAAATTAAAAGAACAGGTTTCCAAAGCATGTTTTGGCCTTAACAACAAAAGGGCTAGCTATGAACAAATTCAACAAGAAGTAAATGCTCAGGCAAGTAATTTGGAAATACATATCTCTGAATTTACATGGGTAGGCTATTCAAGTGAGGACGTGGGAGCATTTGAAGCTCAAAAAGAAAAAATAAAACAAAGTGAACAAATCACCAATTCTTTGGAAGCCGAAGTCAAACAATTGAGATTGGACTTGCAGAAAAATAAGGACAATATCCAAAAATTTGAAAAAGAATTAGATAGCATAAAAGCTGAGATCGCTGTTGTGCAAGGTGTAAGTGCTCATAGCAAAAATGCTTTGCAACAATTCAATTATAAAGAATTTGAAGAAATTGAATTGGACGAAGTACGAAGATCTAAGTTGGCTTTAGATCAAAAAATTATTCAGATTGAAAGTGGTTATTTGACCTTAAATCAGAAACTCAATACCTACAAAACTAAACTTGCTGAAATTGCTGGACAATATAGCTCTGCAAAAGATCAATTAAGTGGCTTCAATCAACAAATTAAGGTCAGACAAGAGCAATTGGCAAAATTACTGCGAGAATTTAAATTTGCTGATATCACTCAAGTGCAACAGATCATCCAAAGACCAATGCCGGTAGAGCAAATGCGTAAAGACATACAGCAGTTCTACGTAAGGTTGGAAGTGTTAGAAACTCAAATCGCATCCTTAAAGGATTATTTGAAGGATAAAGAGTTTTCGGAGGAAGATCTGGAAACAACAGCCAAATTATTCGAATTCAAGAAAGAAGAACTAGAATTGCAGTTGTCTTTAACAGGAGGTCTAGAAAAAGAATTAGCACATTTGACTCTGGAAATAGGCAAAAAGGAAAAATTGATCGAAGAATTTGATCTATTGAATGCCAGGGCTGCAAATTTAAAGGTAATGGAGAACTTGTTTAAGGGAAATGGATTTGTTAATTATGTGTCCAGTATCCATTTAAGACAAATGTGTGAAATGGCCAATGAAAGATTCCATCGCTTGACAAGAAATCAATTGAGTTTGACGATAAACGACAACAATGAGTTTGAGGTAGTGGATTATCTGAACAATGGATATAGACGGTCTGTTAAAACATTGTCTGGTGGTCAAAGCTTTCAAGCCTCTTTATGTCTAGCATTGGCATTAGCAGAGAATATTCAATCATTAAATAAATCTGACAAGAATTTCTTCTTTATTGATGAAGGTTTTGGAACTCAGGATACAGAAAGTATCAATACAGTATTTGATACGCTGCAATACCTACATCATGAAAATAGGGTAGTAGGTGTTATTTCACATGTTGAAGAGTTGAAAGAAAGGATACCAAGGTCGGTTACGGTAGAGAAAGATTCGGAAGCAGGTAGTAAAGTAAAAACCTCTTGGGGTTCTTAAAGCTAAAGTAAATAGAAAAGCCTATAAAAGATGAAAGGTCCCGCGAGCGCGGGACCTTCATCAATTAAACATATAACCACTAACTAATAAATTCTTAACTCTAATTAGCTATTTGAACTTTCTACATTCACAGTTTCTTCAGCCTTTTTTTCCACTGGCTTGCGATCCATATCTCTACGTTTGAACTGACGATCTTTTCTGTCGCCACGTTTGAATCCATCCTTGCGGTTTTCAGCCATTTTATTCTTTAACGTTTCTTTCTGCTCTGGTGTTAACAGTTTCAAGAATTCCTCACGTTCTGCTTTCATCTCGTTTTTACGAGCTTCACGGTCCGCTTTTCTTTCTTCAGACTTAGCTTTCCATTTCTTTGCTTGATCTAAGTGGTAAGCATAAATATCTTTCTTTTGATCTTCGGTGAATTTCAATTCCTTGTCCAAACGATCAGTTTTCATTTTTGCGATATCCTCTGGAGTCTTGTTGTCCATACGGCCCATACGATCTCCACGCATATGCTTTTTATGTCTCATCTCTTGACGAACTTCAGCTCTATCTTTCTTTACAGAATCTTGTTGTTGTGCAGAAGCTGCAAAGCTTAAACCAGCAAATAAAGCAGCAAATGTTAATATCTTTTTCATAGTCTCTTTAATTTTGATGTTCTTATTTATTTGAGCAAAATTCTTATAAAACGTTTAATGCCTGTTATGTTAAAGAATGTTAACGACTTAGGTGATTTAATGTCCTATTTTTCGTTTTGCTTATTGGTAAGATGTAGTTTCCATCAAATGGTTTATTCTTGTTCTGTTAAAAATTGTTAATGCAACTATTTGGGGGTGGTGGATTGTGGATAAGTTTTAAAAGACAGTATAATTTTATTGAAAATGGTTTGTTAATTTTATGTTAACAACCGGAACTTAACCTTATTTCTTGATGATTCCTTAACGTTCAGGAAATATTATAGACCGACTTTTACAACTTTAACTTAAAACCATTTACCATGAAAAAACGACTCTTGTTGTTTTGCACCTTAGGTATTACTATGGGTGCATGGGCAGGCAATTCTAATGTGCTGTCCCATCATGATTTTCTTGTAAACAAGAAAATCCTAAACCAAACCGAAATCCGAGGTAAAATTGTTGACAGCCAATCTCAAGCCTTAGTAGGTGTTACTATTACAAATGTTAGAACTGGCCAATCCGCACAAACCGACCAAAATGGGGATTTTACAATTGCGGGAAATGTTGGAGATAACCTAAGAATCCACATGATAGGTTATGCAGACAAAACGGTTCCAGCCAGTTCTGGCGCTATGAGAGTTTCTTTAGAAGCATCTGATGAAAATATTGACGAAGTGGTGGTTGTGGGCTATGGCACTCAAAAAGCCTCAACTGTTACCGGATCAATTGTGGATGTCAAAGGTGATGTCCTGCAAAGAGCACCAGTAGTAAATTTTTCAAATACACTAGCAGGAAGGCTTCCGGGCTTGGTAGCTGTATCAAGATCAGGTGAGCCTGGTAGTGATAATGCAACATTAAGAATCCGTGGTGCAAATACGTTGGGTGATAATTCCCCACTGATAGTAGTCGATGGAATTGCTAACCGTAGTTTAGAACGATTGAACCCTCAGGATATTGAAAGTGTAACTGTCCTTAAAGATGCCTCTGCAGCAATTTATGGATCTCAAGCTGCTAACGGGGTGATTTTGGTAACCACTAAAAAAGGACGCACAGGAAAACCACAAGTGAAAATAAGCCATAACCAAGCCTTTACACAACCAACTGTAATCCCAAAGGTAACTGATGCAGCAACCTATGTCGAAATGTTAAATGAAATTAGCGTTTATGCAGGACAATCACCTAAATATTCCGCAGAGGAAATAGAATTATACAGAAATGGTTCTGATCCTTGGGGTCATCCTAATACGGATTGGTATAAGGCAACATTTAATGATGTGGCTCCACAACACCAAACTAACCTGACCATAAATGGCGGGTCTGAATACGTAAATTATTTTATTTCAGGTGCATTTGATAAACAAGATGCCATCTATAAAAACTCAGCAACTAAGTATAGTCAATATAACTTCAGATCTAATCTTAACGGTAAATTCAATGATTATATTAAATACGGTGTAAATGTTGCACTCCGTGAAATAAACAGGAATTATCCGACCAGATCTGCTTCTGATATATTCGTGATGTTAAGACGTGGAAAACCAAATATGCAAGCTTATTGGCCGAATGGATTTAATGGGCCAGATATTGAATATGGAAATAACCCAGTCGTAATAACAACAAACCAAACGGGATATGACCGTAATAAAGCAATGACCTTAGAATCAAAGGCAAATCTAGATATTACCATTCCATGGGTGCAAGGCATGTCCTTGAGTGGGAATGTAGCATTTGATAGAACAGTTCAGAACAATAAATTATGGAAAACCCCATGGTATCTTTATAACTGGGATGGAACATCACTTGATGACAGTGGAAATCCATTATTAGTAAGAGGTCAAAAAGGGTTTACTGGCCCAGAATTAACTCAAGATTTTGCAAACAATGACCTCCTAACATTAAACTCATTGTTGAGATATGAAAGAACTTTTGGTACAAATCATAATTTCAACGGATTAATAGGGGTGGAGCGTATTTCAGGGAGTGTAATGTCATTTGAAGCTTTCCGTAAGTTTTTCGTTTCAACAGCATTGGAAGAACTTTTTGCTGGGGGCGACGCTGAAAAGAATAATACCGGACAATCTTCTGTACAGGCAAGATTAAATTATTTTGGACGCTTGAATTATGATTTTGCCAATAAATATTTATTCGAATTTCTATGGCGATATGATGGGTCATATAAATTCCCGAAAGATGGCCGTTTCGGGTTTTTCCCTGGAATATCTGCAGGATGGAAAGTATCAGAAGAAAAATTCTGGCAAAATATCAAACCTGTTGTTAGTGATTTAAAAATCCGAGGTTCATGGGGCCAAACAGGTAATGACCGTATTGCAGATTACCAATTCCTATCAAGCTATGGATTCCTAACAGGTACCTCAGATATCTATGTTTTTAATGAAAATGTAGAACAAAAAGTGTTGAATGAACTCCGTATTCCAAACCCTAGGGTTACTTGGGAAGTTGCAAATCAATCCAACATAGGTTTGGATGCTAAATTCCTGGATAATAAATTGTCATTGACGGCTGAATATTTTTATAATATCAGGACTAATATTTTATGGAATAGAAGTGCATCTGTGCCAAGCTCTACTGGATTGACGCTTCCAAGGGAAAATATAGGAGAAGTTGTCAATAAAGGATTGGAGTTTCAGGTTGGTTACCAAAATGCGATCAACGAATTTCAATATGCTGTATCTGCAAACATAGCGACAAACAAAAACAGAATTCGTTTCTGGGATGAAACACCAGGAGTTCCCGACTATCAACAATCAACTGGTAGGCCAATGAATGCTGATTTATATTATAATGCAATCGGTGTATTCAGAGATCAAGCTGCGGTAGATGCTTACCCACACTGGGCAGGAGCAAGACCGGGAGATATAATGTTTGAAGATGTAAATAACGATGGTAAAATTGATGGATTGGATCGTGTGCGTCAAGAAAAAACAGATCTTCCAACTCTAACAGGGGGATTGAACATCGATTTGAGCTACAAAGGATTCTACACAAGTATATTCTTCCAAGGTGCAGCAGGAGCAATCCGTAACAATTATTATGAAATGCAGGGTGAAGTTGGTAATTATTTAATCCAAGACGTTGAAGGGAGATGGACAGAAGCAAATCCAGATGCATCTAAACCTCGGATTTGGAATCGTTACAGTGAATATTGGAGATCAAATAGTAATACCTATTGGTTGCAAAATTCAGATTATTTCAGATTGAAAAATTTTGAATTTGGATACTCGTTCCCGCTGGAGTGGTGCCAAAAATTAAAACTTGAAGGAATTCAAGTTTATTTCACTGGTCAAAATCTATTAACATTCACAAAAGTGAAAGATTTTGATCCTGAAACAACATCTGCAACGGCTTACCCGCTTAATAAAGTTTACAATTTTGGTTTAACCCTAAACTTTTAATCATGAAAAAGAGATTTATATTATACGCTATATTCGTTTCAACACTATTAGGTTCCTGTAAACAGGATTTCCTAGACACTGATCCAGCAACTGAATTTTCTGACAATACGGTCTGGACTGACCCTGCCTTGGTAGGAACATTTATCAACCAAATTTATTTCCGCTTAGATGAGCCTCTAACTGATGGCCGTTTTAAGGCGAACTTAGTAGATGAAGGTCATTATCGCGGAAACGCTGCATCCCTCAACTTCAACAAAAGTTTGATGACGCCGGATGGCCTAATGGGTTGGACAGTCTCCAGATATAGAAGTTGGGCAGATATGTACAAAACCATAAGATTTTGTAATATATTCTTTTCTAAAGTCGACGAAGTCCCATTCATTGAAGATAATGTCGATGGAAAATCCACAAAAGACAGAATGTCGGGAGAAGTTCATTTCCTAAGAGCTTTTACATATCATAACCTTGTTAGCATATATGGTGGTGTTCCTATAATCACTGAAGTATATGGTCTTGAAGATGAATTTTTAAAGGAAAGGGATACATACGCTGCATGTGTAGATTTTATGGTATCAGAGTTGGATAAAGCTGCTGCATTGCTACCTGAAAAACATTCAGGAGCTAATCAAGGTCGTGCTACTAAAGGAGCAGCATTGGCATTAAAAGCTCGTGTCTTACTATATGCAGCCAGCGATTTATATAATACTACGATTTTCCCTGGTTATGAAAAACAGGATTTGATCCGTTATACCTCAGGAGATAGAAGAGCAAGATGGACGGCAGCCAAAGATGCAGCTAAGGCAGTTATCGATTTAGGAGTGTACTCTTTATACAAGGGAAACCCGTCAGCATCTGAAAATATACCTCAGAATTTGACGGAAATATTCTTGAACAAAAGTACAGAGGAGGATATTTTCATAAAATACTTCACTACGCCAATGGGACAGCGAGCAGGTTTATATACTTCTCCAAATGGTTATCATGGCTGGGGAACCAATGCACCATTGGGTGATATGGTTGACGCATTTGAAATGAAAGATGGTACTCCATTCTCATGGTCTAATGCTGCTGCTGCCGCTGATCCTTATGCTAATCGCGATCCACGATTCTATTCTACTATTTTGTATAATGGTGCAGAATGGAGAATCAGACCAGATGATGCTAAAGGTTTAGACCCACTGAACAGAATCCAAACCGGACGATGGGAAAAATGGAATGCTTCAACAAACAAGATGGAAGTAGTATATGGTGTTGATACCAGAAAAAGCACTATTGAGGACTGGAATGGAGCCTATACAGGTTATTATTTGAGAAAATATATAGATCCTAATGTTGATGCACAATACGTACGTCAGGCAGTGACTTGGAGATTTATCCGTTATGCTGAAGTTTTATTGAACTACGCTGAGGCTTGTATTGAATTAGGAATGGAACAAGAAGCAAGGACTTACTTGAATATGATCCGTAAACGTGCGGGTATGCCAGATATTACAGAGTCAGGAGCTGCATTAAAAGCAAAATACAGAAATGAAAGAAGGGTAGAGCTAGCTTTTGAGGAGCATAGGATTTTCGATGTACGTCGTTGGGCAATAGGACCTGAGGTTTATAATATTACTACTAAAGTAGCTGATATTGTTTATCCGATGAATTCTGACCACACAACGGCAACAAAGCCAATTGTTAAACATATAGACTTCGAAAAATATGCTTGGAGCAATAAAGCCTATTTCCTTCCAATCCTAAGAGATGAAATGAACAAAAACAATTTATTGATTCAAAATCCGGAATATTAGAAACAAAATGATTTAAATAATAATAGATCATTATTTGACAAATATCCCTACTGAAAAGTAGGGATATTTTGTTATAAAAACCTTTGATAAAATATATAAAAAAAATTAACCTCTTTGATAATTATTTTATATTTTCACCGCTCAAATCACATAATTTTAAACTTTTATTTATGCCTAAATACTCATTTAGTATTATTTTAATTTTAATGGTTTTAAGTACCATTTGTTTTGCTCAAAATTCAAAGATTTCTTTGGGGATTAACTCAGACTTTCAATTAGAATCGCCGATCCATATTTATTATGGCGCTCAAGGACATTATCAATTCAATGACAAACATGCTGTTCAATTAAATCTAGGATTGATAAGTAGGACTAATGCAGGATATATTGGTGCAGATTATCTGTATATTTTATTTCAATTAAAACAAGTCCCTTCCATTTTTATTGGGGCTGGAGGTGCATATGAATTTGCCACAAAAGGTGCCGGTCATGAAATAACATTCAATGGTCAAGTTGGAGCGCAATTCCAAATCGGGAGGTTTGTTCCATTTATAGGATTTAAAGAGAAGTTTTATTTTGAGGCAGAGAGCTTTGATTCAGGAAACTTATTTTTAGGAGTAAGGTTTGGGATTTAGGTTATTAGGGTAGCCGAAGTCCCATGGTAACCTCGATAAATCTCTTGGATGCTGGTGAAAGAACAGCGCCCTCAGCCGTGGCAGGTGTCCCCACCTGCCACTGAAAACACAACTATGGATCAAGCTGAATTCTTGGGGGGAGTGTTAAAAATTTCTTAGTTTAGCGTCCTTAATACAAATATCCCTTGCAAGAAGCCGAACGTAAATTACTATCCTTATTGATGCCGGAAGGGCTTTTGGAATACTTCCAGATTTTAGAAGTCGATCAGGTCGACAATCAACTCCATATTTATTTAGATGAACTTAATATTGCTCCGACAGGCTATGAGAACAGCAAGTTGGAGTCAAAGGGTTTTATGCCTTCTACTGAAATTTCAGACTTTCCCATTCGAGGCCAGAAAGTTACGCTACATA